>JBMNUR010000001.1:0-55084 GCA_050946395.1 Peptococcales bacterium
TATTATTAGTTAGTTGAGCTTTGTCAATATCTAGTTTGTTTTGATAGCTATTTAGGGCCTGCTCGATTACTGCCTTTAATGAAATATTGAGACCTTTGTCAATAATGATATGACAAATACCTAGAGCATGTCTTCTTAAAGCGTAAGGGTCTTGGGAGCCTGTAGGCTCAATACCCACCGCAAAACAACCGGCAATAGTATCCATTTTATCAGTGATACTTACTAAAGTTCCTTCCATGGTTTCGGGTAAAATATCTCCAGCATTACGTGGTAGGTAGTGTTCGAAAATTGCTTTGGCTACCACATGGTCTTCTCCGGAAAGCAGAGCATACTTTTCACCCATTATTCCCTGTAATTCCGGAAATTCGTAAACCATATTTGTTACCAAGTCGGCCTTAGATAGATGGGCAGCCCTTAAAGCTCTTTCTTCGATAGCCTTTTCTATACCTAAGGTGCAAGATAAATTAATAACACCAAGCTTTATACGTTCTACCTTTTCATAAATTGTTCCTAGACTCTCTTGAAACACAATTGCTTTTAGTTTTTCAACATACTCTTCCAATTTAACCTTCTGATCTTCATCATAAAAGAACTTAGCATCTGCCAGTCTTGCTTCCAGTACTTTTTCATTACCAGCTTGAACTATTTCCAGGTGATCTTTATTACCATTGCGTACAGTAATGAATCTAGGCAATAAATCACCATTAGCATCTAAAACCGGAAAATAACGCTGATGTTCTTTCATGGGTGTAATTACAGCTTCCTTGGGAATTGCCAGGTACTTTTCATCAAAACTACCCATTAAAGCGGTAGGATATTCAATTAAATATATAATTTCCTCTAATAACTCATCATCAGGTTCTACCTGTCCCCCTACTGAGGAAGCCAATTCTTCTATTTCCTGAGCAATTACTTTTTTACGTTGGTTAGGGTCTACCATAACATAATTTTCTTCTAATAAAGCAAAATATTGATCCGCACTGGCAATATCGATTTCTTCTTTACCTAAAAAGCGATGGCCCCGGGAGATACTGTTACTTGTTACTTCTCCAATGTTAAAATTAATAATTTCCGTACCAAATAAAGCTACCAACCATCTAATAGGTCGAGCATATTTAAGATCGGAATAACCCCACCGCATAGGTTTGGGGAAATTTATCCCCAGTACAAGTTGAGGTAGAATTTCTTTTAAAACCTCTTGTACAGGTCGACCGGCAATTTTTTTCAGGGCGAAAACATATGATCCACTATCAGTCTCTTTAACTGTTAAATTATTAACATCTACACCTTGCCCCCGGGCAAAACCTTGGGCAGCCTTGGTGGGATTGCCTTCACTATCAAATGCGACCTTAGCTGAAGGACCTTTTACTTCCTCTATCAAATCCCCCTGCACTTCCGGCAGACCCTGAACATAAAGCACAATTCTTCTGGGTGTTCCATAAGCTTTTACTTCTTGATAGGCTAGTCTGGCCTCACTGAATTTTTTCTCAGCCATTTCTTTTAATTGTTGTAAAGCCGGAGGCATAAATTTAGCAGGTATTTCTTCAGTACCTATTTCTAAAAGTAAATTACGCATTATTTTGCCTCCTTTTCTTTTTCTTCGATAAGACCCAAAGCTTCCCGCTCTTTGGGATTTTTAATTAAAGGATAACCTAAGGTTTCCCGTTGTTTCACATAACCCTGAGCGCAAACCCTGGCCATATTTCTCACCCGGGCAATATAACCGGTACGCTCTGTAACACTAATAGCTCCTCGCGCATCTAAAAGGTTAAAAGCATGGGAACACTTCAATACATAATCATAAGCTGGTTGGATAAGCCCTTTTTCTACAACCCTGATAGCTTCTTTTTCATAAGCATCAAAAAGCATAAACAGCATATCAGTATCGGCCACTTCAAAGTTATAATGAGAATAGTCTACTTCACCTTGATGGTGCACATCACCATAGGTAATACCATCTACCCATTCAATGTCATAGACACTATCTTTTTTCTGAATAAACATAGCTAACCGTTCAATCCCATAAGTAATTTCACCACTTACCGGCTTACAGTCAATACCACCACACTGTTGGAAATAGGTGAACTGAGTTACTTCCATCCCATCCAACCATACTTCCCAGCCTAAGCCCCAAGCACCTAAAGTAGGGGATTCCCAGTTATCCTCTACGAACCTAATATCATGCATAAGCGGGTCAATACCAATAGCTCTCAAACTATCCAGATACAACTCCTGGATATTATCAGGTGATGGTTTAAGAATTACTTGATATTGATAATAATGCTGGAGCCTGTTGGGATTTTCCCCGTAACGACCATCAGTAGGTCGGCGGGATGGTTCCACATAAGCCACATTCCATGGTTCAGGGCCTAAAGCTCGTAAAAAAGTAGCAGGATTCATGGTTCCCGCACCTTTTTCTAAATCATAAGGCTGCTGAATAATACAGCCATGTTCACCCCAAAATTTATTCAGGGCTAGAATTAGTTCTTGAAAATTCATAAAATCACACTCCAATTCGTTAGTTCGTCAATTCGTGGGTTCGTCAATACGTCTACTCGTGGTGAGTGGGCACGTGGGCGAGCCCCATACTACCTGTTGCAACACAAAAAGCCTCCGCGTCCCTACAGACAGGGACGGGAGGCAAATTCCCGCGGTTCCACCCTGATTGATCTAAAATATTTAGATCCACCTCAAAGTAAAAAGCTCCAGAGTGCCATTCACTATTGTTCTTCACCGGACTTTCACTACCACCGGCTCGCTTGGGAAGTTTGCAATAGATACTCCTCTCTGTCATTGCTATATATGGGTTTTTTCGTCTAATTTAGTTTAAATTTAGCAAAAATATTTTATGATGTCAAGAGCGATTGCGGAATGACACACGGGTCGTTCCCTACAACACTGTTCCAATCTTTCACTGTTTCACTGTTCTTCATAATCATACAGTTGTATTTCCTGGGTTTCAACTTTTCCTCCGGGTCTTTCGATTTCCAAGGTATACTTATTAGCAAGGGCTGCTACAGTACCCAAAGCTGCCACCAAAGCAAAGGTAGAACTTACAGCAGCACCGGCCAAACCTAGGACACCCACATTTATCGGGAACTCAAAAACAGTTTTATCCTCTTTTTTTAACTTTATTTTATTGACATTACCCTTTTTTATGATTTCTTTCACCTGGGCCATGATTTGTTTGCCTTTTTTCTGTAAATCTTCATCCAGGTTAGATCTTTGCTCTTCGATAAAAATTAAGGCCTGAACTACATCTCCTCCGGCTTTATCTAAAGCCTCTTTGGCCTCTTTATAACCTACTCCCGTTCTTTCTCGCAATAGGTCAATTTTGGCTAGTTCATCCATCAAAATACCCCCTTCAGAATAAATTATACCCTGGCGAAGGGAAAAAATACCTTCAAAAGTTGGAATGTTACTATCGACCAACCCAATAAATTATCCCAGTAGTCTAATAACGCGCCTACGTTTAAATCGTCAATGCGTTTAGAAACTCCTTTGACTTCAATTTCTTGCCTAAACAAAAAACAATATGTAAATCCAGTATTTCATCCAATTCTTTTTTAGCATTAGTAGAAATCCGTAAACGATTAATTTTTCTTAATTCCATAGTCATAAGCTGTCTCAATATGACACATGTTTCTCCGCTGGCTTTGACAACTGAAAGTCCGGGCTTATCACTTAAGCATTGGCCACAGAGAAAGCCACCGAGTTCCGGAGAGAAATAATTAATACCAGCTTCTTTCCGGCCACAATTGGCACAACTACCTAAAATAGGTTCATAACCCAATTGCCGCAATAAGCGAAGCTCCATGACCTTTGTGGCTAGCCAAGGTTCTTCTAGGGATAATAAATATAAACCCATTAAAATTACCTTAAAAAGCTTTTCATCACTTTCCCCTTCAGGTATGAGATTTTCGAGGAGGTCAGCTAGATAAGCAGTAGAGCTCATCCGGGAAAGGTCTTCCCTTAAAGGGGCAAAAGTATTAATGGGTTCTGCTTGGGTTACTGTAGCTAAATTTTTTCCTAGATAAAGTACCACATTGGTATGGCTAAAAACCTGGACTCCGCCACGCAGTTTACTTTTTGGTTTTTTTACTCCTTTAACAATAGCTGCAAGCTTTCCTGCCTTTTCCGTATAAAGAGTAAGAAGCTGATCTGCTTCATTATAATTTCGTGCCCGTAAAACCACCGCACTAGTTTTCAAAATTTCCGGCAACTGCTTCACCTACTCTTCTTCTGGAACAACCTTAGGAATCAAATCTTCATCTTCCACCAACATCTGTTTATAGATTAAATATGCTCCTACTCCACCTGTATGCTGAAAATATTGCCAAAAAAAGTCCTTTATCTGCATGGTGACCATCCTTTCTGTTTGGGACTTACTCACGCAGTATAGTTTATCAAAGAAAATCGATAGGTATACTGCCCTTCTTTTTCCACCAGGATATGATTCCTATCACTATTTATTATAAATCTTTTTTACAAAAATAGTAAATACATTTCACCATCTATAACTGTTGCTTAACTACTCTTTAACCAATATTGTTTTGTTACATAATATTTGTTAATTATCCCATACTAAAGTTATTAAAAAAGTTTCCAAAGAAAGGGCTTTATCAGTGAAATTTTTTAAATGGAAAAAAAAAGAAAAATAATAAGGACACAAAAGAAAATATAAATGTTCCGGTAGCAGAAGTGCCCTCTTCTATACCTATGGAAATTCCTATTTTCCAAAATACTCCCAGGGCAAAGCATCAAGTAGGACGGGGCCCCCAAAGACTTAACTCGGAGAATTTGGAATTTAATCTTTCCACCCTAAAAAAAATGTTACCTGATCCCAATCTAGTTGTTGAAAATTTTACCATTGGTAGTCGTACCCAAACTAAAGTAAGTATTGTTTACCTTAAAGATATCGTACATCAAGGTATTTTACAAGAAGTTAAAACTAGACTGGAAAAGATTCATGCTGAAATAATTTTAGATTCTAATTTTATCGAAAAAAACATTCAAAATTTCACCTGGAGTCCTTTCCCCCAAGTGGAAAAAACTAATCGCCCTGATGTTACTATATTTGCTCTTAACCAAGGTCGAATCGCAATTCTAGTAAATGGTACTCCCGATACATTATTAGCCCCCACGACTTTATTTGACATTTTAGATACTTATGACGATTCCTACCACAGATGGTTTGTTGCCAGCAGTTTTTTTCGCATAGCCCGAATTATACTCCTATTAATAGCAACCTTTTTACCGGCTTTTCATATTTCCTTGACTTCCTATAATCCGGAACTTATTCCTACTATCTTATCTTTTAATATTATCGCAGCACGTAGTTCTAGTCCTTTACCCGTTTATTTAGAAACTTTTATTCTAATCGGAATAGCAGAAGCAACGCGGATGGTCATGTTAAGGTTTCCCACCTTTATTGGCCAAACTGTAGCTCTTTTTGCCCCAATATCTTTAGTTTTAACAGGCCTTGCCTCCAATATGTTTGGCGCACCCCTGATTATTATTGTTACCCTGTCTATTATTGCTACTTATACTATCTCCGACTTTGACTTACGTTCTTCAGTCCGGATGATCCAATTTTTCACTATGCTCTTCTCCACATTTTTCGGTCTTTTCGGGCTAGCTATGGCATTTTTCTATATAAATATTCATCTGGTAACACTCAAATCTTTTGGTGTTCCCTATCTAGCACCCCTAGCACCTATGAATTTAAGTGCCTGGGGGCACACTATTTTGAAAGAAGATACAACTGATATGCCGCCTGATACAACCTATAAACGAAAATTAGGTGATAACAATGAATAAGACCTTTAAATTTCAAGAGAAGATTTACCCCCAGGCTTTAATGATTCTCATATTTATCGGTTTAAGTGAGTGTATACTCATCCATTTTACCTACATGGTCGTAAGTATCGCGGGCCGAGATGCTTGGCTAGTGGTTATTTTAGGCAGCCTTTTTAGTTTTCTTCTGGTCTATTTATTGATCACTTTAGCCAATAGATTTCCAAAAGAAACTTTTTTTCGAATATAGCAAAAAAATCTGGGGCAAACCTATTACATACCTGTTAGTCATTGGCTATTTTTTCTACTGGTTAACATATATAACTTTATTTCTCGAGGATACTGTACAAATCAACAAAATGTTTTTTTTGCAGAAAACCCCCGTGATTGTACAAAACATTTTGTTACTCATTGGGATTATATGGATAATATCTTATGGCTTTAGTAATTTAGTCCGTTTTTATCAAGTAATGTTGCCCTTTTTTATAGGATTTTTATTGGTAAGTATTGGCCTCTCCTTACAAAAAATAGACTTTTCCACCTTTTTCCCCATCCTGGAAAATGGTTTTTTACCCCTTATTAAAGGTACTATTGTATATTGTGGGTTTCTGCAAGGGATCGAAGTTATTTTATTTACCTACCCCTTTTTTTCTAAAGGTAACAAAAAATCACTCTATAAAAATGCTTTAATAGGAGTAGGTCTCATCAACTTTTTAGCTTTGACACAAATCCTCATTAGTGTGGGGGGATTAGGTTTACACTGTGTTAGAGAGTTATTATGGCCTAATTTTACCGTTCTACAACTTATTGAAATACCTGGTCTTATCGGAGAAAGATTTGACCTATTATTTACCTTTGCCTGGTTTATTTCTTTATTTTGTGCCGGTATTTTATTTTATTATCTAGCAGCATATGGAATAATTGTAGCCTTTAAAATAAAAAACAAAAAATTTATTATTCTTTTAGTGGGAGTATTCACCATGATGTTTTCCTATATTATTCCTAATTACGCTTGGAGTACCCTTATCTGGCAAATCATAAACTACATAACAATTGTCTTTATTTTTTTAATACCTTTACTGACTCTCCTACTTGCCCTCTTCCGTAAGCAAGGGAGGCCGAGCCATGATTAAGAGAACATATTTTTATCTATTAACTTTAGCTTTATTATTTACCGGTACCGGCTGCTGGGACTTATTAGATATTAATGACCGAGCGTATATCACTACTATTGGATTAGACAAACCGGCCAACCCTTTAACTGCAACCGGCGAAATACCTAATAGATATAAAGTAACCGCTGAAATACTATTACCCAATTTATTTAAAGAATCAGCCTCACGATTAGAAAGGAATAAAGAAACAGCAAGTGTCATTTATACTGCTGAAGGTGAAACAATTCAAAAGGCCATAGATGATATCCAAGCCAGGGTGCCTTTTAAAATATCCCTTGCTCATTTTAATATCTTAATTATCGGAGAAGATTTAGCTAGAGAAAGTTTGAAAAATCCTTTGGATTATTTTAAAAGAAACCCGGACGTAGCTAGGAGGTTAAGGGTATTTTTTGCCCATAATAGTGAGGCTAAAGATATTTTTAAACTAAAACCCCAATTTTCCCAACTAATTTCCATGGAATTAATTACTCCTAAGCCCCTAGATTTATCTATGAATAGGTATGAACCGTTTAGTGATATATTAAAAGAAATGTATATCAATAATGGAATATCATTAGGGGCGCGGCTTTTTCTATCGGATGGGGGAGAATCAGTAACTCGCCATGGTGCTTGTGTTTTTAAGGACTGGAAACTTTTTGGTTGGTTAAGTAAAGATGAAACAAGACATGCCAACTGGTTTGTAGGTAAGGGGGAGTCTATAGTTGTAGGGCAATCAAAAGACGAAGTTTTTTCCTACTATATTGAGAAAAGAAAACTAAAAATACAACCAAAAGTCGAAAATAATGAATTAAGCTTCATGGTTAATTTAAAAACCCAGGGTGTTATTTTACAAAAAGAAGGTAATCATATGTTAAGTGAGATAAAAGACATACGAAAGCTTGAAGAGCTTTTTAATAAAGTTATTGAAAAAGAAGTAAAACATGCTATCCATAAAGCCCAAAAAGATTTGCAAACAGATTATTTAGGCTTTGGTATGAAACTTTATAATAAGTACCCTCAAATGTATAAAAGCCTTGATTGGGAAGAAACTTTCCCCAATGTACCCATAAACGTGCAAGTTGAAGCAACTATTTCAAGTTTTGGACAAGCAAGATGATTTTGAGGGGCTTCGCCCCGTATCTACTGTAGCTACAGTATCTACAGTTCTACAGAAAGAAGTCGCTATCTGTCATCGCGAGGAGCGATAGCGACGTGGCGATCCCGGTTGTGGAGATAATCGCGTAAAGGAGGGATTGCTTCACTAACGTTCATAATGACCAGAAAAAGGGCAGACACAAAGCCTGCCCCTACAATCCATATAACCATGTGCCCTCCGGCACATTGAAAAAAAATCTATATTCATCTGTGCTCATCTATAGCTACCTTTTTTATTGAGCATTTGCCACAATTAGTACATCCGCCTGTGTGCAGAAGGCTTTTAAAGCATCTGGGACAACGAACAGCATTTTCCTCTCTTATTTCATAACCACATTGGGGACATTTCATTATTTATCCCTCCTGAGAAACAGTCTTAACCTGTGGGCTTTTTTTAATTCTGACCAGTACTGAAGTAATCCCAGCTAAACCGATAAAGACAAGAATCGTAAACCAACTACCTGTAACATCATTATTAAAGAGCCCTGAAAGTTTATTAACAACCCCTCCTACGAAAAAGGCAATTGTTAAAGAACCAATCCACATAATGGCCGCTTCCTTTTTATTGCGCTCTTTAAAGAGTACCAAGATGGCTGCAATACATGGTACAAATAAAGTAATGGTAATCAGAGCTACAATTGTAGCTAACGGGTCCAAAGCTAAATCACTTAAACCTGCAGCACCGAAATCTCTCCGGACTATACCCATTACAAAAGCAGTAGATGCTTCTTTGGGTAAGTTTAGCCAACCGACAGTCAGCGGAGCTAAGAAATTTTGTAAAGCAGCCAAAAATCCGGTTAAGTCCATAATACTAATCAAAAATGCACCAAGAGCAAATAAAGGTGTAGCCTCTTTTAAAAATCCATAGGATTTAGTAAAAGTCTTTTTTAAGACATTATCCATTCGAGGAAGTCTTAAAGGTGGTAAATCAATCAATAAATCTGTGGATTTGCCGGGTAAAACATGATTTAACAAAGTACCTACGATGGCCATCATACTAACGATTACTACCACATAAAGAGCTACATATTCTCCACCTAACCCGGCCAACATACCTGCTATTACTCCCATTTGAGCAGAACAGGGTATAGCCAAGGCTAAAAGGAAAATAGCAATTTGTCTTTCTCTGACCGAACCTAACATCCTGGTAACCACAGTTGCTAAGGTTACACAACCGAACCCTAAAATTATGGGAATAATGGCTCGACCATTTAACCCCACCATACCAAGTAATCGGTCAGTCAAAGCAGCTAATCGCGGCAAATAACCGGAATCCTCAAAAGCAGAAAGGAAGAAATAAAACCCTACTACCAGTGGAGCTAAAAGCCCGAGAACATAAGTAACAGTCATGGTTAAAACACCAAACTCACCGGCTAAAATATAACCTATGGAACTATTTAAGTCCACGAATTTACTTACAACTTCCCGCATAAAGGGCTCATAGAATTCGGACATTATGATTCCTTCTGTAATATCTACAACAGTTTGGGCCACAAAAACACCGATAGTTTGGTACATTAAATAGAGCATTACCAGAAGTATCGGTATACCGGTAATCGGCTTAATCATCCACCGCCCCAGCTTAGTTTTAAAATCGGTCCCCTCTTGAACTTCCGAAACGACATGACCCACTATATCATTAACTCTTTCCCGCCGCATCAGATATATTTCCTCCCGATGGTTAGCAGGCTGTAAACCATGCCTCTGGGCGATTATGGGATCTCCCTCTAGGACTAAAAGAGCCTCACCTTGAGTACCTACCCTGGCATGCATTTTTGTTAGCATTACTTGTAACTCATCATGAGAGATAATCCCGGGTTTTGCTTTATTTATACTATTTTTTACTTTCTCAATACCGATACCTTTTATGGCAACACTTTCGATAACCGGTACTCCTAATAAATGTTCCAGGAGGTCAGCATCCACTTTGATTCCCTGTCTTTTAGCATCATCAACCATATTAAGAGCGATTATTACCGGTACCCCTGTATCAATAATCTGCTGGGTCAGAAACAAATCTCGTTCTAAGTGAACAGCATCAACCACATTCACAACTATATCAGCAGATAGAATTACATCCCTGGCAATCCGTTCCTCATCATTAAAAGAGGAAATACCATAGACACCTGGTGTATCAATAATAATATCTTCACCATAGCTTCCATGGGAAATATCCAAGGTAGTTCCCGGATAATTGGAAACATCCACATACATACCCGTAAAGGCATTAAAGAAAACTGATTTACCTACATTAGGATTACCTGCTAAAACAATCTTCCGTCCATGTTCCGGCAAATCTATTTTAATATTACTTCCATGACAATGAGCCATATTTTTTTCACCTCCGAAATTAGTTACTAGTGACTAGTAACCAGTGGTCAATAGTCGATAGTTAGTAAGTATCGTTCCCTATACTGCTTCAACTAAAATCTCCCGGGCTAAACCATAGCCAACGGCGATTTCTTGTCTATTCTTTTTTAAAATAACAGGCCCCGCCGGTATCAATTCATCACAAGTGACAACAGCACCTTCGGAAATACCAAAGCGAATAGCCTGAGCACGAACAACCTCATTGGGAATTGAAAGTATTTTAAAAGTTTGACCTTTTTTAACTTCGGCTAAAACCATGTGTTTTTCCTCCTTATTGATAATGATTATCATTTGTGTTTTTATCATACTATATTACTCGGAATTAGGGAAGACTTTTTTTCATAAATTTTTTTAATAATTAACGGAAAATTAATACATATAGAGGATATATATTTAATGCAACACAAGAAATGCGCGCATTCCTGTACTGTAATCCTTGATACTTTGCAAAATGGCAAGTATGTAAATTGCTACATAATAAAAAATAGCCGACTATTCTATGAATAATCGACCAAATCGTGTCATTATGAAAAGCGACGAAGCAATCTATATTGCTACGCCTATCAGCTCGCAATGACAAAAATTCTCATTTATTTGATGACTACCAATCGTAAGAAACCCATCTTGAAAAAGTTTTTCTCTTAGGCAAGCTCCATTTAAAGCTAAGAGTCACTTGATCGTAATGTGAGAGTTACATATGATAATTCTAAAGGGATGACATTGATGTTACAATTGCGACTCCCGAGCTAGTACCAATGCGATTGGCACCGACACTGATAAATTCCTGGGCAGTTTTTAAATCCCTGATACCACCAGATGCTTTAATTTGAGCCTTGTCACCCACTACTTTTCTCATTAATTGAATATCCGTCAAGATTGCACCACTACCACTAAAACCGGTAGAAGTTTTTACAAAATCGGCACCAGCTGCTAAGGCCAGTTCACAGGCTTTTACTTTTTCAATATCATTAAGTAAACCCGTTTCAATAATTACTTTGACAACCTTTTTAGGAACTTGATCTTTCGCTACATCTACCACAACCTGAATATCCTCTTTAACCACTTCAAAATTTCCCGACTTTAATGCTCCGATATTAATAACCATATCAACTTCTTGGGCACCGGCTTTAAAAGCTTGTTCTGCCTCAAAGGCTTTTACTTCCTTGATGTTAGCCCCTAAAGGAAAACCAATTACCGTAGCTATTTTTACAGCAGTACCTGTTAATAATTTCGCAGCTAAGTTAACATAGCAAGGATTTACACAAACTGCATAAAACTGATAATCTTTTGCTTCTCGACACAACTGTATAATATCTTTTTCATTTGCTTCAGGTTTTAAAAGAGTATGGTCAATATATTTCGCGATCTCTAATCTGGACATATGTACACCTCGATTTTTTTCGTCAATTAGTCGACTCGTCAACTCGTCTAATCGTCTTTAGTCAGTTAGTCTGCTTGTCAATTCGTGGGGTGTCATTGCGAGCCGATAGGCGTGGCAATCTCTCGGGTGACAGATTGCCACGCTACGCTCGCAATAACACTACCCTAAACAATATATAAAATCTAGCGAAGCGAAATATTAATATAACGAAACATAGTGAAGTGAAATCTTTTTTCTGTAGGTACTTTTGACATGGAGCTTTCCCCTTAAAGGATTCCCAAAATCAAAGTAGCTAAAATGGAGTAAATTATTAAACCCATCACATCTACGGTAGTTGAGATAAAGGGAGCTGAAGCAGCTGCAGGGTCCACTCCAATTTTTCTTAAAAATAGGGGAACAGCTGTACCCATTGTTGCCGCCGCAAACATATTAGTAAACATGGTCAAGCCCACTACAAGGCTTAGCTTGAAACTACCTTGCCAGATAAAAGCAGTAGTGGCCACAATAACCCCCATCACAGTTCCCAAGGAAATGCCAACCATAGACTCTTTAAGCACTGTTTTAGCTATTGTACCGGTATTTACTTGTCCCGTGGCAATACCGCGAACAGTTACCGTCGAAGATTGAGTTCCTACATTCCCACCCATACCAATTAATAAAGGAATAAAAAAGGCCAAAGCTACAACCGCATTTAACTCTTCAGAAAACCTTTGTAAGACCTGGCCGGAGAGCATTCCTCCAACCATAGTAATTAAAAGCCAGGGCAGCCTGGATTTAACAGCCGTAGAAAACTTGGCTACTGTTTCATCATCTTCAGAGGTACCTGCTAAACGGTATAAATCTTCCGTTGCTTCTTCATGAATAACATCGATTACGTCGTCAACAGTAATGATACCAATAAGGTGTTGTTTTTGATCAACAACGGGAACGGCCAAAAAATCATACTTAGCCACCATGCGGGCTACATCTTCCTGATCATCGTTAACATTAACACTGATGACCTTTTTACGCATTATATCGGAAACCAGAGAAGCAGGATTGGCAATTATCAGTTCCCTTAAAGAGATTACACCAACCAACTGATTCTGGAGATTAATCACATAAACATAATACACAGTTTCCGCATCAGGTGCAGTATCTCTTAGGACCTCAATAGCTTTACTCGCAGTAATATTGTTAGGAATAGCCACATATTCAGTGGTCATTATACCACCGGCAGTATCCTCCCGATAGTCCATTAATTCCCGAACATCTTCCGCATCTTGTATCTCAAATAAATCTAAGAACTTTTCTTTATCATTTTCCGAAAGTTCCCCAAGAAAGTCGGCAGCGTCATCAAAAGGCATTTCTTCAAAAATCTCGGAAACCCTTTCTGGAGAAATTTCTTGGAGTAAATCAGCCACGAATTCGGCGTCGAATTCATTTAAAACAAGGGCTGCCTGATCTGAATCTAACTGAGCTAAAAGATATTGTTTTTGTGTTTTTGTGCTAAGATTTTTTAGAACTTCTGCCACGTCAGCATGGTGCATATCCTGCAAAAATTGTTTCAAATGTTTTTCATCACGGGCAACCAAAAGTTCTTTTATAACGTTAAATAAATAATTGTTGCGTTCTTTCATTAGGCTTCTCCTCCCCGGGGAAGCCTATCTATGGAAACGGCTCCCCACTGCTATTTTCTTTTTGTTTAACTTGCTACTTCGCGGTTTGCCTTCCACAAAATCTCACCTCAGCTTTTATTAATGGCTAGTGACTAGAGCCCCTATTTGACTTTATCAATTCAAAAAAACACTGTCAACCTAAAATTTCACCCTAGGCTATGACTCCCTTGGACAGACGGAGTCCTTCTGCCCCAACAATGTTCAAGATTCAATATCACAATGTTCCGGAAAACCATGTCATGGTGTCGCGGCGAAAGGGTGAATTATTCTTCTCGCCCACTCATAAACTTTAATAATCTTGATAACCTAAATTACGCAAAATGTTTTCCCGATTTCGCCAGTCTTCTTTAACTTTTACCCATAATTCCAGATACACTTTATTTCCTAAAAGAACTTCAATATCTTTTCGCGCTAAGGAACCTATTTGGCGTAAGAGTTCTCCTTTTCTACCAATGATTATACCTTTTTGAGAATCTCTTTCTACGAAAATAGTTGCCCCTAGATAAATAGTGTTATTACGCCTTTTTTGCATCAAATCAATTACTACTGCTATACTATGAGGAACTTCTTCCCGTGTTAAATGAAGAATTTTCTCTCGTATTAATTCGCTGATGACAACCTGTTCTGGTTGGTCTGTTACAGCATCATCCGGATAATACTTTGGCCCTTCCGGTAAAATTTCAACAGTTTTTTCAACTAATCTATTAATATTTTCCCCTCTTAAGGCTGATATGGGGAAAACCTCCTGAAATTCTCTTCGGTTTTGCCACTGTGCTATTGTAGATAAAATTTGTTCTTCTTTTAGCAAGTCAGTTTTATTCAAAATAAGAAAAATGGGAGTTTTAACTTTTTCCAACTTATTAATTATGTATTCTTCACCAGAGCCAAAGCTAACACTTGCATCCACCATATAATATATGACATCAACCTCTTCCAGTGTTGTTTGAGCAATATCTACCATATACTGACCTAATTTATGTTTGGGTTTATGAATACCCGGAGTATCCAAAAAAATTATTTGCGCATCCTCCCGGCTTAATATTCCGGTTATTCTATTACGAGTTGTTTGAGGTTTATCGGAAATGATAGCTACTTTCCTTTCTAAAATACTATTTAATAGGGTTGATTTCCCCGCGTTAGGTCGGCCGATAATGGCTACAAAGCCTGATTTCATTATTTTCTCTCCTCCTCAAGCTTTACAGGGCTAAAAGCTAATGGTAACAAATCCTTAGCTTTATAGATTTGATAGTCACCGTGGACATTAGCCATTATGACCTCAATATTTTCACCAAATTCAATCAATACTTGTCTACAGGCACCACAAGGTGAAGTCAATGTTTCTGTATCGGTAGAAATGGCTATTGCTTTAAACTTTTTATGACCTTCGGAAACTGCTTTAAAAATTGCCGTTCTTTCCCCACAATTAGTTAAACTGAAGCTGGCATTTTCAATATTACAACCGGTAAAAACTTCACCATCTACCGTTAATAAAGCAGCTCCTACCCGAAAATTCGAATAGGGCACATAAGCCATTTCCTTGGCCCGAGCTGCCATTTGAACTAGTTCCTCATAAGTCATCATTCTTTCCTCCCTTCTTCCTTCCAAACCTTTACTTTATCTACCCTCCGGCCTAAAATTTTTTCCACCTTGATTCTAATCTCTCCTAAGGATATCTCTTCTCCTTCTTTGGGAATATGACCTAAAAGTTGAAATACTAGGCCACTTATTGTTTCAAAATCGTCATCAGGCAAATCAATTTCTAAGGCCTCATTGATATCGTAAATACTCGCCCTGGCGTCGGCTCTAATTCCACCATCCGGGAGAATGACAATAGCATCCTCTTCGATATCATATTCGTCTTGAATGTCACCTACTATTTCCTCAATAACATCTTCAATAGTGACAAGTCCTGCTGTACCACCATATTCATCAATAACAATAGCCATATGAACTTTAGCTTGTCTTAATTCGGCCAAAAGATCTGTAACCTTTTTGGTTTCAGGAATATAAAAAGCCGGCCGCATCAATTTACGGACCTCTACATTTTTTAAGTCTTTATTAATTATTTTCAGTAAATCTTTGGCATAAATAATACCTACGATATTATCTATAGTCTCTTCATAAACCGGGATTCTGGAATGACCTCCATCAATCGCTATATTAACTAAATTAATTAAATTATCACTAACATCAATAGCAATAATATCAATTCTAGGCGTCATTATCTCTCTAACTAGAGTGTCATCAAATTCAAAAATGCTATTAATCATAGCCCGCTCGCTTTCAGCTATCAATCCTTCTTCCTGACCTACATTTACCAATAAACGCAATTCATCCTCTGTAATGAAAGGATCTTCCTTGGCATTACGACCAGTAAGTTTTAGCATGAAATTAGTTAATGAAGTTAAAACTTTGATAATTGGTAAAAAAACAATACTCAAGAATCTGGTTATATCAACTATTTTTAAGGCCCAGTTTTCGGCATTTTGAGCGGCAAAGGACTTAGGGGTTACTTCGCCAAAAACTAAAACAAGAAATGTCATAATACCGGTAGCTATACCTACCCCGCTATTACCCCAGAGATTGATTGCCAATGAAGTAGCAATAGCAGATGCACCGATATTAACAATGTTATTACCAATTAGGACCGTTGAAATAACTCGATTAGGCTCTTCTAATAAATTCATAACTAGCTGAGCTTTTTTGTTTCCTTCCTCAGCCATATGTAAAACTCTTACCTTATTTAGAGAAAACAAAGCTGTTTCTGCGGAAGAAAAAAATGCAGAAAGGCCTAATAATATTAAAAGCATTACTATTTGAAGAACTATACCCGTATCCAAATAAAAATCCTCCATTCATTTCCGCTCTATCCTTAGTTTTGTTTGGAAAGGGCCTAAAAATACTTGCATATTTTAGGTAGAAAAACAACCGCCCCAATTATTAAAGCATTAAGGGCGGCTACTAAAACTGCACCAGCAGCTACATCCTTTGCTATCTTGGCTAAAGGGTGAAGCTCTTTTATAAACATATCAATGGTTCTTTCAAGTGCTGTATTAAGCATCTCTAATGTTATTACTAAGGTAATACTAAAAATGACCATTAGCCATTCATTAACGGGTATGCGAAAATACAATGATAAACTTATGGCCAAAACCGCAAAAAACAAATGAATACGCATATGCTTTTCATCTTTAATACAGTAGATAATACCGTGCCAGGCATGACCGAAAGCTTTCATGAATTCCGTAAAATTTTTCATATGTACCTCTGCACACTTTATTAAACCACGGGCCCTCCGGGCACACAGATAAACACGGATATTTATTAAATAAAATAACCTTAAAGTTACATTTCACCCGTAAAAAGGCGGACAGGGTCGTCCGCCCCTACAGTTATATAAGACCCTTAAAACTTAACATTTAATCTGTGTTAATCCGTGTGCATCCGTGGTTAAATATCAAAAACTCTTTCACTGTTCCCCTCTATCTCCCCAGTCCCACTGCTTCCAATAGTTCTTCCTCTCTATTACGCATGATAACCTTATCCTCTTCATTCATATGATCATACCCTAAAAGATGTAATAAACCATGGACCATAAGGTAAGCTATTTCCCGCTCAATAGAATGACCATATTCCTTTGCTTGATGGAGAGCTTTTTCCAAAGAGATAATAATATCGCCTAGGAGTATTTCTTCCTCTTCATCAACTATCGGTATTTCATCTTCAGTTGTCTCTAAAAGAGCAAATGAAAGGACATCGGTAGGTTTATCCTGACCCCGATAAGTCTTGTTTAATTCTTGAATACCCGCATTATCAACAAAAACTAAACTTATTTCTGCCTTAGGATCAATATTTTCTAAAATCAAACACCGGTCAGCAATATTTGTTAGGTTAGCCTCCCACTGGGGGTGCAGGGGGATTTTTGCCTGTTGGTTGCTTAGAATCAGCGCCACTCTTTTCACCTTTCTTTTCTAAACCTCTTAGGATACTTTCCGGATACTCAATCCGGTGATGAAAAATTCCATTTAATACTCGAACAAAGGCATTGGTTATTTTATCCAAATCTCTAAATGTAAGGTCACATTCATCTAGCTGCCCATCATTTAAACGGTCTTTGAGGATATTGCGAACTAGGCCTTCAATTTTACCCGGAGTTATTTGTTTCATAGATCTGGCAGCTGCCTCTACATTATCAGCTAACATAATAAGAGCAGCTTCTTTACTTTGAGGCTTTGGTCCATCATAGCGAAAATCCTCTTCATTAATAGTCTCTTCTTTACTTGCTTCTAATGCTTTATGGTAAAAGAATTTGACTAGGCTCACACCATGATGTTGACCAATCATGTCTATAATAACTTGAGGTAAACCATAATTTTTAGCAAGTTCTACCCCTTCTTTCACATGTGAAGTTATAATTAAAGTACTTAAAGGAGCTGCAATTTTATCATGAGGGTTTTCTCCTGCAATTTGATTTTCCACAAAGAAATAGGGTCGTTTAGTTTTCCCAATATCATGGTAATATGCCCCCACTCTTACAAGGAGTGATTCAGCCCCAATAGCTTCGGCAGCCGCTTCCCCTAAATTACCTACCAGGATACTATGATGATAGGTGCCAGGTGCTTCTAATAGTAATTTTTTTAGCAGAGGGTGGTTAGGATTAGACAATTCTAACAACCTTACTGAAGTTGTTATACCAAAAGCACTTTCTAGATAAGGTAATAAACCAATTGTCAGAACCGATGATAAAAGGCCATTAGCTATGCCAAAGCCCGTGCCAAAGGCAACTTCCTGCCAGGTTAAGTTGTTCAATAATCCTAAAGAAACCACGCTGACCGTGTTTGCCAGACCGATCCATAGCCCTGCTTTTGCTAAATCAGAACGTTGGCTTAGATAGGAAACACTATAGACACCCACTAAACCACCTGTTAAAGCAGTTAGGACAAAAGTTATATTTCCGGTAAATAAACCTACAAACATAGAAAATATGACTGTCATAAAAATGGCAATTTTTAAATCTAACAAAATAGCGATAAGCATAGTTCCTGCGGCAACAGGAATCATATGTCCAACCTGCTGGGCTCGCTCAGGAATATTACTTAGGTTAATCGATAAAATAAACTTACATAAAACTAAGGTAACTATGGCTAAAAGCATTAAAAGAACTAAATATTTCTCATTACGATAAAGCTCTTTACAATAATGCCGGAGATACAAAGTCGCTAAAATAATCATTAACCCTGTAAAAAGAGCTAAACCAGAAAGAATTATGGTTGGTGAAGCATTATTTTTATAACCCAACCAAGTCAAAATATTTACCTGCCGGGTAGTTAAAACATCACCGGCACTGACAATTCGCTCATTTTTTTGAATGACTACATTGACAGGCTCCACTTCTTCCATGGCCTGCCGTCTTTTTTCCTCAGTGGCCTGCTCACTATAGGTTAAGTTAGGCCTAAATTCTGTAGCATCTAAAATTCCTTTAATCAACTGTCGATAAGCCGTATTTATATCCAAAAGGTCGATTTCAGAATAAATTTTATCCTTAGCAAAAGGTAAATTTTCGTTACCAACACCAGCAGCCATAGTATTACTAACTATTTTTATAGTTTGAGCTTCCATTTTTTCAATTTGTTCAGGCTCCAATTTAAGAACTTCTAGCCATTGTCCCTCGGACATGGGCCATTTTAAAGAGTTCAAAGCCTGTAATTTATCTTCTTCAGATAAATTAGGATTTATCTTTACACCTAATACCTTTTTAAAATTGGAACTAATTTGGCTCCTTAGTCTTTCCCAAACTTCGGGATTTAATTCATAGACAGGTTTTACACTCTGATAGGCTTCCTGTCTTTTTTGCTCAGTAGCCCCTTCATCTTCGAAAGTCAAATAACGGTTGGCGGAAATATCAACAGGACTAACTTGTCCAACTTCCAAGGGCACTTGGTCGGGTAAAAAATGTAGTGAAAAAAGCCCCATAGTTATCGCAAAAAATAAAAGACACCAAAGCGTTCTGCGCACTTTAGTATATCCTAACCAACCGGTTAAAAATTTCGGTAATTTGATTTTAAACTTTTTATTTGCCATGAGAGTTACCTCCTCTCGTCTACCTCTGGAACATACTCTTCATAAGCAGCAATTATCTTGGAAACCACCGGATGTCGTACCACATCAGCTCTAGTTAAATAGAGAAATCCTATTTCAGGAATGTTTTGGAGGATTTTTTGCACCAATACCAAGCCGGATTCGTTATTTTTAGGTAAATCAACTTGTGTTACATCCCCCGTAACAACCGCCTTAGAACCAAAACCAATTCGGGTTAAAAACATTTTCATTTGCTCAGGAGTTGTATTTTGCGCTTCATCTAAAATAATAAAAGAATCATCAAGAGTTCTTCCCCGCATGTAAGCCAAAGGGGCAATTTCAATAATCCTTTTTTCCATATAACGCTGAGCCGTTTCGATACCTAAAACATCATAAAGGCCATCATAGAGGGGTCTTAAATAGGGATCTACCTTATCTTGCAGATCTCCTGGTAAGAAACCCAATTTTTCCCCGGCTTCTACGGCGGGCCTAGTTAGAATTATCCGTTGCACATCCTTATTACGCAAGGCCTTAACAGCCATAACTACAGCTAAGTAAGTTTTACCCGTTCCAGCCGGGCCGATACCAAAAACAATATCTTTTTCTTTCATAGCCTTTATATATTTATACTGTCCCAAAGTTTTAGGACGAATTTGTTTGCCGCGAGCAGTAATTTGCAGTACCTCAGAAAGATATTCTGATATTTTCTCATCCGGTTCCCGAGAAATAAGTGTTAAGGCATAGTTAATATCTGGAATATTAATATTCTTGCCATTATTAATTAACTCAAGTAAGTGATCAAATAGTTGTTTAGCTGCACGCACCTCCTCTAGAGAACCCGATATTACAATTTCTTCACCTCGGGCTACAATTTTAGCTGAAAAGTTTTTTTCGATAAACTTGAGATTCATATCCTGCATCCCAAAAAGCATGGATGCCTGTTTAGTATCTTTAAGAGCAATCTTAACTTCATGGTGATTATTTGACAAAATTAATGTATACCTCCTATTAGTGGCTAGTTTTGGGTTATTTATTGGGTAAGTATTCAGTGCTCCTTGCTATGACACGATGTCACGATATAACCTTTTTTATTTTCAAAACTGTAGTTCCTGTAGGTACGGGCGAAGCCCTAAATATGCTACGGGGCGTAGCCCCTCAGAATGTAGACAAACTCCATATTTATCAACGTTACGCTGGCTCAGACAATTTATTGTGAATGAACTCAACGGCTTCAGGAATTAGCAAAACTCACCTTCGGTTCAAACAGTTGCTAATTCTGGTCTTCAGCCGTCTGCGTTCTTTGTTCTAAACTCGCCAAATGCTTCACTTATGATAAAAATATATGGATTTTGTTTTGAATAACTTTGTCAACAGGCTACGGGGCGTAGCCTCTAAGTTATTATACCCCAATATTTTATTGCGTGCCAACATTAGATATGAGATATGGTACTGCAATGTTCTCCAAGATCTTCCAGGTAACTTCTACTACAACCTTATCTTCCCTATCTATGGGGATGATTTGAACCGATTTTTCCAGTACTTTGGCATCATCAGTTAAGAGGCAACTTAAATCTTTTTCCGCCCGCCTAATAGCTTCATGATAAGCTTCTTCCTGTCCATAAGAATTTACCAAACGTTTTTCCTCCCAAAAGACATTCGTTATTAATTCGACAGGCACCTGGATATTCCTCCACGAAGGAAATGTTTTTATAGTAGTTTCCAAATCATAATACTTATAGGGGGATTGTGCTTCCCCTTTTAATACAATTATTTCTTTCCCTATTTTTAATAAAACCTGTTCACTTTTCATCCCGGTTTTTGTAATTTCCGTTTCTAAAAATTCACAAGAATTTTGCCTTGTAAGTTTTACTATGGCCCGTACTACACCTTTAGCACGTACCAATGTAGGTTCACCTGCTGGTGTATGTGTGCCATCTTCATTAAGATGTATTTCAGGATAAACTAAACCGGAAATAAGGATTTGCCCTTGTTTAATTTGATCCCCTTCTTTAACCTGAGGAGTACCCACAAGTACTAACATTTCTTTAATTATTCCTGATTCCTTAGCCACTAAATGAGCATAATTATGGTCATCAGTTTCGGGAATTAATACTTTTTCTGAAATTTCAATAGTAACTTTTGTTCCTTGAATACTTATACCTACCCAAGCCAGTTTAGGATGGGCATCAAGTAAAGCAGTTTCCAATTTATCAATATCAATTTTTTTTCTTACTACACCGGGTTTTAATCCCCAGTGACTGGCCAATTCCTTAATCTCACTGGTTGTTAAATCTTCATTACCTTTTACATCAATCACCCAAACAAAAGAGGTTAAAATATATATACTTAAAAAAAACAATAGGCTGCCTAAAGCTAAAGTTTTTCTACGTTTGATAAGTTTAATCTGAAAAGGAAGGCCCCGTCGATCATAAACTTTTATTCGGCAAGAACAAGCTCTACTTATGCGTGCTAAGGGCCTAAAGGCATATAACCTTATTTTCATACTAATTCTATTTTCGCCAATTTGCTTTATATCCCATAAAAAAATTCCCCGGGTTAAAGCCATATTAATTACTTTTTCGGGAAATTGTCCTTCAATTATTATTATCAAATAACCCACTAAATAGGAATACCACCGCAATTTTTTCAAACCCCCTCTTTAGTGACTGGTGACTAGTAATCCGTTTATCCATGTGCCCAGAAGGCCTCGTGGTTGAATTCTCGCCAACTATCTCATAAACCCAACTTCTTGGATTTTCCCATCAATGTATATCTCTTCTACACTAATATTTCTTAAAACTAATTCTTCACCTTTTATAATTAATTGCCCCAAGGAGGTACTAAGTCTTACCAATTCGTTAGTATATTCAATTATCCCCCGATGATTTTCAATATAAATCTGAATATCTCCGATTACTGTTAACTTAGGTAAATCTAACATCACATCTTTAGGCATATCTAAAATACTGGAAAACCTATTTTTGATATTTTTGCTATTATTAAAAGGCATAGAAAAACCCCCTCTTTCCTTAAATTTATGCCGGAAAAAGGGGGGATATGCCTATTAGTTACTAGTGGCTAGTGACTAGTGTTTGGTTTAATTTATTTGGTTAGGTCGATAGTCGATAGTCAATGGTCTACGGTCTATTAGCTAACATGTCATTGCAAGCCGATAGGCGTTGCGGGATCGCCACGTCGCTAACGCTCCTCGCGATGACAAAATAGCGACTTAACAGGTTGGAATCTTAATCTATATTTACTGTAGGTGCCGAGTTAAGGGCTAGCCCCTGGTGAACTTTTTCTTTGCCCGGGGCGGGCCTAAAACTTCCGCCCAGACTATACCATTAACAACTGCCTTTTTATCTATATCATTTAAACCATAGTCAAAAGTTTGCCATTCCTCTTCTTGAATTTCAATAAATGTTGGGGCGACCTTCTCTTTAACTTTCGGCATATTTAAAACTTGCGGTTTTTCCCTTTTGTCAGATTTCGATGTTTCATCTTTAGCAGCTACTTTTTTAACATCTTTCACATTTTTTGCAGTTTCCCCTTTGGGTAATTCTACCTTGGGTAGTTCCAATGGAAAAGGAAACCATTCAGGCATAGGTAGTGGTTCGGTCTTAGGTGGGTGAGACGCCTTTTTAGGCTCGGTCCTTGGCTGTTCAAAAACATTAGGCCGAGGCGTGGTTTTAGTCCTTGGTTTATCTCCTTGACGGCCAGCATGTTTTCTTTTAGCTTCATTACTCTTTAATAAACCGCTCACAATAAACCACAAGAAAACTAAAATGCCCATTATATCAAAATCCAGTGTAAACACCACCTTCCAGAACATGGCGGACAGGGTCGTCCGCCCCTACAAGTGATACAGGTGTGACTTCTAGTCTAGCGAAGCGAAACCTTAACCTCAACCTTAACCTTTATTTTTACTTCTCATTTTTTTCGGGAGTTGTAGTTCTTGCAATATTTTCCCGCATGGAGGTATCTGCTAAAATATTTTGCATATTAAAGTAATCCATCACACCAAGTTTGCCTTCTCGTAAAGCTTGGGCCATTGCTCTGGGTACTTCTGCTTCAGCTTCTACAACTTTCGCCCGCATTTCCTGTACTTTTGCTTTCATTTCCTGTTCAGAAGCTACAGCCATAGCTCTACGCTCTTCAGCCTTAGCTTGAGCAATCTTCTTATCTGCCTCAGCTTGATCCGCCTGTAGTTCTGCACCTATGTTTTTACCAACATCAACATCAGCAATATCAATAGATAAAATTTCAAAGGCTGTACCTGCATCCAAGCCTTTGGCCAAAACCGTCTTAGAAATATTATCGGGATTTTCCAAAACATCCTTATGAGATTCAGAACTACCAACAGTAGAAACAATACCTTCTCCAACACGGGCAATAATGGTTTCTTCTCCCGCGCCCCCTACCAATCTATCAATATTAGCCCTAACTGTAACCCGAGCAGTAGCGACTACCTGGATTCCGTTCTTAGCCATAGCCGATATCTGCGGAGTTTCGATAACCTTAGGTGTAACAGAAACCATCACAGCTTCTTTAACATCTCTACCAGCTAAATCAATAGCCGCAGCCCGGGAGAAATTGAGTTCAATTCCTGCTCTTTGAGCAGCAATTAAAGCGTCCACAACCCGGTCCACATTACCACCGGCTAAATAGTGGGCCTCAAGCTTAGAAATGTCTACTTCCATTCCTGCTTTATCTGCTTTTATTAAGGGCATTACTATCCTAGCAGGAGATACCCTTCTTAAACGCATACCTACAAGAGTAAAAAGGCCTACCTTCACGCCGGCTGCTAACGCGGAAATCCAGAGACCCACCGGAATAAAGGTAAATAAAATTACAACTGCTAAAACTACAAATACAAACATGACTAACAGGGTTACATTTAAAAACATATACTTCCTCCTTTAATCAATTTTTTTAACTATTATCCTATTGCCTTCCACCTTGATAACTTTTACAGGTGTATCTTTTTCTATAAATTCTCCAGCGGTTACAACATCAAGGCGGTGACCATTTGTTAGTTCAACCGTTCCTGCAGGCCGCAGAGTTGTCAAGGCTTTACCCTCTTGGTTTATATAATTAGGCAATTCCTGGCTACTAGCTACATACCCTTCCTCAGTAACCAATTTATTACCTAAAACTAGCCTTTTCCAGAAATTCCTGGTTGTCAAAAACTTCATACTAACAATTACCAGAATTATTGTTCCAATAATAGCAATGGTTAAGGAAATCAAAGCAGCTTCGAAACTCGGTGAAACTAAGATAATACTGGTAATAAAAGCTAAAAGACCACCAATACCAAATATGCCAAACCCCGGGAAAAAGGCTTCCACCACCATAAAGATTAAACCTAGCACAAAAAGAAGTATGGCCTCCCATCCGGAAAATCCGGCTATTAAGTGACCGCCAAAGAAGAGAACAAGAGACAAAAATCCAATAATACCAAATAATCCAAAACCAGCTGTAAGAACTTCAATAATAAGCCCTGCGATACCTACTGTTAATAAAATAGGAGCTACAAATGGGTTGGTAACGAGGCGGGAGATTCTTTCAGCAACTGTAGGATCGGCGGAAAGTATTTGGGCTTGTTCAAGACCTAAAACCTTCAATAATTCTTCCCTATTACTAACTTGATAATCGGCCATCCCCAATTTTACTGCATCATTGGGTGTAAGGGTCAGTAATTTCCCCTTAGTTATGACACCTTCTATTTCCATATCCCGGTCGGCAAAAGCTTTAGCTATTTCCGGATTGCGATTATTCGCTTCTGCTACGGCAGCCAATTCTTCCCTCCAAGCCGAAAGAATTTTTTCATCTGCCGGTTCATTACCGACTCTTGGTTCAGCATCGCCTAGAGTCGAACCTGGCTGCATAGCAATTTGGTCACAACTTAAAGCAATATAAGAACCGGCGGATAAGGCCTGACTTTTTACTAAGGCAGCAGTAGGAATATCTGAACCCATAATAATATCTTTAATTTCTTTGGCTGCATCAATGCGTCCACCCGGAGTGTCTATTTCCAATATAATATAATCCACATTTTCGTTGTTAGCTTCTGTAAAAGCTCTTTGGACAAAAGAGGATAAACCTTTTTCCACCGTTTTTTCGATGGGAACAATCATTACTTTTTGTGTTTCCTCAGCTATAACTGGGGATGTTATTAAAAATAATAAAAAAATTACAATAACTAAAGCTAAAAGACGTTTGGACAAAATTTCACCCCTTTTCTGTTTTTATAGTCTCTCCATTTTATTATAACAATAATTTATAAGTGACACCAACTGTATTTTAATTATCAATAATTTTTTCAATTTAAAAGGCAGTCTGAACAGACTGCCTTAGTTTCACAACTAACACATAATTGCTTTAACCAAATTTTCTCTTATTTTTCCTTGCGGCTTCTGATTTTTTCTTACGTCTCACACTAGGTTTTTCATAGTGTTCACGTTTACGACATTCAGATAACACACCAGATTTTTGGCATGACCTTTTAAATCTACGAAGTGCGCTATCTAAAGTTTCATTTTTACCAACGTATACCTCGCTCACTTATATCCCTCCCTCCACTACTAACCCCTAACTAAAATCTAAAAAATGGATTAGCTAACTAGGGAATTTTAAAAATTGCACATTGCTAATTATACTAAAATTTACATATATAATCAAGCATTAACCTGGAGGCCATTGCATTTGTCTTTCCCCTAGTAAATGGAAATGCAAATGACTAACTGTTTGACCACCTTTTTCGCGGCAGTTATTAACTATGCGAAAACCATCTTCGGCTATGCCTTTTGCCTGGGCAATTTGATTAATAGCTTTAAAAATCTCTTTTACTATATCATATTCTTCTTGGGGTAAAGAAACGATATCGCTAATATGCTTTTTAGGTATAACCAATATATGGATAGGTGCCTGGGGATCGATGTCATTAAAAGCAATAATAGAATCATTTTCATAAACAACCTGGGTAGGGATTTCCTTATTTGCTATTTTGCAAAATATACAATCTGACACACGCTTTCACCTCCCGTATATTAGTTGCTGGTCACTTCATTTTATTCTACACTAATCTGCTCAGTTCCTGCTAGAAGCTAAAACACCTTGTACATAATTTTTCTCTATCCTTGTTAATTTCACCGATACAATGGTGCCTTTTTCGGCTTGACCATCAAAAACTACTCGTAAAAAATTATCGGTATGGCCTTCCCAGCCACCTTGGGGCCAGTTGGATTCAATTAAAACATCGAGGGTTTGTCCTAAGTACTTGTTGGCAAAGGAATGAAAACCCATTTCCGCTACCTTAAGCATGGCTTTACTTCTCTTTTCTTTTTCCTGAGAAGAAACTTGTTGATCAAATTTACTAGCAGGTGTTCCTTTGCGAGGTGAATACTTAAAAACATGAAGGCTCATAAAATCCATTTCCTTAACAAAAGAGAGACTATTTGCGAAATGCTCCGATGTTTCACCGGGAAAACCTACCATAATGTCTGTAGAAATGCCTATGTGGGGAACCCTCGAGCGAATTTTTGCTATGATTTTTCGATAATCATCAGTGGAATAAGGCCGGTGCATTTTTTTTAATATCAAATCATCGCCATTTTGTAGGGGAATATGTAAGTGACGACAAAATCTTGAGTCCCTCTCCATAAGAGTTATGAGCTCATCACTTATTTCCGTTGGTTCAATGGAACTTAATCTTAGCCTTTTGATATTAGTTTTAGCCAAAATCTCCTTACAGAGAAATGCTAAATCAACCTGTACATCTAGGTCCTTACCATAGGCACCCAAGTGGATACCCGTTAAAATTAGTTCTTTAAATCCTGCCTCCACCAATTTATGTGCTTCTTGTAAGGTGTTTTCAACACTGCGGCTACGAGAAGGTCCTCGAGCAAAAGGAATAATACAATATGTGCAAAACTGTTCACAGCCTTCCTGTACTTTTAGATAGGCCCGGGTACGGTTAATTAAGCGATCTACAGGCAGCTCTTCGAAATCTTTTGCTTTTAAAATATCATGAACATATGTAATGGGAGTTGTGCTTTTTTTGTGTTCCTGAATTAAATCTACGATACGTGCCCTATCTCGTGTACCGATAATTAAGTCTACTCCCGGAATTTTTTCAACTTCACCCGGGGAGGTTTGAGCATAACAACCGGTAACAACAATGAGAGCTTGGGGGTTATTATGGATAGCACGCCGGATAAACTGGCGGGATTTTCGATCACCCAAGTGAGTTACTGTACAGGTATTTATAATATAAACATCAGCTATTTCTTCAAAATCTACTACTTGATAATTATGTTCTTTAAATAATGCACCTAGGGCTTCTGTTTCATTTTGATTTACTTTACACCCTAATGTGTAAAACGCCACTTTGGGATTGGACATGTTTTTCACCCCAAATCACCTAATTCATATAAAACCATGATTAATGCTGCTAAACCTGCTGTTTCAGTCCTTAAAATTCTCGGTCCTAAAGTAACAGTGCTCGCACCTCGAGCTAATAATTGTTTGACTTCCTGCCTAGAAAGCCCACCTTCCGGACCAATAACAAGAGTAATATGCTCCAGTTCCGTATTTTCTTTAAGAAAAGCTTTTAACCCATAGCTTGACTCGTTCTCCCATAAAACCAAGGTAGGTCCTAATAAATCATTTTTTGCAAAATATTGGGGCCAAGTACAAATGTCCTCTATTTGTGGCACAGTGGCCCGTTGGCATTGCTTACTTGCCTCTTGGGCAATTTTTTGCCACCTGTCTTGCCGTTTTTTTTGTTTATCTTTATCTAGTTTAACCACTGTCCGTTCCGTCAAAACGGGAATTATTCTAGCTATACCCACCTCTGTACATTTTTGGACAATTAAGTCCATTTTATCCCCTTTAGGAATACCCTGGACTAAAGTAACATTAACATGAGAATCCCTCTGGGATGAAGTAACACCTAGAATATCCCCAATAACCAAGCCCGTAGAAATATCGTTAATTTCAACAAGATATTCTACACCGGTACCGGCAAAAACAATTATCTGTTCCCCTTCTTTCAACCTTAAAACTTGGCTTAAATGATGGGCATCATCATCTTTAATATATACTTTTTCATTAGTTATATCTTCAGGATTAACAAAAAAACGGCGCATCTTTTACCTCACAAGTAATATTTTGGGGGCATGTTTTCGCCAATTAGTCTATTCGTGCTCACGTGCCCACGAATAAGCGAAAAAGCGTTCAGCCTAGGGCTGAGCCACTATCGCTACCCAACCAGCTTCTTCTTTTACCTGAATGATCTTGAAACCATGTTCTTCTAAGGCTTGAATAACATCTGTTTTTCTTTCATCAATAATACCCGATGCTATAAATATACCATTTTCTTTTAAGCGACCAGGTACGTCAGGAATAAGATGCTTTATAATATCCGCCACAATATTGGCAATAATTATATCTCCTTGACCTTGAGCTTTTGCTAAAAGATCACTATGATTAACTGTTATCGTTTTTTCCAACTTATTCTCCCGTACATTATTAATAGCAGCTTCCACGGCTACTGTATCAAAATCCAAAGCTTGTACGGTTTTGGCTCCTAAAAGAGCGGCTAAAATACTTAGGATACCACTACCTGTCCCTACATCAATTATTTCCATTCCCGGGCGGACATATTGCTCTAGTAATTTAATACATAGTGCTGTAGTTGCATGGCCTCCCGTACCAAAAGCCATTCCTGGGTCTAATTCAATTATTAGTTCACCGGGCTTGGGGGAATATTCCTCCCAGGATGGTTTAATTACTGTCTTTTCTCCTATTTTTTCCGGTTTAAAATATGCCTTCCAGGAATTGGCCCAATCTTCTTCTTTTACCTCAGCCACATTTAGCTCAGTTGTAATATTTCCCATTCTCATTTTTAAATAATCAAGTTCTTGTTTAAGTTCTTCGAACTTATTAATGAAATACTGATCTAGAGGAAGATAACCTTTGACAATTACTTCCTCTTGAGCCAAAATATCTTCATTAAACTCATGGGCATCCCACTGCCCCCCTTGGGCATACATAGCGATAAGCTGGGGGTCTTCAATAACTACACCCCCAGCTCCCAGCTCATGAAATATATTAGCAATACCCTCGATAGCACTCTGTTCCGTGGTTATTTTTACCTCTAACCAATCCATAAGCAAATCTCCTTAACCTTTAAATGCGTCTTTTACCCGCTCGAAAAAACTTCTATCTTTACTTCCTCCACTGTTTTCTACAAAACTATTCTGCTCGGCATTAAAGGAAGCACCTAATTTCTTCAGTAATTCCTTTTGTTCCGATGTCAAGTTTTGGGGAGTAACAAGTTTTATCTTAACATGTTGGTCACCTTTGCCGTATCCTTGAACATTTTTAACACCTTTACCTTTAAGGCGGAATACAGTATCAGTTTGTACTCCTTCGGGTATTTTAAATTTAACTTTACCTTCAAGAGTAGGTATTTCTATTTCAGCACCTAAAGCCGCTTGCACAAAATTAATGGGTTGTTCCAAATAAATATCATCCTCATGGCGAGTAAAATATTTATGAGGTTTAACTGTTATGAAAATATAAAGATCCCCCGGTGGTCCCCCTAATTCACCTGCTTCTCCTTCTCCTGCAATCCGCAGGCGGGAACCGGTATCAACGCCAGCGGGAATTTTAATTTGCACTTGTTTGGTTCTTCTTACTTGGCCTTTACCACTACAAACTGAACAGGGATTTTTGATTACTTTACCTTCTCCCTGACATTCGGGGCAAGTACGAATAGTTTGGAAATGTCCTAAAGGAGTTCGTTGGGTATGGGCAACCTGACCTGTACCTCGACATCTTGCACAGGTTTCAGGACGAGTACCTTTTTTCGCACCAGTACCTTCACAAATAGAGCAAGTTTCCCAACGAGGCAAACTAATAGTTTTTTCTCCACCAAAAGCAGCCTCTTCGAATTCAATAGTTAAATCAAAGCGTAAATCATTTCCTTTACGAGGACCTTTTCTAGTTTGCCCGCCAAAGCCACCACCGAAAAACATGTCAAATATATCGCTAAAGCCACCAAAGTCCGCACCGGCCCCACCGCCAAAACCGTTAGGATCAAAACCACTATGGCCGAATTGGTCATAACGTGCCCTTTTATCCGGGTCGGAAAGAACTTCATAGGCTTCTGTTACCTCTTTAAATTTTGCCTCAGCATCTTTATTATCCGGGTTCACATCAGGGTGATACTGCCGAGCTAACTTTCGATAAGCCTTTTTAATATCCGCCTCACTCGCACCCTTTTCTATACCCAAAACTTCATAATAATCGCGCTTAGCCATCCCGGTTCACCTCCTCTTAGAAAAATTGTCTATATGCCCCCGAAGGGCTCGTAATTTTAATTTAATATTTTTTAATTTTTAACCACAGATGAACACAGATGAACACGGATTCCATGTTATATTTTGGGGTCTTTTTTATAATTTACTTTTAAAACCGTGTTTATCGGTGTGCCCGAAGGGCCCGTGGTTTATTTATAATCACAAGAAAATTGGACAGGGACTGGCCCTGCCAATTTTCCAACTTACGAATAGCCACTAACAACTAGCAACTTACCACTTACTTCTTCTCCTCATCAACCTCTTCAAACTCGGCATCGACTACATTATCTTGCGGATTTTGAGCCTGTTCAGCCCCGGGAGTGCCTTGTCCTTGGGGATTGGCTTGTTCGTACATTTTAGTAGTTAATTTATATAAAACTTCGGTTAATTTTTCTGACTTGGCTTTTATATCTTCTAAATTATCAGTTTCAATAGCTTTTTTCAATTCATCTTTAGCAGTTTCTACCTCTTCTTTTTCGGCTTGAGATACTTTATCGCCTACTTCTTTTAGGGTTTTTTCCGTTTGATAAACTAAAGAATCAGCCTGATTTCTAGTTTCTACTTCTTCTTTACGTTTTTTATCCGCTTCAGCATTGGCTTGTGCTTCTTTAACCATTTTATCAATTTCTTCATCAGATAATCCGCTGGAAGATTGGATGGTAATTTTCTGTTCTTTACCTGTACCTAAATCTTTGGCAGAAACATTAACAATTCCGTTAGCATCTATATCAAACTTAACTTCGATTTGAGGAACTCCTCTAGGTGCTGGAGGAATACCGGTTAATTGGAAACGACCTAGTGTCTTATTATAGGCAGCCATTTCCCTTTCACCTTGTAGAACATGTATTTCTACGGAAGTTTGGTTATCAGCAGCTGTGGAGAAAATCTGACTTTTTGAAGTAGGAATAGTCGTATTACGATCAATTAATCTAGTAAATACTCCACCCAAAGTTTCGATTCCCAAGGAAAGGGGTGTAACGTCAAGTAACAAAACGTCCTTTACTTCCCCTGCCAAAACACCTGCTTGAATAGCTGCACCAATAGCTACACACTCATCAGGGTTTATCCCTTTATGAGGTTCTTTTCCTAAAACTTTCTTAATAGCTTCTTGTACAGCCGGTACCCTAGTTGATCCCCCTACCAGAATTACTTTATCTATATCCTGAGGTGATAGACCGGAATCTGATAAAGCTCTTCGAGTTGGCTCCATAGTTTTTTCGATTAAATCTGCAATTAATTCCTCGAATTTTGCCCTGGTTAGATTTAAATCTAAGTGTTGAGGACCATCTTGAGTTGCAGTGATAAATGGCAAATTAATATTTGTAGTAGTAACAGAAGATAATTCATGTTTTGCTTTTTCCGCCGCTTCTTTTAAACGTTGTAAAGCCATTTTATCTTTTGCTAAATCAACACCCACTTGCTTTTTGAATTCTTGAATCATCCAATCTATAATTCGATCATCAAAGTCATCTCCACCTAGACGGTTATTACCGCTCGTTGCCTTAACTTCAAAAACTCCTTCCCCTAATTCAAGGATGGATACGTCAAAGGTACCACCACCTAGGTCATAAACCAAAATAGTTTGCTCCCCTTCTTTATCAATACCATATGCTAAAGCTGCTGCAGTTGGTTCGTTGATAATTCTAAGTACTTCCAAACCAGCAATTTTACCAGCATCTTTAGTTGCTTGACGCTGACTATCAGTAAAATAGGCAGGAACAGTAATTACCGCTTGGGTAACCGTCTCCCCTAAATAACTTTCTGCATCAGCTTTTAATTTTTGTAAAACCATAGCGGAAATTTCTTGAGGTGTGTATGCTTTACCTTCAATTGTAGCTTTGTGGTCAGTACCCATATGTCTTTTAATTGAACTTACCGTACGGTCAGGGTTTGTAACAGCTTGCCGCTTTGCAACCTGCCCTACTAAAAGTTCACCTGTTTTTGAAAAAGCAATAACTGAAGGTGTTGTTCTATTACCTTCCGCATTTGGTATAACAACAGGCTCTCCGCCTTCCATTACGGAAACACATGAGTTAGTGGTTCCTAAGTCAATACCTATAACTTTACCCATATTAGATTACCTCCTATAAAAAAAATAAATATTTTCTTGGTCGATAGACGATAGTCAATAGTCGATAATCAGATAACTAGGGACTAGTAACTAATAACATTGACCATAGACTATCGACTATAGACTATTAGCCATTAATAATCAATTTATCCGATGACTACCGGCCGCTATCTCTCACCTTCTATAAGTGTGAGATAACGGCTGCTACGTCCCTGGACCAGGTTAATTGCCCTTAAAGGCAAGAGAAGGCGCCCTGGAGCGTAAGTTCTTCTAAGCTTCAGTTGGAGTAAGTATTTCTATTACGCAAACTAGCTAAGAATCACTTGATTTTGCCTCATTTTTTGCCACTTTGACCATACTAGGTCTAATTACCTTATCTTTATACATATATCCACAGCGCAAGTCTTCAAGAATACTGTTGTCTGGGGCAGATGAATCTTCTACCTGCATAACTGCTTCATGCTTTTGGGGATCAAAAGTTTCGCCAAGAGCATTTATTGGCACTAAACCTGCCTGTTCTAATATTTGCATTAACTGCCGGTAAATCATTTCCATCCCGGCTAAAAACTTTTTCACTTCTTCATTGGGTTCTTTAATATCTAGTGCTCTTTGGAAATTATCTAATACCGGAAGAAGATCAGAAATTAAATTGCTGTTGGCATACTTCATAAATTCTTCTTTTTCCATTCTGGTTCTTTTCCGATAATTATCAAAGTCGGCAGCGATCCGCATTAAACGTTGGTTAAGTTCTTGAACTTCTTTTTCTAAGTTTTCAGTTGGATCCTCAACTTGATTTTCCCCGTTATCTTCAAGGGGCGTATTTTCCTTTTGTAAATCTTCTACTTTTTCATCCATGTTATTTGTCATTTCTTCACCACCTGTTTTCCTTTATTTATTGTTCGGTGCGGATTCAACTTCTTTTTTGCGAATTATAGTATCAATCCTTAAAATAGCTTCCGCAACCTCACCTGCAGCTTTTAATGCATGTATTTTAACTAAGGTTGGATCAACAACCCCTGATTTAACCATGTCGGAAATGTCCCCTGTATCACAATCAACTCCCAAAGAAAAACTTTGCTTTTCCACCTGAGCTTGAGTTACATCGCCTAATTTTTCTAAAGGATTAAAACCCGCGTTAGACATAATCTGAATAAAGGGTCTTTCTAAAGCCCGAATCACACAATTAATACCAAAAGCAGACATGCCTTTCAAGTTTTTCTTCAGTTCTTCTACTTCTCTAGCTACCGTTAATTCTATAGAACCTGCACCAGGAACAATACCACCTTTGATGGCAGCCTGAACACTACTTGCGGCATCTTTAGCAATACGTTCCCTTTCACCTACTACTTCTTCAGTAGAAGCACTCACTAGGATTGTTGCCGTGGGTTTACCCTTGCCACCTACGACACGGATATGTTCAAGTTTTTCATTTTCATAAACACATTTAGATTGTCCTAGGTATTTGGCAATTTCCTCAGGTTCTTTCTTTAACCCTGTCCTTTTAAGCATCCGGGCACCAGTATGTTCAGCGATATTCCGTAATTCTTTATTGGCTACCCTTTGCACAACCATAATCCCTGCATCAGAAAATATTTCTTCTGCTAGATCATCGACTCCCCGATCTACAAGGACTACATTAACTCCTAGCTCAACAAGTTTAAATAGATTTGTCCTAAATTCTTCTCTTAGTGTCAGATAACGTGAAAACCCGGCTTCCGTAGCCAAAGCTTCATCATCTAATTCCTCGGGTTCTAAAGCATCATCAACAAGCAAGATTTTTACTTTTCCGGTAAGTTCTCGGGGCATTTGTTTGTTCATTCGTTCTTTGTTCACTAAAACTCCCTGAAAAACTTCATTGTCAGCACCCTCTATAGCTTTAATAATTTCCGAAAATTTAAAGGTAGGATCTTGAAGCTTTTCTGTACCAATAGCCTTAGCCGCCTCCACCACAAGTCTGGCAATATCCCTATTCTCTCGTCCGGCAATCAAAGCTATATTGTAAAGAAGAGGGTCATCTAGGCCCTGTATCTCTTGACTCTTGTCTTGAATACTTTGAATAGCTTTATTAACACCTTGGCGTAGCCCTTCAATAACCCGGGCAACCGGTACCCCCTGTAGCACTTGGGTAAATCCTTCGTTAACCATTTCCCCGGCCATTAAAGTTGCGGTAGTAGTCCCATCTCCAATTTCATCTTGTTGGGCTTTGGCAATGTTTATTAACATTTTAGCAGCAGGATGATTTACTTCCATTAGGTTTAAGATTGTAACCCCATCATTGGTAATTACTACGTCGCCAAATTGGTCAACAAGCATTGTATCCAAACCCTTAGGGCCAATAGTACCTTGTACTGCACCGGCAATAGCCCGCACAGCATTAACATTTGTTTCTAAGGCGCTATACTTGGTATCAACTTCAGAATTTGTTACACTTTTTACATTCAATTGTAAAGTCCTCCTAAATTAGTGGCTAGTTTCTAGTGGCCAGTTTCTAGACTTTCGGGCTAATTTATCGGGTCGGGTCTATAGTCTATGGTCTATCTGGATCGCCACGTCGCTATCGCTCCTCGCGATGACAGGGAGCAGGAACCGCTCCCTGTCATTTAGCGCAGCGAAATCTTAATCTTAATCACGAAATATAACCTAGCTCCTGTAGGTTCGTTAGAATCTTTTTAACGAAAGAGAGAGAGTATCTGTTAAAAACTCCAAAATAGAGATAGCCTGAGCATACTGCATACGGGTTGGCCCTAAAAGACCAATTGTACCTAGAATTCTCCCATCCATTTTATAGGTTGCAGTTATTAAACTGCAGTCCTTGATACTTTCATATTTATTTTCTGCGCCTATTTTTATATGAATACCTTCACTATCATCTTTAAGGATACTAGAAACTGTATCCTCATTTTCCAGTAACTCTAAAAGATTTTTTACCTTACTAACATCTTTGAATTCCGGCTGGTTTAAAATGTTTAAGGCCCCCGCCAAATATACTTTGTCATCAATTTCTTCATTCAAAAGTGAATCAAGAAAATCTAAGGCTATTGATACTATATTTTTCTGTTTAAGAAGTTCTGAGTGCACAGCTCGTAGGATAGTTTTATCCCAATCTTTAGATGTTAAACCTTTAAACCGATTATTTAAATAGGTGGAAACTATCTCTAAATCGTTTTTAGTAACTTCCTCCGGAATGTCAATAATTCTATTTTCGATTCTACCGCCATCTGTAATAACTACTATTAATGCTTTACCTGGTTCAACCAAAATCATTTGTATTAATTGTAATGTACTGCTACCTACCTGAGGGGCAAGAATTAATGAAGTATAACTGGTCATAGAGGATAACATTTTTAAAGACAATTGGATTAATTCTTCCAACTGTTTTATTTTCTTTTGGAAGCTATTTTTAATAACCATTTTTGCTTCATTTTCAAGATCTTGTCGCTCCATGATACAATCTACATAATAACGATATCCTGCATCAGAAGGTACTCGCCCAGCAGAGGTATGAGGTTGTTCAATCAGTCCCATTTCTTCTAAATCCGCCATTTCATTTCTAATAGTAGCAGGACTGACCCCTAATTTGTATTTACGGGAAATAGTTCTGGAACCGACAGGCTCAGCAGTAGCAATGTAGTCAATAATTATCGCTTCTAAAACTTTGCGCTTACGAGCATCTAATTCCATAAAATCACCCCTTGTTAGCACTCTCTTCAGATGAGTGCTAATATCTTACTTAAAAAATAACACTATACTACCTGTTTTGTCAATTATCCAGAAGGAATTCTTCAAAGACTAAATTACCTAAATAAACTCCTTGAGATGTTAATCTTAGGTAATTATTCTCCAATTCAATTAATCCTAATTTTAAACACTTTTGAATAGCCCCTTGAAAAACTTGGCGGGCATCTAAACCAAAACGATTATAAAAATGCTCTAAATTAACCCCTTCTAGAAGTCTTAAGCCCATAAACATAGTTTCTGACATTGCAGCAGTTAAAGTTTGCCTTTCCGTAAAACTAGGCGGATAGTTACCTTCCTCCAAATCTTTGAGATAGAGGGAAAGATCACTTAAATTTTCAACTCGTTCCGGGGGAAGGTAAGAGTGGGCACCCACCCCTAATCCCAAATAAGGTTCACACCGCCAATAAATCTGGTTATGACGGCTTTGATAGCCTGGTTTTGCATAATTTGATATCTCATAATGAATAAAACCCGCCTGAGTCAAATATTTTTCAGTAAGCCGATACATTTCCAGAGCTAGTTCGTCATCAAATTCCTGGATTAATCCCTTGTCTAATTCCCTACCCATGGGCGTGTCTTCTTCTATTTTAAGCTGATATAGAGAAATATGTTCCAAATTAAATTTCAAAACTTCTAATAAGGTTTTTTCCCAATCTTGTAAGCTTTGTCCAGGTAAACCATACATTAAATCAAAATTAAGATTAGTAAATCCAGCCTCCCGGGCCAAATTAAAACTTTTGTATATATCCTGAGGTGAATGGATTCGCCCTAAGTTTTTTAATAAATCCGGATTAAAAGACTGAACACCAAAGGAAAGCCTATTTGCTCCTGCTTTTCTTAAAAGTTTAAGTTTTTCCAAATCCACAGTTCCTGGATTGGCTTCGATAGTAATTTCTATTTCTGGATTAAGTGAAAAATTTTCAGATAGGAATTCTAATAAATGCACAAGAAGCCCACCTGACAAACAAGTGGGCGTTCCTCCGCCAAAAAAAATGCTTTTTAAATTTATTGCTAAATCATCCTTGCTTAAAATAGCCTCTTGTTTTAAAGCCTCTACATACCTTTTTTGCAATTCCTCAGATGAACCGGAGAAACTATAAAAGTCACAGTAATTACATTTAGCTTGACAAAAAGGTATATGAATGTAAAGGGCTTCAATCATGGTGCTTCTCCCCAAGTTATTATTTAAACCACGGGCCCCTACGGGGCACACAGATGAACACAGATAAAAATATAGTAGAACGTCTAACTAAAACACTGTAACACTGACATGCAGGTAAACCCATCAGGCAACACACAGACGTCTCCTGTATAACCCACAAGCTTTGACACGTCTTGAGGAATAATTCTTCGAATTATTCCTCAAGACTAAGAATGGCCATAAATGCTTCTTGGGGTATTTCCACACTACCCACCTGTTTCATCCGTTTTTTACCTTCTTTTTGTTTTTCCAGTAGTTTTCGTTTCCGACTAATGTCCCCACCATAACACTTGTCCAAAACACTTTTTCTAAGGGCTTTAACACTTTCCCGCGCAATAATTTTGGAACCAATAGCTGCCTGAATAGGTACCTCAAACATTTGTCGAGGAATAATTCCCCTAAGCTTGGTTACCAAAGCCCGCCCCCGGGTATATGCTTTGTCACGATGAACAATACATGATAAAGCATCAACAGGTTCATTGTTGACAAGCACATCTAATTTAACTAAATTAGACTCTTTATAACCCTTCATTTCATAATCTAAGGAGGCATAACCTTTAGTTCTGGTTTTTAGCTGGTCAAAGAAATCATAAACAATCTCACTTAATGGCAAATCATATTTTATCATGACCCTAGTTTCAGAAAGATACTCCATATTTACAAAAGTACCTCTTCTTTCCTGGGATAACTCCATAACCGCACCCACAAAATCTGTAGGTACCATCATGGAAGCCTGTACATAAGGCTCCTCCAAAGTTTCGATTGTCTGAGCAGGCGGAAGATTGGCAGGGTTATCAATCATTATGGTTTCCCCATTTGTTTTAGTTATCCGATAAATAACACTTGGTGCTGTTGTAATCAAATCCAAACCATATTCCCGCTCAAGTCTTTCTTGGATGATTTCCATATGCAAAAGTCCTAAAAATCCGCAACGGAAACCAAAACCCAAAGCTGTAGATGTTTCCGGTTCATAAAGAAGTGATGCGTCATTTAATTTTAATTTATCCAAAGCATCCCGAAGGTCTGTATATTCATTCGTTTCAACAGGATATAAACCACAGAAAACCATAGGTGTGGCTTTACGATATCCGGGTAATGGTTTTGAGGCAGGATTTTCCACACAAGTTATCGTATCCCCTACCTGAGTATCTTTTACATTCTTGATACTGGCAGCTAAAAATCCAACTTCACCAGGTTTTAACTCATCAACTAAAGTCATATTGGGAGCAAAAACACCGACTTCGTTTATATCAAAGACTTTACCTGTTGCCATCATTTTAACTTTCATATCTTTTTTTAAACAACCCTGAACAACCCTTAAATAAGGTATTGCACCCCGATAAGGGTCATAATGGGAGTCAAAAATCAAGGCCTGCAAAGGTTGTTCCGCGTCACCTTCCGGGGGAGGAACCTGAGTAACCACTGCCTCTAATATTTCTTGAATACCGATACCTTCTTTGGCTGAACAAAGGATTGCATCACTTGCATCTAAACCTATAACATCCTCAATTTCCTTTTTAACTCGCTCGGGATCGGCACTTGGTAAATCTATTTTATTAATAACCGGGATTATCTCTAAATCATGTTCTAAAGCTAAATAAACATTAGCCAAAGTTTGCGCCTCAATACCTTGTGCTGCATCAACAACCAAAATAGCTCCTTCACATGCTGCCAGACTACGGGATACCTCATAAGTGAAGTCAACATGACCTGGTGTGTCGATTAGATTGAGGATATATTCCTTGCCATCATTGGCTTGATAAGGGAGTCTAACTGCTTGGAGCTTAATAGTAATACCCCTTTCCCGCTCCAAATCCATGGTATCTAAAAACTGATCAACCATTTCCCTTTTAGTCAAAGTACCTGTATATTCTAATAACCTATCTGCCAAAGTGGACTTACCATGGTCAATATGAGCAATTATGCAAAAGTTCCTGATCCTTTCTTGCTTCACTAATGATCCCCCTTCTTTATTAAACCATCGTTAGACGATTGTTAAGCGATTAATTAAACCATCGTTTTTTTTACATTACCGTTTATTATATCAAATTCGTTGAAAAGTTGGAAGGTTGGAAAGTTGAAAACACCCCTATTCCCGTGTCATCGCGACATCGTGCCCTTGTGTCATAATCAACTATAGAACTGATGCAATAATTAACCCTAAAGTATTGTCACTAATAAACGCGCAATACGTAGCCCTACGCACTTTTCCTCCGTCTTATCCTTCTAGTCAGTATTCCTGTAGCCATTTTGGCTTCTTCCATCTTCATAAAACTTACAATCAAAATATATACCAAAGCACCTATTCCTACACCTAAGAAAACTTGCGATATTTGCAGCACTTTACTTTCCACACCAAAATTCATTTCAAACAAAGATGCACTAAAGTAAACAATTACACCCATAATAACTGAGGCAGTTAGGGTTTTACCGAAAGAGATAAGCATTTCTCTGCCACTAATATGCCCAATTTTATTTCGTAGAAAAAGAAGTAATAAGACCATATTGACAAGACCCGCCATGGAATAGGCTAGAGCCAATCCCCCATGACCTAAGGGTTTAATCAGCAAAAAGTTTAACACAATGTTAATTAATATTGTTATGATTCCTACGGTTACCGGTGTTTTAGTATCCTCTAAAGCATAAAAAGCCCTGTTTAAAACTTGTTGAGCTGAATAACCGATAAGCCCTAGGGAGTAAAAGAACAAAGCATAGGCAGTTGATTCTGTATTAAAAGGGGTAAATTCCCCTTGTTGAAACATAACTCTAACTATGGGAACTCGCAAAGCAATTAATCCTACAGCCGCCGGTAATGTAATAAAGATAACTGTCCTTACTCCCAAGGACATAGTTACCTTAAATTCCTTTTCCTCCTTCCGGGCAGCATGAGCAGTCAGAGTTGGGAAAACCGCTAATGCTACTGCAATAGCAAAAACCCCAATCGGTAGTTGCATTATCCTTTGGGCCGCCCTAAGAGCAGAAATCATCCCCTGAGGTAAAGAAGAAGCTAAAAACTGGTTAACAAAAAGGTTTAAATGAGTAACAGATAAACCAATAAAAACCGGCACCATTAATATTAAAATTTTCTGTACACCCGGATGTTTAATATTAAATACGGGTTTATATTTTAAACCTATTTTAATTAAGGCAGGTACCTGAACTAAAAAGTTTAGAGCGGCCCCCAAAACCACACCGATTGAAAAACCCAAAATTCCTATTTTATCAACTAGCAAAATCCCTACCACAATAATACCTAGATTATATAGTACCGAACCTAAAGCCGGAGCAAAAAAATGTTTATAGGAGTGGAGTATCCCTTGAGAGATGCCATTTAAAGCCATAAAAAAACTTTGAGCAAACATAACTCTTGTCAAAAGTACCGTCAAATTAAAAGCTTCAACCGTAAAGCCGGGTACGAGAATTTTTACTAACTGAGGAGTAAAAATAAGCCCTAAGGTTATGCCTATTATCATTAACACCATAACTAAATTGAAGATAGTACTGGCTACTTGCCAGCCGTCTTCTTCTTTATTAGTAGCCAGGTAACTGGAGAAAACCGGAATGAATGCCGAACTGAGGGCACCACCGACTAACAAGTAGTATAAAAAGTCAGGGATTGAGAAAGCTGCATTATAAGCATCTGTCCGAAAATCCTGACCAAATTTATAATAGATAACAATATCACGAATATACCCAAAAAGGCGGGAAAGAGCCATGGCAATCATAATGGTTCCTGCCGCCCTGGCCACCCCGCCAGCTTTTACTTTAGCCATATTTTTCACCCTTTTTCGTCAATTCGTCAGTCGTGTATTCGTTTATTTGTCAATTCGTCGATTCGCCAAAGGTCTATTCTTTTATTCGTTTATTTACGAACCAACGAAATTATCTTTGTTCATCTGTGGCTACAAATTATTTGCAATTGTTTAAGAAGTAAACTGATGTCATCAACTAACTTATCTGTACCTGTATCCCATTGATAACGCAAATACTCAACTCTCGGTGCTATGTTAAATTTTACAGTAACCCGGAAGTTTTGTATAGAAGATTTGATAGATGTATAATTATTTTGAATAGAATCAATTGAATATTGATAAGTTTCCCCAAAAACTCCTAACCGAATAATATTGTCCTCGGTAGTTGCAAACATAAAAGGAGGTGAAACTTCACAGTTAGTAATTTCAGCTAATTGTTTAGCAGAAATATTTGTCCCAACAATTACCAAGGATAGGAAGAAAAGTAGGGAAATACTTATTGTAAAACAGAACTTACCGTTCACGGGAACACCTCCTCAAATATTTGTAAGACAAATATTGCAGGTTCCCTTCGCTAGATAGGAAAAGACAACTGGTGGGCGCGTGAGCTCGTGAGCGCGAAAATGTTTAATTACTTAAAGCTAATGTGTCACTAGATGTCATCCTGAGCAATAGCGAAGGTCTTAGCTATTTCTTATTTTTGCCACTTTGAAATATTGTTATTCGAAAGTTGGAACGCACAATGATAAAAGAGAGGGTAGACACAAGGCCTACCCCTACAATTATTAGAATTCTAGTGCCGGTCACTAAATCACTTACACACTTAAACACTCACACACTAAAATCACTGTTGTTTAATAACCTCAGCAACTACTCTAGAAAACAGCCTTGCGCTATATTGGGCTTCCTCTAAGGTATTTAAATCACTACCAAATTCTAAAATTACGGAAGCAGGATGAAGATGCTGATTATATCTGCGGTTATTGGCTATTCGAACATCTCTTATTAAGCCTGGATAAAGTTCACTAGCTTTAGAGTCCAATTTTTGCGCAAAGGCTAAGTTTTCTCGCCAACGATTATGTTCGGTGCCCAAAACTATTATCATAGATGCAGCATCTTTCCCATTTATCTTTACCGTTGTTGTCGACTTATCTTTAAAGCCCGCATCCCTATGAACATCAAATACCGCTCGGATAGTTTTATTGACTTTTAATAAAGATTGAACTGTTTGCATTGAATTGATATAGGACCTAGCCCAATCAGGATAATCATGAATATTATTAGAGCGAATAGTCCTTAACCCATACTCCTGCTGCAATGTTTCCTCCATTACTTGAGCTACTTTGGCAACACCCGCATTTTTGCCTTCTAATTTACTTTTGCCGTCTGTTGGCTGATATGTTTCAGCATTATGAGTAGTATATAATAAGACTACAGGGTCCTTGGTCAATTCAACGGGTTGTCCGGGATCGATTTCAAAATGCCAATCATCCATACCTGGTGGTGTATCTAGATAAAAATCTTCTTCCCCTATTTCGTCTGGTGATAAAAATTCATCTCCCGCTTGAGCGGCCAATACTGGCTCTTGACCGACTAAAACGGCAAGTTGAGATTTAAGTATCGTTGTAGGATCATTACTATTTAACCCAGTTAAATAGTTTAATCCTAATAATAATAATCTTTGCAAATCTACTCTAGAACTACTTGTTTCCGAATTATAAACTAACGGGCAACCGTCTCCTAAAATTTCTAGCATTTTTAACTCAGTTATATCCAAAAGTTGGAAAATTTTTGCTAATTCCAACATCAGTGGACTCGGTTCATAAATCGTACCTGTATTAACAACCTTTACTGATTTATCCATATTGACAATATTAATTAGTAAAAATGATATTAATATAAAAAGCAAGCTAACACCTAAAATTAAGTACAGCTTGGACTTTTTTTTACCGAATCTAGCTAAAGACAGTTTACTTTTTCCTAGAAACAAAATAACCCCTCCCTGTCTTATACCAAATCATAATTGATATATATGTACCAGAGTTAGGGGTTATGTCTTTTGTTATTAATAATCAAATTATCGTAATTCTGTAGGAACAACAGCATCGATTAATCCAATGACAAGAGCAGATAGCAAGGCTCCAATTAAAGATACTGAAAGCTGAGCAGGAATAATAAACTGTGCAAGATAAATAACAACTGCAGCTGATAAGAATCCTACGATTCCTCTACCCTGGGGAGAAATGTTTTTGCCTAATAAACTTTCTGCAACCCAACCTAAAAGGGCAATAATTACGGCCCCATATAATGCACCGATAAATCCATTAACACGGATTCCCGGTAGTATCCAGCTTACAACTAATAAAACTAATGCAGATACGATAAATCTTATTATTGTACGTATCATAGTTTTCACCTCCTTTTCCAAAGCCTGCTTTAAGATACCGCTGTCAATTAGTCTGTCCCAAACAAATGTTTAATATAATAAAATAAACCCACTTTAGAAGTGGGAGATATGTGGTATTAAGTCATCATATAAAAATTCGAATGTTTAAGCATACTCGCTTGCATTTTAAAGAAGCCCGTGATAGAATATAGTTTGTTGAAAAATACGGAATTCGATAGTTTTTTTGATGTTTTCGAGGGAGGTGACATCCTTGGCTAATATTAAATCCGCTATAAAACGTGCTAATAAGGCAAAAGTAAGAGCCTTGAGAAACCGTGCGGTAAAATCTACTGTTAAAACTGCTATTAAGCGTTTTGAAGCTGCTGTAGAAGCTAAAAATCTTGATGATGCAAAAGTACAATTACAAAAAGCAGTTAAAACAATTGATAAAGCTGCTTCCAAAGGTATCTTGCATAAAAATAACGCTGCTCATAAAAAATCTCGCTTAGCTAAGCTTTATAATAAGTTAGCCGGTTAATTAAAGTCGCCTCGGGCGACTTTTTTTGTTAATAAGCAGGAACGGTGCTACTTACAAAAAACACCGTTCCTGCTTGACTACTTCGTCTAATGTAATTATGCGTCATAAATGACGCATAATCAGCCTGTTGACAAAGTTATTCATAACAAAATCTATATAATTTTATCATTAGTGAAGCATTTGGCGAGTTTAGATAAAAAGAACGCAGACGGCTGAAGACCAGAATTAGCAACTGTTTGACCCGACACTTAATTGCAATAATTAACTCTGCATCTTGAATAAAGAATAGTATGTATCATGAGTTTCCAATTAAGTGTCGGGGAGTTTTGCTAATTCCTGAAGCCGTTGAGTTCATTCACAATAAAATTGTCTGAGCCAGCGTAACGTTGATAAATATGGAGTTTGTCTACATTCTGCTGCGTCATAAATAACGCATAATTTACATCATAATTTACATATAGCATAATCCTATCACCAAATTTTCCATTAGTTCTCCAGGGTCCCCTCCGCTAGATTTTAAGAGTACTTCCGTTTCCAAAAGCTTAGCAAAAGCTTTAACTAATTGTTCTCCTGAAAAACTTCTACCTTGACTTAATACTTTAGCTAATACAAAGGGCTGAATGGCAAGTTTCTCTCTAATTTGCCTTTCAGAAAAGCCTTGACTTACCATATCTTTAGCTGCAAAGATTAAGCGGTATTGGCGCACTAGGAGACTCAAGATCTTCATAGGTGATTCACCCATAATTAAACTCAGTTGCAAGAGTTCCAAAGCTTTTTTACCTTTTTTTTCGGCAATACTGTCTATCAGATTAAAAACATTTATTTCGCTGGTCTTAGTAACAATATCTTGAACCATTGCAGAGGTTATTACGGTCGAATTTCCGGAATATAGTACTAACTTTTCCAGTTCATTTTGAAGAACTGCTAGACCCTCACTTGCTAATAAAGCTATTATATGAAAAGCTTGAGGTTCAATTTTTTTACCCTTTTCTTTAAGAAAATGCTCTATCCACCGCCCTAGATTTTCACCTGTTAGGCTTGCAAACTCCACAGTCTGTCCTCTTTCTTCCACGGCTTTATAAATTTTCTTTCGCTTATCAGCTTTACCTAAAACTTTAAAAATTAAACAACAGCTAGTATTGGGATTTGTAAGATACTTTAATAAAGGTGCTTCATTAAATTTGTTTTCACCACTTTTAGTTGCAGCAAAATATACCGCATTTTCTACAATCACGACTCTTTTTTCAGCCAAAACCGGCATAGTATTGGCTAAGTCAACAATTTGGGTAAGACTTACCTTTTCTCCGTCAACCTTATCAAAATTAAAAGCCTCAAGCTCGGAAGGCAAAACTTTTGCTTTTATTTTATCTACATAATCATCCATTAAAAGTTTTTCCGTTCCATAAAAAAGATAAACAGGAGCTAAAACGCCCCTATTTATACTCTTAAGTAAAGCTATATGTTCCATCTACCAATCACTCCCAAATCGGCCTTACCATTTGTGCTATAGTACTGACAACTAGGACTATCGACTATTGACCATTGACTTAATTAATAACGATAGTTGGTAATTCTCCTTGATGAACCAAAGATACGTGTTCTGCGTCTACGCTTTAAATATCTTCGGATAATCCTAACAAAAATTTGCAAGATAAATAAACCAGCTAAAGTATTAATTGCTACCCGTACCCAATCAATAGGCTTTTTTACTTCCCCCTGTGATTTTACAGGAATTCTTTCTTTTTCTTCGCCATTTAAACTAATTATCAACTCACCCACAACTTTTTCTGCTTCAATAGGTAAAGATAAGTCACCAAGTACTAATCTTCTCTCTACATTTGTTTCTTCATTATTGTTGACTGCAATAGTAGCGGAGCGAGCCGGTATTAGATTGACCTCTTGATCGTTAGCTACCTTTAAAGTGGCAACTACTTCATCGTCCGTGGCAAGACTGAGATTTTGAAAATTAGCGAAACCATATTCTAAGAGTGCCTTAGCATCATCCCAAATTCTTGCATCACTACTTCCTAAAATAACGGCAATAAGCTCTTGAGTATTTTTTTGAGCGGACGCTGCCAAGGTATAACGGGCAGCACTAGTATAACCCGATTTTATCCCTGTACTTTCTTCCATCCGCCAGAGAAACTTATTGATATTGATTAACCGAGTTTGCCATTCTTCACCTGCCCAGTCGTATACCTTTTCTTGAGCTAATTCACGAAATTTTGGATTTTCCATAGCATATCTACTAATTAAAGCCAAGTCATAAGCTGTAGAATAATGATTTTCCGCAGTAAGGCCATGAGGGTTCACAAAATTTGAGTTTTTAACACCTAGTTCCTTAGCTTTTTCATTCATCATTTGGGCAAATTTTTCTTCGCTTCCCCCAATATGTTCGGCAATGGCCAAAGCTGCATCATTGGCAGAATGAATCATTGCAGCATTAAGTAATTTTTCTAATTCTATTTTTTCGCCTGCTCGGAGATAAACCTTGGTTCCTTCAACCAAAGGGACATTTTTGCTAATTGTCACCATATCTTGTAAATTGCCTTTTTCCAAGGCAATAATTGTTGTCAGTATTTTAGTTGTACTAGCCGGGTATAACTTTTCATCAATTTCCTTCCCATATAAAACCTGCCCGGTTTTGCCATCAATTAGTACAAAGGCTTTACCTTCTATATTTGGTGCTGCCCAAAGCTCAATGTTAGTACTAATTGTAAAAAATAACAGTACTAAAAATAATACTAAAAGTTTGCGCAAATTCATCACCTCATGAAGCTACTAATGTTTTCAACATTATAACATAATCCTTTCCTATATTGATTAAGTAGTTTTTGTAAGAAAAGAAACAGTATAACATTAGGTTTACTTTGGGGTCAGGTCGATGGTCAATAGATAAGACTTTTCCTAATCAAGGAAGCATTGTTCTCACCTTAAGCTTTTTCCCATCAGTAGAGAAAATAACTGCACCCTGTTGATCTGTCCGATAAATTTTTATTTTTTCTTCCTCTAATCCCCCCAATACTTCCACATGGGGATGGCCATAGCGATTAGCTCTTCCGGCAGAAATAACTGCCACTTGAGGTTTTATTTCCTTATATATCTTTGCTGTATAAGAGCCTCTACTCCCATGATGAGGGATTTTTATTACTTCTATTTTTCGATCTAAAGGTAACACTTGTTCTATTATTTCCTTATCAACATCACCGGTAAATAAGAAATCCTGTTGGCCATAAGAACAATTAACGATTAATGATGCATTATTAGTATCCAAGAATTTAACATCCTTGACATCCGGATGAAGAACCTGAAAGGTTACTTCCGGACGAAGCTTTAAAACTAGGCCATCTCCTCCCTCTATTATCTTTGTCCTTCTTTTTTGAGCCATGAGTTTTAATTCTTCTAATTCTTGACTCCCACTAACATCAGGAGGAATCAGCAAAGTTTCTACTTTAAAATCCTTGAATACCTGATAGAGCCCATTAATATGATCAGCATCTGGGTGAGAAAGAATCACCAAAGCCACCTTATTTGCGCCTTGATAGCGGAGATATTGACTTATGGTGGTAGTCCCCGGCCCCCCATCAATAACTACAAATTGATTGCGAGGAGTTTTTAGAACTGCTCCGTCACCTTGTCCCACATCAAGGAAGGCTACTTCTAAGTACATAGACCTGGGTATCATACCTAAGAAAAGGAAAATTACCAAGGCGATAATACCTAAAAATTTTACTTTTTTCTTTTCCCGTAAACCTATCAAAACAAGATAATAAAAAGCAATAAATATTAAAGGCGGTCGAGCTAGATAAATGTGACCATCGGTAAAAAGGTAAGTAAAATAATCAATAAAAGCTGCTAAAATATAGGCTATTCCTCCAGCAAGGAAAATAAACGGTTGAGCAATCGTTATCCAGATAAAGGCTAAAAAAAGTGAAATAAATAAAAGTGGTACAAGAATGGAGACTATTGGTACAACAAACAAATTCATTAAAGGTGCTAAAAGGGAAAGAGTGTTAAAGTGGTATAATGTTATGGGTATTGAAGCCATTTGGGCTGCAATTGGCACTGCTAAAACTCGGGCAATTTTATCCGGTAAAAAGCTGAACATTTTTTGGGCTAAAGGAAAAAAGAAAAATAAGCCCCAAGTAGTAATGAAAGATAACTGAAAACCAATTGTAAAGATACTCAAGGGGTCGGAAAAAATAATTATAAAAGCAGTTGCAGCTAAAATAGTATAAAAATCCTTAAATTTAAGCCACTTAACTGCCAGTAGTCCTAAAAGTCCCATAATAGATGCTCTAACGACTGAAGGGGTAAAACTAACTAGCAAGCTATAACTTCCTAATAAAAAGACAGCTCCGATAATTATAGGAGTATGGGAAAACTTTAGTAACCTCGCCACCCCTAGATAAAAAGCCAAAACTACTCCTACATGTAATCCAGAAACTGCAAAAACATGAGCAATACCCATCTTTTGAGCAGTGGAATAAAAATCAGCATCTATCGCTTTTTTATCCCCCAAAAGTAACCCTAGGAGCATTCCGGCTTCTTCATTAGCTAAGGTAGTATTAATTAACTGGTAAATTTCTTCCCGAGCTAATACCGTATATTTATGTATTCCTTGGGCCTTTTTAATTATTTGGCCTTCTTTAGTGGCACTAAGTTTATAACCTATGCCCTTTTGCCGCCAATAGTTCTCCTCAGAAAAACCACCGGGATTAACCTGGGGTAGTGGTTTTTCCAGTTTGCCAGCAAATTCTAACTTATCCCCCCACCGATAGGCATTCTCATCTTTCCAGAGAGTATTGACTACAACCTTGTTTCCGGTTTTTAAAGTCACTCCATTGATATTTGTTATCTTTAAAATAACCTGGTTGTCCCGGGGAGTGATATCTGCCACTTGCCCTACAACCTTAATGTTATACCCATACCAATCTTCTAAAGAATATAAATTTCTTTCATTCCAGTCAATCCAAGTAAAACCTACTAAAAATAAAACAAAGACTATAAGCCCACTGCTAGTGTTTTCTCGGAAAATATATATGAATACTAATAGAATAAAAAGGATTAGCAGGGCAAAAATAGACCACAAATAATAGATATCAGTAAAATATCCAGCAATTATTCCTAAAATTAATAAAATAGAAGCCCAGAGCAATTTTCTAGAAAGATTCCAGTTCTCTTTGAAATTACCCATTTTCCCCTCTAAGACTACTTAAATACATTACCACTTACTACGTTGTTTGTTGACAAAATTCCTGCATTTTCGAATATTTAATTCAAAACGCTTGCTATTATTTGTACTTTCACATATAGTTTAATTAATACCTAACTTACCGGGCTTTTCTGGTAAAAGGGTAAGTAAAAAATCTTCATACCTTTATCCAAGGGTCCAACCTGAGGAATAGGATGGGTAAAAATTTTGTTATGTAGTTTTTGCTACCCGTATTGTGCCTATTTTCAGGTGCCTACGGGTTTTTAATTTTCTAGGGAGGTAATTAATTTGGCAAAAAGGATTGGTGTTGTAGGCATCGTTGTGGAAGATAAGGAAAATGTTCATCGCCTTAACGGAATTCTAAGTGAATATGCAGATATTATCATAGGTCGAATGGGGGTTCCAAGACACGGCTCAGTTAATGTTATTGCTCTTATAGTGGAGGGAAGCAATGATGAAGTAGGTGCTCTTACCGGAAAATTAGGAAGCCTTAAAGGAATTAAGGTTCGTTCAGCATTAACTAACTATGTGACCGGGGAGGTTTAAAATGACTTTGGATTTTTTAACAGCTCTGGAAAAAGCCCGAAATACTACCGAATTAAATAAAAATGAGATTATAAACCTTTTAAAAGCAAACCCGGAAGAAAGTAAGTTGTTATTTCAACTTGCTGATAAAAAAAGGGCAGAGTACATAGGTAATACCGTTCATCTAAGAGGTATAATTGAACTTTCTAATTATTGCCGGCAAAACTGCCATTATTGTGGTCTGCGTTTTGAAAATAAAAAACTTAACCGGTATAGGTTAAGTTATGATGAAATTTATGATGCCGCCGAAAAAGCTATCCAACTTGGTTATAGAACTCTGGTTTTACAGTCCGGAGAGGATAAACATTACTCGCCCATAAAAATAGCTGAATTAGTAATGGCTCTTAAAAAACTAGATGTGGCCATAACTCTTTCCTTAGGGGAACATACTTATGAAACTTACCAACTCTGGCGGGAGGCAGGAGCAGATCGTTATTTAATTAAGCATGAAACATCTAATCCTGAACTATTTCAAAAAATACGCCCGGGCAAAACCCTGGAAGAAAGACTTAAGTGTCAAAGTTGGTTAAAGGAATTAGGTTACCAACTAGGTTCAGGCTGTATGGTTGGCTTGCCCGGTCAAAACCTAGATATACTTGCCGATGATCTTCTTTTACTCAAAAAAATGGATGTTGAAATGGCAGGCATAGGGCCTTTTATTCCCCATCCTAATACTCCCCTGGCGGGCAGCAGAGAGGGTTCAGTAGAAATGACCCTAAAAATGGTAGCAATAGCCCGGATTATTATGCCTTTTATTCATCTTCCTTCTACTACTGCCTTAAGTACTATCCATCCTTTCGGTAGAGAACTAGCTTTACAAAGTGGAGCTAATGTAGTTATGCCTAATGTAAGCCCTAATCAATACCGTAAGTTTTATGAAATTTATCCTAACAAAATTTGTACTAAGGATAGCTCTGACTACAGTAACATAATTAAGAAAATTCAGGTTCTAGGCCGAACTATCGGTACCGACTATGGACACAGTCCCAAACTAAAGGAGGCTTTAAATTGAAAACTGTTGATTTTATCAATGCCCAAAGGATTCGTAACGATTTGGAGAAAGCAAAAAGTTCATCTTTAAAAGAGGCAAAGCAAGTTCTCGAAAAGGCCAAGGAAGCTAAAGGATTGACTCCACTGGAGACAGCAATCCTGCTGGAAGGAGCCAACTCCGATATTAACTTAAGAAACGAAATATTTAAAACCGCTCGAGAAATTAAAGAAAAAATTTATGGTAAACGAATAGTGATTTTTGCACCACTTTATTTAAGTAATTATTGTGTTAATAACTGTGTCTACTGTGGCTATCGTCGAGATAATGACATTTGCCGCCGTAAGTTAACCACAGAAGAAATACAAGAAGAAGTCAAGATTTTAGAAAAAATGGGACATAAGCGATTAGCTCTCGAAGCTGGCGAAGACCTGGTTAACTGTCCCTTAGATTATATCCTGGAATCAATCAAGGTCATCTATGATACTAGCGAAGAAATGGGCTCTATCCGTAGAGTAAATGTAAACATAGCTGCCACAACAGTAGAAGACTATCAAAAATTAAAGGCCGCAGGTATTGGTACCTATATATTATTTCAGGAAACTTATCATCAAGAAACTTATGCTAAAATGCACCCCTCTGGTCCTAAAGCTTCGTACTACTACCATACTACCGCCATGGACAGAGCCATGGAAGCCGGCATCGATGATGTAGGTTTTGGGGTCCTTTTTGGTCTTTATGACTATAAATTTGAGATTTTAAGTTTACTTTATCACGCTCTCCACTTAGAAGAAGTTTTTGGAGTAGGTCCCCATACTATTTCAGTTCCCAGGCTAAGACCTGCCCAAGGGGTGAATTTAGACACTTTTCCTTATTTAGTTAACGATGATGAATTTAAACTAATAGTAGCTCTTTTGCGGTTAGCCGTACCTTATACAGGTATCATCCTTTCTACCCGGGAAGATCAAAACTTCAGGGATGAAGTAATCTCCTTAGGGGTCTCCCAAATAAGTGCCGGTTCTTGTACGGGAGTAGGTGCTTATAAGAAAGAACTGGAAATGCAAAATCAAAATCCTGAGAAAAAGGAAAATACCGCTCAATTTGAGGTAGGTGATCATAGAACACCTGATGAAATTTTAGCTAATTTGTGCAATTCCGGTTATTTGCCTAGCTACTGTACCGCTTGTTATCGCCAAGGGCGTACTGGGGACCGTTTTATGCAGTTAGCCAAAACAGGGGAAATCGGAAACGTCTGTCAACCCAATGCAATCTTAACTTTTCAAGAATATTTATTAGATTATGCTTCCACGGAAACAAGAAAAATAGGTGAAAAGGCAATAGCACAATTTTTAGATGAGATTTCTAATGAAAAGATTAGAGATTTAACCATAAAAGAATTAGAAAAAATCCGGCAAGGTCAACGTGATTTATACTTTTAGAGGTGGTAAAAATGAAGGATACTCCTAGCGGTTCTCGGATTCATATAGCCCTATTCGGCCGGAAAAACGCCGGCAAATCAAGTTTAATAAATGCCTTAACAAACCAGAAGATAGCCTTAGTCTCGCCTATAGGAGGAACTACTACTGATCCAGTCTACAAAGCTATGGAGATTTTACCTATTGGGCCGGTCATGTTAATCGATACAGCAGGAATTGATGATGATGGACAATTAGGTACAATGCGAGTAGAAAAAACCCTGGAAGTTTTAGATAAAACTGACATAGCCCTATTAGTTGTGGACCCTTTCCAAGGATTTGGTTACTATGAAGATAAAATTATTAAACTTTGTACTGAAAAATCAATAACTATATTAATTGTCTTTACTAAAAGTGATTTAGTCACTAAGGAAAGAAAAGATAAGTTAAAAAAAATATATGAAGATAAATACAATCATCCCTACTTCTGGGTAAACTCCCCAACCAAAGAAGGTATTAAGGTACTTACGGAAAAATTAGGTCAATCAAAACAAAATGAGGATCTTCCCCTATCTATTGTAGGTGATTTATTAATGACTGGGGATCTCGTGATCTTAGTGACACCTATTGACTCTTCTGCTCCCAAAGGCAGGCTTATTTTACCCCAAGTGCAAACTATCCGGGATATTCTTGACCATCACTGCCTAAGTATTGTTTGCCGAGAGCAAGAATTAACTACGGCACTAGAGTCCTTAAAAGAGCCTCCTAAGCTAATTGTTACAGATTCTCAAGTTTTTCACAAGGTTGCTCAAGATACACCTGCCCATATACCTTTAACTTCTTTTTCAATCTTAATGGCTAGATTCAAAGGTGACCTAAAAATTTTAGCCCAAGGGGCAAAAACAATAGATAATCTTAAACCTAATGATAAAGTTTTAATCGCAGAAGCATGTACACACCATCAACAGGCAGATGATATAGGAAAAGTAAAAATTCCCCGCTTGCTCCAAAAAAAAATAGGCGGCGAATTAAGCATCGACTTTTCTAATGGCTTTAGTTTTCCAAGTAATTTAGATGAATATAAGTTAGTTGTCCACTGTGGTGGGTGTATGCTTAACAGAAAAAATATGCTTAATAGGATTAACGCTGTGGAAAAAGTTAGGGTACCAATTACCAACTACGGTGTTTTAATTGCTCATATTCACGGTATTCTACCCAGAGCTCTAGCCCCCTTCGGAATCTAAAAAAGCAAGTGGCTGTTACCACTTGCTTTTTTAGATTCCACTTAAATTTCCCCGTGAAAGACCCACTGGTTTCCAATAACTTTGGTTCTTCTTATCTAGTACCATTTTATAAATTTCCTGTTTTCCGTTGTATTTGACTTTTAAATATACCTTACAGTAATCGGCATTTTTTACATCGGCTGCAAAAACCGGTAAACTGGAAGTCCAAAATTGAATCTGACCGATTTCTACTTCTTTACCTTCTAACTCACCTGGAAAAATCTTGCCCTTTTGACTTTCAGATACGTATTCCTTAATAATTTTCTCCAAGTCATTTCGCATTTGAGAGTCAGGAAAAGTACTCAAGCCAGTCACATACCACTCATTATCATTTTCAACTAATTCTAAGGCGTAGTCCATACTTGACTCACCACCGGAACTAGTAAGGGTATTAACTCGAACTTTTGCAAATGCTCGGTGTTCTTCAACATTTATTATTAAATCCTCTAATTTTATTCCTATTATATAGAGATTATCACTACTATTTACGAAAGTTGTGGTATTGAAATAGTTAATAATGTCAAAGTAAGCCCATTGGTCAGGTGAATTAGTATCTATAAAATATTTTTTAGCACCTACCCTGTCTTTTTCACCGGATAATTCAAACTTATAAAGGATATTTATGGCCTGTCTAATGGTTTGAAAAACTTTCTCCTTTTCGGAATTACTTTCCGGTGGAGAAAATAAACCTTTTTCTATTTGATTTTCTACAAAGTTGATTTTCTCCCAGAAAGGTCCCCCAATATACCCTGTTTTCCCATTCGGTGATAATGCAATTCTACTTCCGGAAACTTGTATCTTCTTAATTTCCTTACCACTTTTGTCCAGTATATAAAGAAAGAACAGATTTTTTTCCATATCCTTATTTTCAACTATATAAGTGATTTTCCCCTCATCCACAAATTTGGCATCAAAGACATATTCTTCGGATAAGATCTTTATATTTTCAGGTTT
>JBMNUR010000002.1:0-54547 GCA_050946395.1 Peptococcales bacterium
AGAAGCCATTCTTTCATCATCTAAGTAATTATATCCACGCAGTTTCATAAAATTAATTAAATTCTGTTGTGCATTATCTGGTTTAGCCAAATAGATTTTAGGATACTCTCGAATTTGCACTATTTCTGCATCTGTAAACATTATCTTAGCCAATCCTATTCCACTCATAATGGGATTTGGTGTATCAAATTTATTCATTGAAATAATAATTGATATACTTAATAAAATCACGATCATAACAAAGGTTGTTCCAAAGTTTGTAATTTTTCTCAATCCAGTATCCCCTCCATCAAGTAAACTAGTAATTCACATTTTTTTGCTAAAAAATATGGTGCAATTAAACCTCTAAAGTATAGTCTTTCCAAAAACCTGACGGTGTTTCTTTTAAAATGCATCCTTAATAATTTCAATATGTGGTTCTTTATTACCTTGCCAAAGAATGCCTACAACATCAAATCGGCAATAAATATCCTGTAACCTATTTTTCAACAGATAATATTCCGCAGTTCTGCGTATTTTTTGCTGTTTTTTTCGATTCACAGTCTCTTGAGGAACTCCGTGAACACTATCACTTTTTGACCTAACTTCGATAAAAACTAAAGCATCTTGGTCTTTAGCAATAATATCAATCTCCCCAATTTTACATCTAAAGTTTCTCTCTAGAACTTTATATCCCCCACTCACTAATGTCTCTAAAGCTATCTTTTCACCCAATTGACCTAAATTTCTAGTAATCAATTTAAACACTCTTTTCTTTAAATAAATCTAATAAAAAAATTAGTTATTAAACTTGTTACATACATAACTGGTACAGTTATTCTATATTCTTTGTATAAATCTTTCATAGCTACCCCAAAGTATTCATTTGTTAAAGCCTGACAAAGATGAATAGGTGAAATGAAATAAGTTGCATAGCCCATTGTATAAATTAAAGTGGCAGTTGGTATTAATTGTTCCTGCGGAACAATTGGTAAAATTAACGGGTACATCAGTCCGATTACTACAGTTAAATTTGCCGCTACATAGCTAGCAATAATAGTCATTAAAATAATGATTACTTCTAAAGGTATTCCCAAGTTAATAATTTGTTCAAGTAATATTTTCAATTCCGGGATGTTTTCGATAAAATTCTTAAAAATCATTACTCCCGCGGCGGCGATAATTAAAGGCATGCCTTTTTTGTTAAAAATTATGTTACTTAGTGGAGTTTTTTTAACCCGAATTATGTAGGCAAGTATTGAACCCGCCAATAAAGCGAGATATGAAGGGATAAAAAAAACGAGAAAAACACATATAAGAATGGGTGAAGTATATAAAAAGGCCTTTAAAAACGTATCTAACTCAAATTCGTCATTTTCTACTTTTTCTTCCTCTAAATCAGAAAATTTTCTCAGAGGATATAAGTAAACTAAGTAGGCGGTAGTTAAACAAATAATTGAAATTGGGGCCTGGGCAATAACTAACTTTTTAATCGGAATATTACTTATAAATGAAGCATTTATTAAATTCACGGAAACAGGCAAGATGAAATACCAGGCATGTCGAACATAAAGATTGATAGCTGCTTTTTTTGCGGCACTAATTCCTACCCGATTACCCAAACCATCAATAATAGGTGCGGCAATAATAGCCGCTCCGGAAGCAGTAAATGTTGACAATAACGAAGGAATAATAAATAAAAGTGCATCAATTCTTTTGAAAGCCTTTTCCAGATATTCGACCATCAAATTCATTATTCCATATTCGCTCATCATAGAACTTAAGATATTAACCAAAGTTACCGTCGCTATTAGTTGGATAGTATTTTTTTGCGTAAAAGTTTCCAATATAGTCATCATAATCTCTAGAGGTGTAAAACCGGCAAAAATAGCTAATACTACACCACCCAAAGTTACCGCTAAACCGATAGATATGTTTCTTTTGACTTGCCATAATATTAGGGAAAATGCAAAAACTAAGCCAAATACCAACAAGTTTTGACACCTCAACTACTATACTTTTAAATAATTTAATATTACAGTCTATACTTTCATTATTGCTCACAGCATATCCTGCTTTAATCATCTTTATTTTATATTATTATTTAATAATAAAAATTTTCTAGTTTATAACATTGGTTAAAAAATAAATGCCCCAGCCTATAAAGACTGGAGCAAACAAAAGCTATAATCCTAAATATGCCTTTTCCACTTCCGGATTCCTTAATAATTCTTGTCCTGATCCACTTAATACTATTTCTCCTAGTTCAATAACATAACCTTGATGAGCACTATTTAAGGCCAAAGTAGCATTTTGTTCCACAAGTAAGATGGTTTTACCCATACTCTGGATTTTATGAATAATCTTAAAGACCTCTTCAACTATTATTGGTGCTAAACCCATAGATGGCTCATCCATGAGTATTAGTTGGGGATTCCCCATCAAAGATCGACCAATTGCCAGCATCTGCTGTTCTCCTCCCGACATTGTTCCTGCCAACTGTTTATATCTATCCTTTAATACTGGAAAGAGATCTAATATCCATTCTAAATCCTTTTTGATACCAACTTTATCCTTACGGGTATAGGCTCCCATCTCTAGATTCTCCATTACGGTCATTTGGGGAAAAATATGTCTCCCTTCAGGTATTAAAGATAGCCCCATTTGAACAATTTCCGGCGTATTTAAATTAGAAATATCTTTACCCTGCCAGGTAATACTTCCTTCAAGAGTTTTAACCACGCCCATTATACAATTTAAAGTGGTTGTTTTACCTGCTCCATTACCACCTATGAGTGTTGTTATTTTGCCTTCTTCAGCGACTAATGATACCCCGTGAAGTACCTTAGTAGGCCCATAGCTAGCACATACTCCTTTAACTTCCAGCATGCTTAATTTTCACCCTTTCCCAGATAAGCACTTATTACATTTGGATTATTGCGAACTTCCTCCGGTTTCCCTTGGGCAATTACCTTTCCATGGTCAAGAACGGAAATTGTGTCACAAATATTCATAACTAGCTTCATGTCATGTTCAATTAAAATAAGTGTGTACCCTTTTTCTCGTAGCCTAGCAACGATATTTAATAGGTTTGTTTTTTCTGTGGGATTCATACCCGCAGCCGGCTCATCAAGTAAAATTATTTTAGGTTGAGCTGCTAAAGCCCTAGCAAATTCTACTAACCTTTGCTGGCCATAGGATAGGTTTTTTACTGTTTCGTGTATTTTCCCTTCCAACCCCATAAATCTCAAAGCTTCTACTGCCTTGTCTTTAGCTATTTGTTCCCATTTCCGCGATTTTTTCCCATTAATCATAATGGAAAAAATGGGAGTTGGTGTATGCACATGCTGCCCAATTAATACATTATCTAAGACAGACATTTCCTTGAAAAGCCTTATATTCTGGAAGGTACGAGCAATGCCTAAAGGAACCAGCTGATGTGGTTTAATAAATGGCAACTTTTCACCTTCAAGAGTCAGAGTACCTGTATCAGGTTTTATTAACCCAGTAATAACATTAAATAAAGTTGTTTTTCCCGCCCCATTGGGGCCGATTATCCCATGAACAGTATTGCCGTTTACTTCAATATTGATATTATCTAAAGCTTGCAATCCACCAAACCGTTTAGATATTCCATTTATCGCCAAGATGTTTAATCTATCAGCCATAATAATCACTCCAAGTTTTCATTGAATGAGACTTCATTTAGGGGCCTCTATTGAATCTTATTTATTCATATTTCTATTTCGTAAATTATCTATAATTCCAACTAAACCCCGAGGCATATAAATTACAGTAAAGATCAGAATAAATCCATATACTATTAATCTTGTACCTTGAAACACCCGTAAAGCTTCTGAAATAAAAGTTAAAACAAAGGCACCAATAATGCCACCAAATATTGTCCTATTACCTCCTATTACTGACATGGATAAAAAAGCAACTGAATCATCAAAGGTAAAGTTATCAGGGCTAGCGACACCGGAAAAAGCTCCGAATATTCCTCCTGCCAAACCAGCAAACATAGCACTAATTACAAAAGCGGAAATTTTGTAATAATTAACTGGTACCCCCATTGCTTCGGCTGCTAAGTCATCTTCTCTAATTGCTGAAAATGTTCTACCTATTTTCGATTTAGCTAGGCGCGTAGCAATATAGGTACCCAAGGCTACAAAAGCTAATATTAAATAATAAAAGTGCTGTTCGGAGGTTATATTTAAACTGAAAAGCTGAGGGTAAGGTATACCGGTAAGACCAGCAGCTCCTTTAGTAACAGGAGTCCAGTTTAGAAGGATCAATCTTGTAATTTCACCAAAACCTACAGTAGCTAGTACTAAGTAGGGCCCTGTTAATTTCATAGCAGGAATACCGATAATGAGACCACAAATAGCAGCGGCTATTATGCCAAAAATTATTGCAATCCAAAAGGATAATTTAAGATTCATCATTAGAAGTGCTGAGACATATGTGCCTACGGCAAAAAAACCAGCTTGTCCCATAGATGTTTGGCCTGTATAACCACTTAAAAGATTTAAGCCTATTGTTATTAAGGTATAAATGCCAGCTAAATTAATAATGTGTAAATAATAAAGGTTTTTAATAAACAGTGGGACACTTAAAATTAGTGCAAATATTAACGCATAGAAAAAATACTTTTTGTTCATTTTAGCACCACCATAAACTATACTTTTTGTCTATTTTTTCTTAAAAATAAACCAGCCGGTTTTAGCCATAAAACGATTATCAATAAAGCAAAGGTAATGGCATCACGATATCCGGAACTTATTTTACCACCTGCTACCGCCTCAACAATTCCAAGGAAAAAACCTCCTGCAATTGCGCCTGGAACAGAGCCTAGCCCACCAATAACTGCTGCCACAAATCCTTTCAAGCCTATGCCTGCTCCCATATTAAAGGTAACAAAGAAAATAGGGGCTATCAGAATCCCTGCCGCCGCGCCTAATGCAGCACTTATAGCAAAAGCCACAGCATCAGATCGTTCTGTGTTGATACCCATAAGAACAGACGCGTAACGATCCTGGGCAACAGCTCGTAAGGCCTTGCCTTCTTTAGTCTGTTTGAGGAGATATTGAAAAATGATCATTAAAGCAATACCAATTACAACTATCATGATGTCTTGAGGGGTAATGCTTAAAATACCTAAGTTTATCGGCTTAGTACTGACAGGTGAAGGGAACAGTTGAGCATCTGGTCCCCAAATCAGCAAAGCTAAATTTCTAGTAATAATAGCTGCACCTAAAGTAGCGATAATTACATTAATAGGTGGTGCTTTTCTTTGACGAAGTGGCCTTAAAATTAGAAACTGAATTAATATCCCCACTAAAGCTACTACACCCATAGAAATAAATAACGCTGGCGTAAATCCTAAATGTAATACTTGATAAATGGTAAAGCCTATATATGCCCCCAACATAACCATATCACCCTGTGACCAGTTAAGCACACCAGAAGCAGCATAGATTAAACTATAACTTAAAGCCACTAAAGCATATATTGCGCCAATGGGTAAACCATTAAGAATATATTGCAGCAAACTTAACACTTCCTTTGCCATGTTTTCTAAAGGAATGCCGATTCCCAATCTAGAGGGTATCGGCATTCAAAAATTAACTTACCTGCTATTTTGTTTCTACGGCTGTAATAAGTTCAAATTTATCCCCTTTAATAGTAGTAATTAATAATCTTTTTCCTATATCATCACCTTGTTCGTTAAACGCGGGATCCCCTGTAACCAATTCTAATCCTGAAGTACTTCTAATGGCATCCCGTAAAGCTTCAGGCTTATTGCTATCAGCCTTTTTAACTGCATCAGCTATAATATATACTGAATCATAGGCTTGAGCACCGTGAGGAATAGGACTTTCATTATATTTTTCTTTATATTTCTGAACAAACTCTTTTACCTTTGGAAGTTCGGCATCAGGTAAGAAAGTTTGGGTCAAGATTAGACCTTGAGCTGCTTCTCCACCTAATTCAATCAGTTTTTGGGCGGCCATACCACTAGCCCCAAAAAGCTGAGCATCAATACCTAATTGCCTCGCTTGATTACTAATTAAAGCTGCTTCTGTGTAAAGCCCCCACATAAATATCGCTTGTGCTCCACTATCCTTAATAGTTAATAACTGAGGTTTAAAGTCTTTATCACCGTTATTGTAGATGGACTCAACAACTAAATCTAAACCATATTTTTCGGCAGCAGTTTTTAAGAGTTTAGCACCACTTTGCCCGTAATCATCGGAGGCAGTAAAGGTGGCAATTTTAGAAAAGCCTAGTTCATCTTTTGCATATTTTACAAGAGCATCCGCTTGGAAACCATCATTAACAGCTGTCCGGAAGATCCATTGATTTCCTTGTTCGGTAATTGATGAGCCGGTAGAACCTGCGGTAATTTGGGGGATACCCGCTCTCTCGGTAACAACCATATCTGCAAGTGTTGCTGAACTATTAATAGCTGCAATAATTATATTGGCACCGGATTGTTGAATCAATTTATTTGTTGCACTAGAAGATTTAGTGGGATTACCTTCATCATCTTCAAAAAAAGCTTCGATTTTCCAATCACCGGCTAGTTTTTTTTCATTAATTTCAGCAACTGCTAATTCGACAGCCTTACGCTGACCTTGTCCTAATTGCGCTGACCCGCCCGATTCAGGTCCAACAACACCAATTTTTAGAACTTTTTCTTGAGTAGTTTCTTCTTTTCCACCACAACCAACTAAAGTGAAAACACTAAATACAAAAATAAATAGAATAAATAATGATAACTTCTTTCTGTTACTACGCATGTAAAGCCCCTCCATTTTTTAGAATAAAGATTTTCAAAACTGTAGTATATTGACTTATTTTTTGAGTAAACTTCTCCCTCCTTAAATATTTTTTAACTGTTCTATCACCTGCACTAAATTATTTACAAGATAATTATGATAAAGTTCACCTTTTTCGGGGGAACTTTTCGATGGTGATCCGGTAGTTCCGTTCGCTATATCTACCGACTTTTGCATATCCCTTATAGTACTTGGCACATAGCAAAGTGTATCACCTGGATAGGCAGGGTCAACGGAATAAAGATGATGCTTTTCGGGAGGATTATCCTGTGCCTTATCCAAATGCACAAGCTGTGGGTGTTTATAAAGCATATGGGATGTTTCAATTTCCTCTGCATGTCCAACGGGCCCATATCCTAATTGGGGAATTATTTCTTTAGACATGTAGGCTGGGTCAAATAAAACCACTTTTACCCCTAAAAGCCTTTGAGCCCTTTCAGCAGAAATTTGCATCCATGGAATGTTTACAATTCTATGCCCATTAATTACTACAAACTTCTTAAATCCATGATCTTTCAAGGAATTTATCACATCATATAATAATTCAATAAGTACTTCAGGTCGGATAGTAATTGTACCTGTTAAAACCATATGGTGAGGGCTCCATCCAAACCATAAAGGTGGAGCAACTAGAATACCGGTTTTTTTTGCGGCATCTTCTGCTAGCATTTTAGCTACAATTGTATCGGTACCTAAAGGTAAATGACTGCCATGTTGCTCGGTACTACCTATTGGTATAATAATAGTATCTAAACCTTTATTTCTAAGTTCTACTACTTCATCAAAACTTTTATTTTGTAACCATACACTCACCTTTTTACACTCCTTTAAATTATGTATTAAATACAATTACAGTGTGACATTTTTTAATATTAGTTATTGTACTATTTTTGTCCTCCCATGGCAAGCATTTGTATTAAATTTTTAGTACACATATATTTCCTGCTATATTATCACTAAACCAATCAGCCCTAGTCCCCCGCATTTATTGGCGGCGGGTGTCCAAGGGCGGTTAAGTCCAAAATGGACTATACTAAGGTTCAATAGAGGGCGAAGTCCTACTTAATGAAATCTCGTTAAATATAAGCTTTACATTACAAGAAATGCGTGCATTTTCGGTTCCCCTGCAAAAGGCAAAGTATATAAATTACTACACTATAAAAAGCATTTAACAATCCTTATAAGAAAACTTTTTCTTATTCGTTATTACGGAAATTAATAAGCTAAGGTGAAATATAATTTCCTACGAATAAGAAAAAATCGCCCCTAAGAATAGAGGCGATTTTTTCTAGAAGAATGTTTTAGCAACCTGAGTAGCCAAATTTACCAATGGTGTAGGATAAATCCCTAGAACCAAAGTAACAATGGCTGAGGCTAGTAGAGTAATCTTTATCGGCATAGATACTTTAATAGGGTTATCTTCTACCGGATCTTTAAAATACATAGCCTTGGCTACTAGTAAATAGTAATAAACAGATACCATGCTCATACCTAAAGCTACAAAGACTAACCAAACATAGCCTTGTTCCATAATGGCCTTAAATAGCTGAAACTTACCTACAAAACCTGCTACCGGGGGTATACCAGCCAAGGAAAGTAAACTTACCAACATAACTGCTGCTAAGAATGGTGACCTTTTCCATAGCCCATTGTAATCTTTAATGTTGTCTCCGCCTCCATCTTGAGAGAAGGCAGTAACCACACCAAAAGCACCCATATTACAAAAGACATAAATCATTATATAAAACAACGCTGCTGAAACTCCCACTGTAGAAAAGGCTATTAACCCTAGCAGAATATACCCGGCTTGAGCTACACCAGAGAAAGCTAATAATCTTTTAATATTCTGTTGCGGAATTGCCACAAAATTACCAAGTACAATTGTTAAAACAGAAATAACAATTATTATCGGCATCCAGAATTCAACATTTCCGGTAAAACCGTGCATAAACACCCGTAAAAATACTCCCAAGGCGGCACCTTTTGAGGCGACTGATAATAAAGCTGTCACAGGGGTAGGAGCACCCTCATAGACATCTGGTGTCCACATATGAAAAGGTACTGCCGAAACTTTGAAACCAAAACCACTAATTAAGAAAACAATCCCTAATAAGACAATTGGTGCGATTTCACCCTGCTCAAAATATTTCATTACTCCATCAATAGTAATCGTTTTGGTGGCACCATAAATAAGTGTCAGACCATAAAGAAGTACTCCTGAGGATATTGCACTCAATAATAAATACTTTATGGCTGCCTCTGAAGCCCGGAAGATGCGTTTTCCAAATCCCACTAAAACTATAAAGGAAATCGTCATTAATTCCAAAGATACATAAAGAGTGATAAAATCACCTGCGGAAACTAATGCCATCATTCCCAAGGTAGCGAATAGGACTAAAAAACTAAACTCCCCTAAAAAACCGATAATAAATTTATCCACATATTCCATACCCAAGATTACAGCCATAATTGAAGAAAGGACAACTAATATTTTCATAAATGAGGCGAATGGATCAACTATATACATACCTTCAAGTAAAGTACCTTCAACTTCAATCATTAGATATAGAACAATTAGAGTGGCTATTAAACCAAAGATTGCTAAATAAGCTAAACCTTTTTTCTGGTCTTTAGGAACAAGGAGGGAAATAATCAATACTAAAAAAGCAAATCCGGCAACTAATAGTTCTGGTATGATCAAAGAGAAATTAAAATCCATTAAAACATCCCTCCTATCTTAAGTGTAGACAGGTACTCTTGCACAAAAGGATCTACACCATTATTAATCATTTCCATCAGGAGTGATGGGAAGAAACCTAAGAAAATTAATACTCCACATAGGATAACAATCGGGACTAGCTCAACACCCTGTGCATCCACCATAAAATCCCATCTGGGATTCCTAGGTCCAAAGAATACTTTTTGCACAACTCTTAAAACATAAACAGCTGTTATGACTATACCAGAAATTGCAAGTATTGCTAAAATCGGATATACCCTAAAGGCTCCCACAAAAATTGAAAATTCTGCTACGAAGTTAACTAGACCCGGTAGTCCTAAAGATGCAAGACCAGCGATTAGAAATCCAGCTGCAATCCGTGGCATCTGATGAGCTAAGCCACCAAAATCAGCAATCATTCTGGTATGAGCTTTATTGTAGACATTTCCAATAAGAGCAAAGAATAGAGCTGTCATTATACCGTGTGCAAACATCTGAGCAACAGCACCATTAATACTTAAAGTATTAAGAGCGGCTATTCCTAGAAGTACATAACCCATATGACTTACACTAGAATAACCAATAACAAACTTCAAATCCTTTTGGGCCATAGCGACCATCGCACCATAAACCACGTTAATTATACAAAGAAAAGCTATTAAGGGTGCCCAAAACTTAGCTCCTTCGGGGAACATAAATATACCAACCCGAACTAAACCATAGCCCCCTAATTTCATTAAAACACCGGCATGTAGCATACTAACAGCGGTAGGGGCGGCTACGTGACCATCTGGAGACCAAGTGTGTAAAGGCCACATAGGTACTAAAAAGCCAAAACCGATCATGAGTAAGAAGAATGCAAACTTTTGGAAACCAACATCATAGTTTTGCTGGGTTAAGGTCAAAATATCGAAAGTGCCCAAACCCGTATAAAGGTAAACAGCAATGACCGCAATTAAGGCAAATGCACTACCTACCAAAAGATACAAAGTCAACTTCATCGCCGCATATTCTTTATTGGTACTACCCCAAACACCTATTAAAATGTACATGGGGATAACTGCTACTTCAAAGAATAAATAGAAGAAGAATAAATCGGTAGTCAAAAACACTCCAAATACTCCTGCTACAAGAGCTAGTAAGAAAACAAAAAATTCTTTAACCCTTGTTTCCATACCCCAAGAAGCAAATACTCCGGTAAAAATAACTATAGCAGTTAAAAGCACTAGGGGTAAGCTTATCCCGTCTACTCCTAAAGCATAGACAACTCCGAAAGTATCAATCCAGGGAATATGCTCCACAAACTGTATTCCACCAACTGTTTGATCATAATTAACAAAAGCAATCAATGATAAAAGCACGGTTATACCTGTAGCTATAGCTGAAACAATTTTTATAATTTTATCTTCTTTCTGAGGTATAAATAATATTACTAAGACCCCCAGGATTGGTGCCAATAAAATGCTTGAAAGTATTGGGAAACTCATTGTACACCTCCTACCACAGGTCCAGCCAGAAATAAAACAATAACCACAACAGCTGTGAAAATCACTAAACCATAGGTTTGTAAACTACCAGTATGAATATAACGTCCTTTTGCACCAATTGTTCTAATTATCCAGGCAAAAGCATGGGCTATCCCATCTACGATGTAACGATCACACCAGTTAAATACAGATGATATTGTTAAGACAATCTTATCAAAAAACCATTGATAGATTTCATCTATATACCACTTGTTATATAAAAACTTATAGAGAGGGGCATATTTTTGAGCAATTTTCTCAGCGGAAATAGCGCGTTTAATATAAACTAACCAAGCCAAAAAGATACCACCTAAAGCAATTAATGTGGAAGAACCCATGACTAGTAAATCCGGGGTTGGATGATGTGGTTCACCAAAATAGATGTAACTGGCAAAGCCATGTTCAACAAATGGTGCACCAATGAATCCACCAAAAATGGAAAATACAGCCAAGATCATAAGGGGTATCGTCATTGTTAACGGAGACTCATGAGCATGGAAATTACTACGTTTTTCGCCAAAGAAAGCTACGAATATTAATCTAAACATATAAAACGCTGTTAAGAAAGCCGTAATGGCAGCAATAATATAAAGTAATGTAAATCCGTTGTCTTTGGCGGCTAATAAGATTTCATCTTTACTCCAGAACCCGGCAAAAGGTGGAATACCTGCGATAGCCAAACCCCCAATTACCATACACGTTCCGGTAATTTTCATTTCTTTAAAGACGCCACCCATTTCAAAAATATCTTGTTTATGAAGTGCGTGGATAACACTTCCTGCACATAAAAACATTAAAGCTTTGAAAAAAGCATGGGTAGTTAAGTGAAACATTCCGGCGGTAAGGCTACCAATACCTATAGCCATAACCATATAACCTAATTGACTTAATGTAGAAAAGGCTAGAATCCTCTTGAAGTCACGTTGAGTAATTGCAATTGTTGCCGCAAAAATAGCAGTAAACCCACCTAGATAAGCAATGAATTCTATTGCACCAGGGGCACTAGCAAATAAAATAAAACCACGTGCCAATAGATATACGCCGGCAGCAACCATTGTAGCCGCATGGATTAAGGCACTAACCGGTGTTGGCCCTTCCATGGCGTCAGGTAACCAGACATGAAGAGGAAACTGACCTGATTTACCTATAGGACCAACAAAAACTAAAATTGCAGCTAAAGTTAAAAACCCTAAATCATTTGAGGCATTAATCGCTTCTGCCAACTGACCGAAATTAAATGTGTCAAAATAAATATATAAAACAATAATCCCGAGCATAAAGCCAAAATCGGCAACTCTGTTAGTAACAAAAGCTTTTTTATTGGCATTTGCAGCAGAATCTTTATAAAAGTAAAATCCGATTAGTAAGTAGGAACACAAACCAACCAATTCCCAAAAAACAAACATCTGGAAATAATTATTGGAAATTACCAATCCCAGCATTGAAAATACAAAAAGGGCTAAATAAGAGAAAAAACGAGAAAACCCTGGGTCATCCTGCATATATCCAATAGAATAAATCATTACTAACAATGAAATAAAAGTCACTACAAAAAGCATACCAGCAGTCAAGGGATCAATTAAGGCCCCCATTTCTATGAATAAACCATTCATATCTAGCCAAGGTAAGGCAAATTCAATTGGATTATTCATATTTATTTCCGGGTTGATTAAAACTACCCGCAAAATATCTAATGATAAGAAAAAGGCTATTACCATACTAAAAATTGCCGTTAAGGCACTAAGCATTTTAAACCTTTTGAATAAAAAGGTAATTAAAATAAAAGCTACTAAAGGAGCCAGGGGTACTAGCCAAATATAATTAATTCCGACGGAGTCAATCATTAACATTCACCACCCCTTACCATTTAAGCCAATCTAAATTTTCAACATCAACTGAAGAACGGTCACGGTAAATGGCGATAATGATTGCCAAACCAATTGCCACTTCGCAAGCTGCTACCACAATTACAAAGATAGCAAATATTTGACCGGTTAATACCCCAGGCGTTAAAAATTTAGTTATGGCTACTAAATTAATATTTACAGCATTTAGCATTAATTCAATACATATCAAGATAGCTACGGCGTTCTTTTTGGATAATGCCCCATACAACCCGATACAAAACAAAATAGCACTTAATAGTAAATAATGATTTAAGGTAATCATTTGGGGTTTCTCACCTCTCTTGCAATAACTATTGCACCTATCATAGATACAGTTAGCAATATAGCCGCCAATTCAAAAGGAATAACATAGGTGCTAAATAAAACATCTCCAATAGTGCCAATTGAGTCAATAGTACCTACACCGTTTTCCACCTGCCAAGGTGTACGAATAATGTAATATGAGATTACACCAAATAAAGCGGCTACTACTATAAGAGCTGTATATTTATATTTTCCGAATATACTGGTATCACACATTTTTCCATCACCTCGAGTAATAAGCATGATACCAAAAACAATCACTATAGAAACAGCCCCTGCATAGACTAAAACTTGCACTGCAGCTAAAAAGTCAGCATTAAGAGTTAAATAGAGTCCGGCAATACCTAAAAAGGTGAGAATCAAAGCTAAAGCACTGTGGACGATATTGGTTACATAGACAACTGCCAAAGCTGAACCTAGGGTAACAAAGGCTAGTAACCAAAAAGTTAGAACTTGCAGTTCCATTAAGCATCCTCCTTTCCTACTACCTCATTAGCTTTTTCGGGCTGAGCATAGGTAGAAGTAGGTGCAGAAAGATTTTGATTATTAAATAGATCTAGGATAACTTCTTCTTTATAATAAGTTGCGGTTTCAAATTCTTTAGTAAACCTTAAACATTTTTTGGGACAAGCCTCAACACAAAGTCCACAGTATAAACAGTAAGAACGGTTAAGTTCATAACCGGCTAGCTGTTTTTTATTTTCTTCATTTTTTTCGGTAGTTAATTTAATTGCGGAATTAGGGCAAGCTCTTTCACATAACCCACAAGCTATACATTGACTAACATCAAGTTGGAAACTACCTCGCCAACGCTCTGCCAGTTGTGGTTTCACTTCTGGGTATTTTTCGGTAATTTTTTTTCTGAAAATATTTCTACCCGTAACACTTAACCCTTTAATTAATCCTTTTCCATACATCGATTACCACCACCCCAATCCATTAGCATAAATATAAACACCAATTCCCGTAATAAATACATTTGCTAAAGATAGTGGTACTAAAACTTTCCAACTGAAGCTCATCAGATGGTCCACTCTCATTCTAGGGAAAGTCCAACGTATCCAAATAAAGAAGGACATTACTAAAAAGGTCTTAATTAAAAACCAAATCCAACTTGGTAACAGGGGGCCATGCCAGCCACCTAAAAACATAGTAACACCCATAGCCGCTACCACAAACAAGTTACAATACTCCGCCAAGAAAAACAAAGCCCATTTCATACCAGAGTATTCCGTATAAATGCCTGCTGTTAATTCTGATTCCCCTTCTGGTAAATCAAAGGGTGCACGATTTGTCTCGGCAACTCCGGCAATAATGTAAATGATAAATGCTATTGGTTGTAATACTACAAACCAAACTGAAGACTGAGCCGCAACTATCCCTTGTAATTGCAGTGTACCGGTGATTAAAACTACTCCTAATAATGAAAATACTAAGGGTATCTCATAGCTCACCATCTGGGCCACAGCCCGCATAGAACCGACAAGTGAATATTTATTATTCGAGCCCCAACCAGCCATAAAAATAGGAATTGTTGATAAAGAGGTAACAGCTACTAAGTAAAAAATACCTAAATTCAAATCTACAGCAGCCATTCCTTCGCCAAAGGGTATTACAGCTAAAGCTAAAACTGTTGGAACGAAAATAAAAATAGGTGCTAATAAGTGAATTATCTTATCAGCTTCACTAGGCACCACATCTTCTTTTGTTAATAGTTTAATCGCATCTGCCACTGTTTGAAACCAACCATTTGGACCTAACCTGTTAGGACCAGGACGGTATTGAATATAGCCGGCCAGTTTTCTTTCCCATAAAACATAAAATAAGGCTGCCAAGGTACAAACACCAAGTATGGCAACTAAATATACTACAGCCATACCCATCTCGACCCAAACAGGTGTAAAGCCCAAGGCGGCCAGAGTTTCTCTTATCCATTGAGCAATGTAAACAAAGATGTTATTCAAAAACTCCATGGTTTTTTATCTCCTTTCTCGCCCTAGGCATCAATTTCACCTAATACAATATCAAAACTTGCCAAAATTGCTACAATATCTGCAATCTTATGACCAATAAAGACGTCGTCATAGATGGAAATATTATTAAAAGATGGCCTTCTAAAATGAACACGATATGGTTTAGGAGAACCATCACTAACAATATAACAGCCTAAAGCGCCTTTAGGGTTTTCTGCTTGATGATAAACATCTCCTACAGGTGGTTTAATGATTTTGGGGACCTTAGCCATTACTGGTCCCTCAGGCAATTCTTTATAGGCTTTTTGAATAATCTTAAAGCTTTCTTCTACTTCTTTCATTCTGACTACATACCGGTCATAACAGTCACCATTTTGTCCAACAGGAACTTCGAAATCAAAACGGTCATAAATACTATAGGGGTTTGTTTTTCGAAGATCATGTTTAACACTGGAAGCCCTCAAGTTTGGACCGGTTAGGCCGTAACTCATTGCCTTTTCAGCACTAATAACACCAATATTTTGGGTTCTCGCTTTAAAAATCTCATTGTCATCGATTAAGCGATGGTAATCCTCGATAAATTTGGGGAACTCAGCAATAAATTTTTCTAAAGCCGGACTAAAATCAGGATGCAAATCAGAAGCTACCCCACCAATACGTATATAATTATAAGTCATGCGCGCACCACTTAAGTGACTCATTAAATCCAAAATCTTTTCCCTTTCAATAAAAGGATAAAAGACTGCAGTTACTGCCCCTAAGTCCATAATGTAAATACCTATACCCACCATATGACTAGCGATACGCATTAATTCCGCTAACAAGACCCTAATGTACTCCGCTCGTTCCGGAACTTCAATACCCATAAGTTTTTCAACGGTTTGCACATAGACCAAATTATTACTTATACCGGCTAAGTAATCAAGACGATCGGTATAAGGAATAATCTGGGGATAAGTTCTGTTTTCCGCGAGTTTTTCAATCCCACGGTGTAAATAACCAATATTTGTTTTGCTACCTACACAAGTTTCTCCATCTAACTCTAGGACGACGTGCAGCACCCCGTGGGTACTTGGATGCTGAGGTCCAAAGTTTAGTGTATATGTTTGTGTTTTCACTGTTAGAACACCTCAACTCCCCTATTACTGGCGAACACTTTTTGTTACGAAATCTTTTCTTAAAGGATGACCCTCAAAACCTTCCCAAGTTAATATTCTTTCTAGATTAGGGTGATTAAGAAAAGTAATGCCCATTAAATCAAAAACTTCTCTCTCTAGCCAATCCGCTGTTCTCCATATCCCATTTAGTGATTGAACTTGAGGATTGTCATGGTTTAATTTAACCTTAATTGTCATCCGGTCGTCACTATCAAAACTATATAATTGATATACAACCTCAAAATACTCCTTATAATCTGCACTGGAAATATCAGCTAAGAAATTTAAACCTTCTGCTTTTAAAAACTCTACCAAAGCCAGCAAATCTTCGGCGTTAATATAAACTTCAGAAGGTTTTTCTTCGTTGATAACAACTTTTTCACCAAATTTTCCGGTTAACAACTCTTGATAATTTTTTTTATTTTCCATTTTTCTTTAACCTCACCTTAGTCGGAGAATTTAATTTTTCTTTTAACTGAAGCATACCGTGTATTAAAGCTTCAGGACGGGGTGGGCAACCTGGAATATAGATATCTACCGGTATGATATCATCGGCTCCAGGTACAACTGAATATGAATCAACAAAAGGTCCCCCACTAATGGCACAGTTACCCATAGCTATTACCCAACGAGGTTCGGCTATTTGATGGTATAATCTTTCTACAGAAGGGCGCATTTTTTCTGTGATGGTTCCTGCTATGATCATAACATCAGCCTGACGTGGTGAATTCCTAAAAACTTCATAACCAAATCTTGAACAGTCAAATCTAGCCTGAGTCATACATATCATTTCTATAGCACAACAGGCTAAACCAAATTGAAAGGGCCATAGTGACCAACCTCTTGCCCAGTTAAAAATTTTGTCTAATGAAGTTAAAATTATTCCCTTATCTTCTAGTTCCTCTTGCGTCAAATAGGTTGTTTCTTCATTGTCTATTGCCATTCTAAAGCACCTTCCTTCCAGGCATACCAGAACCCAATAATTAAAATTGTTAAGAAAATAAACATTTCAACAATAGCGAAGAGTCCTAAACTTTGAAATTTAATCGCCCAAGGATATAAAAAGATAGTTTCAATGTCAAATATTAAAAATATTAAGGCGAATAAAAAATAACTGGTTTTAAATTGAACCCAAGCAGTTCCTTGAGTTTCCATCCCACACTCGTAAGTTTTTAATTTTCGTGAATAGGGATGGTGATTTTGTAAAATTCTTGACAAAATAATAGCGGCAATACCAAAGGCCAGAGCACCTAAAAAGAGAATTCCAATAATTGCATATTGTGTTAACATTTTCACCCTCCTTTCCTAGAATTTGTTACTTTTTTCTCATAATATGGCACACTTATGGTTCTTAGTTGGAAACATTCCTTCAATCAAAAAAATTAATCGCTTGGTCGGAGGTATATGCTCTTTCCTTTATCGGAGCAAATGTCCTGCGGTGTATAGGACAACAACCATTATTCAATATGGCCATCAAATGCTGCTGTGTGCCATAACCTTTATTAGCAGCAAAATTAAAACCGGGATATATTTTATCATAGGCTTCCATAATGTTATCTCTAGTAACTTTAGCGATAATGGAAGCAGCAGCAATAGAGGCACTTAGACTATCACCTTTAATAATGCCTAGCTGGGGTATTTTAAGTAACGAATTTTTTTCACCATCTACTAGAGCATACTCTGGTAATACCCCTAAAGATCTAACAGCTAAACACATGGCATATCTAGTAGCCTCCAAGATGTTTATTTTATCTATAGTTTGAGCATCTACTATTCCGACGGCCCACTTTATAGCTTTAGATTTTATTTCCTTAGCAATTAACTCCCGTCTTTTTTGACTAAGCTGTTTGGAATCATTCAATCCCTCAATAAAACAAAACGGGGGCAAAATAACAGCACCAGCCACAATCGGCCCGGCTAAAGGACCTCTTCCTGCCTCATCAATACCTACTATAAACTTATAATTATTATTATAAAGTTTTTTTTCAAATTCCCACATTTTTAATATTCGTTCTTTTTCTACTAGTTTTTTGGTTCTTAGGGAGTGGTGCTTTTGTACTAACTTTTGTACAGTTTTTCTCTGATCATTAGCTAATAACTTTAAAAACTTTTCTTGCTCATTTTCATTTAAAGAAGCTAAATAACCCTCAATCTCGAGAACAGACCATTTTTCGGGTAACATAAATATCTCCTGCATTTTCAATTTTTCACTAATTAAAGGTATTCTCTATTTTAACTTAAATTCCTTCTAGTAGTTTCCTACTATTAAAATTAATATATTTAATCAATATTAAATTTATGGAAAATATTAATGATATTTTGGTGTTAATTCTACGGGAAAATGACATTAACTTAAGGTTTTTCTAAGGTAATGCGGCCAATTAGCCCCCCCCGATATTCATTTATGACGATACGGGATATCTTAGAATAATCAATATTTTTTCCCGGTAGAAGGCAGCCCCTATTTACAGCCATTTTTTCCATAAGGATTAAAGGTTCATTGGTAAGTACATTTGAATCTAATTTAAATCTATCGACAAGTAGAGAAGGATAGTTATCTCTAAGAAATTCAATAAGGTGATATGCTACTTCTTCACTATCAAAAACATCATCATTAATAGCACCCGTTACTGCTAATCTAAATCCAACTTGAGGATCATCAAATTTAGGCCATAATATACCTGGCATATCCAATAGTTCAAGATCCTTATCCAGTCTGATCCATTGTTTACCTTTCGTAACTCCCGGTTTATTACCTGTCTTAGCTGCCTTTTTCTTAACAATATTATTAATAAAAGTACTTTTTCCCACATTTGGTATGCCTACTACCATGCTTCTAATCGTTTGATTAATGATTCCCTTTTCAGCTCTTTTTTCTCTCTTTTCAGCTGTTAAAGCTAATATTGCTTCTTTCAAAGAATTTAAAAGAGTAGCTTTAACGCTTGTAGAATTAAATTTTAGTGCTTTATATTCTTCTAATTTGTCGAAATATGTAAGCCATTGAGCTGTAACCTTTTCATCAGCTAAATCTTCCTTATTAAGTATAATCACCCTAGGTTTATTTACTACCAACTCGTCGATTAAAGGGTTTCTGCTACTTCGAGGGATCCTGGCATCAACAATTTCGATTACAACATCTACAAACTTTAACTGTTCTTGTATCAAGCGGCGAGTTTTAGCCATATGGCCCGGAAACCATTGTACTTGCACTTAATTTACCCTCCCTATTCTAGAATAAGGCCAGTAAATAAACTGGGCCTTTCCTATTAACAATTTATCTTCTACAAAACCCCATACTCTACTATCACTACTATTATTTCGATTATCTCCTAGCATAAAATATTCTCCTTCAGGGACTTGTATAGGGCCAAAACTACCAAATTCGAGCCCCGATGGTAAATAGGGTTCCTCAATTAGCTCATCATTTATGTATAGTTTACTATTAATAATTTGTACTTTTTCACCAGGTAAACCAATAAGCCTTTTTACATAATCTTTTTGGGGTTCTATGGGATATTTAAATACTACCACATCACCTCTTTCTGGCTCATGAAACCAGTAAGAAAAACGTGTTACCATTATCCGGTCATTTATTAGTAGTGTTGGTTCCATAGATCTAGACGGAATCCAAAAGAATTGAAAAAGAAAAGCCCGAATAATCAATGCCAGAATAAGTGCAATTACTACAGATTCAACAATTTCTTTAAAGTTTAAAGAAGTGTTTTTTTCCGCCACTATAAACCCCTCCCTTTATCGTCAATTCGCTTATTCATTTATTCGTCTACTCATCAGTGGGTCTATTCGTCGGCGCCCTGTCCGCCCTCTAGCGGGCGATTAAAAATCGACCCTACAACTTTGGTGCAGTTAACCCATGAAAATTCCAAGCGTAGCGAAGAATCTTAAGATCCTTCAGTCGCGCCTCCCTCAGGATGACATATTCTTTCTAGCCCACGTGCCCACGAATTGACGAATAGACGTATAAACGTATAAACAATCTACGAAATAACGACAAAAAGGGACTGAATAATCAGTCCCTGTTAGTTTACTTGCGTAAGTCTTTAATTCTAGCAGCTTTGCCGGACCTTTCACGTAAGTAATATAATTTAGCTCTTCTTACACGGCCTCTGCGTAAAACAGTAAGTTTATCAATACGAGGAGAGTGAACTGGAAAACAACGTTCTACCGCTACACCATAAGCAACACGGCGAACAGTAAAGGTTTCACTCAAACCTGAACCACGACGTTTAATAACAACACCTTCAAAAGCCTGGATACGTTCTCTGTTACCTTCAACAACTTTTACATCAACTCTAACTGTATCGCCGGGTTTAAAATCAGGTAATTCTTTTTTAAAATGTTCAGCTTCGATAGTTCTAATAATATCCACGGGAATTCCCCCCTTCCTCTCTAGACGTTCTTATCTTCCAAGCAACATGAGGCAGGAGACAAGACATCAAGCAAAACCTATTCTTGCTTCAAACATCTTGCATCTTGCTTTTTGCCTAAGACAGCGGACCGCCCGTTTTAAACACTTGGCAATTATATCATAAACTAGTGAAAGATACAAGATTCTACCACCATTTTTCCCCACTAAGTCTATCTAAAATAATAGCTACTGCACTTCGCACTGAAAGATGGTTATATTCTCCGGCTCCCAAAATGGGATACAATCGGTAATCAGCAGCATCCATAACTTCTTTAGCTAAACCCCATCCAGTTCCAAACAATAAAAGATAACAATAGTCTTTAGTCGCTATTTCTTCTCGAAGTTTCTTATAGCTTGTAGAACTAGGATAAATCCTTGCATCTGTAACAATAGTTTTTACATCCAGGCCAAATTTTTCCCTTATATCATCTTTAACTGTTTCTATACTATCCTTAATAATAACATTTTGTAAGGCAACTTTTCGATCAGGATTATATATACTCCCATAACCTTCTTGCCAATAATTTAAGATTTCCCGAGCTATTTCTGCTTGGGCTTCTAAAGGGTGAATAACATAATACCTTTTTATATCATACGTTACACAAGATCGAGCAATATCATGAATATCTAGATTAGTTATCGAGGTATTAATTACCTCCATATTTTTATTATATATAGGATAATGTACTAATCCTAGAAATAGTTTACCCATTGCTTCTTTCCTCAATTTCGATTTCTTGTAATAATTTTTGATCTTCTTCACTTAGTTTATAGTGGGTCAATAAATCCGGCCTTCTTTTTAAGGTCCTCCGCAAAGCCTCTTTATGACGCCATTGCTCAATCTGCTTATGATTCCCTGATAATAAAACTTCGGGAACTTCTAAGTTTCGAAAAACCCGGGGCCTAGTATACTGAGGATATTCCAGAAGTCCTTGGTAGAAAGAGTCTTCTTCAAAAGACTGGGTTTCTTTAATCACGCCAGGTATTAACCTGGCTATGGAGTCAATCATAACCATGGCCGGCAATTCCCCACCAGTTAAAACATAATCACCGATGGAAAATTCCTGAGTTACAAATGATCTTATTCTTTCATCAAAACCTTCATAATGACCACAAATAAAAGCCAAAGTTTTTTTCCCGGCCAATATTTTCGCATGTTCTTGATTAAAAACTTTGCCTTGAGGAGAAAGTAGAATAATTTCCTGATGCTCATCACCAAAAGATAAGTTATCTTCCAGGGCCAAAATTAGAGGTTCTGGCTTTAATACCATACCAGTTCCCCCTCCATAGGGATAGTCATCTACAGAATTATGCTTATCCTGAGCGTAGTCACGAAAATTTATGAGGGAAATGTTTATTAATCCTTTTTGTCTTGCTTTAAATAGGATACTAGTGTTAAATGGACTTTCAAACATTTGCGGAAAAATGGTAAAAACTTTTACTTCCAAATTATCCCACCTCAATCTACTAAACCCTCAGGTAAAGTAACCAACATTTTTTTATGTTCCAAATTTATTTCTTGAACAATTGATTTCAAAGCTGGAATCAGTATTTGCTTTTCGTTATTTTTAACTATATATACATCATTACTACCGGTTTGAATAACGTCAGTAATTTGCCCTAAATATGTTTCGTTTTCATATACCTCAAGCCCAATAATTTGGAAAATAAAGAAGTGACCCTCAGGTAATTCAACTAATTGATTTTCATCAATAACAATATATTTCCCTCGTAACATTTCCGCGGCAGACATATCCGGAATTTCTTTAAATTTAATAATTACAAAATTTTTAAACCTCCGGACATTTTCAATTTGCATTTTTGTTTTACCCACAGGCATCTCTACGTAAACATATTCTAATTTTTTAAATCTTTCCTGATTATCAGTAAGAGGTAAAACTTTTACCTCCCCCTTATGTCCATGTGTAGTAAGAATCTGGCCTACTTTTATCATCAAAATAAACCAACCCCAATATTAGTTACTAGTGATTAGTGACTGGTGACTAGTCAGTCAAGGGTCAATGGACGATAGTCTAAGGTCTATTAGATACATGTCATTGAGAGCCGCAAGGCGTGACAATCTTACGGGGCACAAGATCGGAAAGTCGCTTTCGCTCCTCGCGATGACAAAGCGAAATCATAATCTCGTGTAGATAATGTAGAACTGTAGGTATAGTAGCTACTGTAGGTTCTAAAGTCAGCTTCTTATGTCAATAACAATACCATCTTTAAGAATTATTTCTACCCTACCTAAACTCTCGAAACTATCTCCTACTTTAATATCCATAGGACCGTCAATAGTTCCTTGCACAACTTCTTCACCAATATTTAGCTTGCTTATTAATTTTATCCGGTCTAGAAGCTGTTGTTTATAATTTTTTAACTTCTCTCTTTCTATTTCCACCTGTTGCTTGACCTGATTAATTTGCGGATGTCCCTTGAGAGTCAATTCTGTAATTGTCTTTTTGGTTTGTTTGTCAAAGTTTTCCAAATCAAATTCCACTTTTTTTAAAGCTTCCTGGACATCCGCTGCCCCTTTCTTTTTAAAATCTTCCGTTACTACCTGTTTTACAGTTATTGTTCTCATTACTGTTACCTTGTCCATTTATGAAACCTCCTAACCAAGTCAAATAGGGGCTATTAGCCCCTATTTACTGTAATATTTCTACTACTACTTTTTTACCTTCCCGTGTTGCTGCAGCTTTTACTACTGTACGGATAGCTTTAGCTATTCTGCCTTGCTTTCCGATAATTTTACCCATATCTTCGGAAGCAACTGTTAACTCTAAAATAACCGAGCGCTCACCTTCTACTTCTCTTACTTGAACTTGCTCGGGATTATCTACCAGAGACTTAGCTAAAAACTCTACTAATTCCCGCACTTTAATACCCCCTAATTATAGTATTCCAGCTTTTTTAAATAAGGATTTTACAGTATCAGAGGGTTGGGCACCAGTTTCAATCCATTTTTTTGCTTTTTCGGCATCAATATCTATAAGAGCAGGTTCCTTGGTAGGATTATAAGTACCAATCTCATCGATAAAGCGACCATCCCTAGGAGAGCGAGTATCTGCCACTACCAAACGGTAGAAAGGATTCTTTTTAGCACCCATTCTTTTAAGTCTAATTTTTGTTGCCATTATTTTCACCTCCCTTGATTTAGAGGTTAGAGGTTAGAGATCTTTGAGGTTTGATTTGTGTCATGCTTCCAAGCATTGACTAGGCCTAACTTCTAACTTCTAGACTGAGAAAGTCCCCAATAAAAGAATAGAGACAATTTATTTTTACATAAAAGGTAATTTAAATTTACCTTTTTTGCCCTTGCCCTGTGCCATGCCAGAGAACTGTTTCATCATTTTTTGAGCCTGTTCAAATTGTTTTAACAGTCTATTCACATCTTGAACCTTCGTCCCACTACCTAAGGCAATTCTTCTTCTACGGCTGCCATTAATTTTTTGAGGGTTTTTCCTCTCATCAACAGTCATAGATTGTATAATAGCTTGAAATCTGTCAAATTCTTTGCCATCAAATTCTAGCCCTTTTAATTTTGCCTTATTCATACCAGGAATCATATCCATAATCTGATCTAAGGGACCCATGTTCTTCATTTGTTGCATTTGACTCAAAAAGTCTTCTAAGGTAAACTCGGCTTTTAAAAGTTTCTTTTGCAGTTCTTGAGCCTGTTTCTGATCAAAATTTTCTTGAGCTTTTTCAATTAGAGTTAAAACATCACCCATACCTAAAATCCTGGAAGCCATCCTCTCCGGATGAAAAGGCTCTAATGCATCCATTTTTTCGCCCATTCCAGCAAATTTTATGGGTTTTCCTGTAACTGCTTTAACTGAAAGAGCAGCTCCACCTCTAGTATCACCATCTAGTTTAGTTAAAACAACACCTGTCAATTCTAATAATTCATTGAACTTTTCTGCTACATTAACAGCATCTTGACCTGTCATAGCATCTACTACTAATAATATTTCCGAAGGTTTCACTTCATTTTTTATGGAGGAAAGTTCGAACATTAACTCCTCATCAATATGCAGTCGACCGGCAGTATCAAGAAGAATAAAATCATTACCATGATAGTTAGCATGACTTACAGCTTGTTTAGCAATATCAACAGGGCTTGTTTTATCACCCAAACTAAATACCGGGATATCTAACTGTTCACCTAAAACCTGAAGTTGTTTGATAGCAGCAGGGCGGTAGATATCACAGGCAACGAGTAAAGGTCTACGGCCTTGTTTTTTTAAGTAACGTCCAAGTTTACCTGTTGAAGTAGTTTTACCTGAACCTTGCAAGCCAACCATCATAATTATCGTAGGGGGTTTCGGAGAAATTTCTAATTTACTTTGAGCACCACCCATCAATTGGGTTAGTTCGTCATTAACTATTTTAATAACTTGTTGACCAGGTGTTAGGCTCTCCAAGACATCTTGTCCTAATGCCCGATCATTGATGGCATTTATAAAATCTTTAACCACCTTATAATTGACATCAGCTTCCAATAATGCTACACGTACCTCGCGGAGAGCAGCCTTTAAGTCTTTTTCGGAAATTTTACCCTGTCCTTTAAGTTTTTTAAAAATACCTTGTAACTTCTCGCCCAGGTTTTCAAAGGCCACTATTAAAACCTCCTTTGTTTAGTGACTGGTGACTAGTTAGTCATTGTCAAAAGTCTATGGTTTTTAATCTAGAAAGGGAAATCTTAGTTTTATCTCATTAATTATCATTGATAACGTCATTAATGATTTTTTTCAGTTCGTCTAATTTAACACTATTATTACATTGCAATTGTTCAATAAGAATTAATGCATTTTGTAACTTGTTTTTATTTCTTTGAAATTTTTCAACTAAATGTAATTTATCTTCATATTCTTCTAATATGTTTTCACTTCTTTTGATAATATCATATACAGCTTGGCGAGAAATCTGTTGTTCGCCGGCAATTTCCCCTAAAGATAGATCGTTTTGATAATAATAATCAAAAATTAACTGTTGCTTTTCAGTTAATAAAGCACCATAAAAATCGAACAATAAAATTAGATAATCTCTTCTTTGGAGCATAATATCACAGCCTTTAGTGACTAGTGGCTAGTGGCTAGTGGCTAGTCTATGGTCTATATTCTATGGACAATTTACGAATTTCCGTCAAGGCTACTTGCTTAATAACATGATTAATAATAATATATCCTTTTTATGTTGTCAAGTAGAAAAGCTTTACAGGTATAAATAACACGAGTAATTATCCCAATTGACAATTGTTTAACTATTGTTTAATTATTGTTTAACTAATATCAAAGGCGGACAAAGTCGTCCGCCCCTACATCTGACCAAATCTATTCCAACATTCCCCTTATTCTTCCACTTTTTCACTCTTTCACTTTTCTACTAACTTATCTGTTTCAAAGAGGATTTTTTCCTCATCCATTGTTAATACTTGCCTATTTCGCATAACTACTTTCCCATCGATAATTGTTGTTTTAACGTCGGAGCCTTGAGCCGAATAGATTAAGTTTGCAACCAAGTCATGGCAAGGATATAAATGAGGCTGATTAAGGTCAACAAGAATTAAATCCGCCTTTTTGCCGGTTTCCAAAGTACCTATTTCATGAGCTAAATTAATTGCTTGGGCGCCATTAATGGTTCCCATTTGTAAAACCTGAAAAGCCGGTACAAGGGTAGGGTCTCCCCAACTAACTTTATGCAAAAGAGAGGCAATATGCATTTCTTCAAACATATTTAGGTTATTATTACTGGCAGTTCCATCCGTTCCAATGCCAACAGTAACACCCGCATCTAAAAGTTGGGGAATAGGTGCCATGCCGCTGGCTAACTTCATATTACTGGTAGGATTATGGGCTACCCCTGCTCCTACCTCAGCCAAAATTTCGATATCGTCCTCGGTAAGATGAACACAATGAGCAGCAAGAACCGGTACTTCAAATAGTCCCAAATCATAGACATGCTTAACAGGAGTTTTACCATATTGTTTTCTAAGATCAGTAAACTCCTGTTTAGTTTCCGCCAAATGGATGTGTAAACCAACCTTGAATTCCTTGGCTAATTCTAAAACTTTGTTCAAATAATCAGGAGTACATGTATATGGGGCATGGGGTCCATAAATACAATTGATTCGCCCATTACCTTTTCCCTGCCAGTTTTTAATAAATTCTGTACTCTCTGATAAAGATGTATAGGACTTATCATTAACCCCGACCATACCTCTGGCTAAAACAGCTCTTATGCCACTTTCCTCTACCGCCTGGGCCACGCGATCCATAAAAAAGTACATATCAGCAAAGGTAGTAGTGCCTGATTTAATCATTTCTAAAATGGCCAACAAACTTCCCCAATAAATGTGTTCAGCACCTAATTTTGCTTCTTGAGGCCATATTTTTTCTTCAAGCCAGGGCATTAATTCCATATCATCAGCATAACCTCGTAATAAGGTCATAGCAGCATGTGTATGACAATTAATTAAACCTGGTAAAGCAAGGCAATTTGCTCCATCAATAATATCTACATCTTTGTTGTATTCTTTAATAGTTCCAATTTTTTTGATATATTGACCCTCAATTAAGATATCTCCCTGTATTATTTGTTCAGCACTATTATCCGCCATAGTTAAAACTTTTGTGTTTCTTATTAAGATTTGTTTCTCTACCAAAATATCCCCTCCCACAAAATTATTATTTTTACAGCCATTGGCATCGGCCATGGACCATCGCGACTAACGATAATCATTTTTGACCATAAGAGGTTAAATATACTTTACGCATCCAATCTACATCTTCCTGGTTTAGAGGAACAGGTTCACCTAAAACTTGAGCAACTAGCCCTATATGGGCTGTTTTTTCCACTAATAAACAAGCCTTATATGCTTCACTCAGAGAATTTCCCACTCCCACTACACCATGATTGGCCAATAACACTGCTCCTTTGATGCCTATTGCTGCAACAGCATTCTCAGCTAATTCTTTTGTACCAGGTAGGGCATAAGGAGCCACTTCAACAGTTCCTCCGATAACTTGGGCGAAATCCTCAATTAAAGGAGGAATAGGTTTTCTTGATGCTGCATACGCACTGGCATAAATACTGTGAGTATGTACGACCGCAGTGATATCTGGGCGGTTTTCATAAAAAGCTAGATGTAATTGAAGTTCACTGGATGGTTTACGTTTGCCTTGAAGTACTTTTCCATTAAAGTCAACAAGTACTAGGTCATCCGGTTCCAATGTTTGATATTCCATGCCACTGGGGGTAATATAAACACCTTCATCACTATTTTTAGCGGAAATATTTCCCCAGGTAGCAGCAACTAAACCATTTTCTACTAGCAGTTTTCCTATATTAATTATTTCCAAGGGGATACCCATGCCTTAAAACATCCTTTTTATATTTACTGAAAAATCTGGTTTAATTATACCCTGATCAGTAATAATTGCCGTTATTAAATGATGAGGAGTTACATCAAAAGCAGGATTTTCCACTTTTACCTCCCGAGGTGCTGTCCAAACTTGGCCCATTTTTCTTACTTCATCGGGATCCCTGTTTTCAATAGGGATAGCATTGCCGGCTTTTAGACTTAAATCGAAAGTTGATTGAGGTGCAGCTACATAAAAAGGTATATGATGGTAATGAGCTAAAACTGCCACACTATAAGTTCCTATTTTATTAGCCACATCACCGTTAGCACTAATCCGATCAGCCCCTACGATAACACAGTCAATTTTACCCTGCTGCATTAAAAATCCGGCCATATTGTCAGTTATTAAGGTCACCGGAATACCTTCTTTCATAAGTTCAAAAGCTGTTAAACGTGAACCTTGTAAAAGAGGTCTCGTTTCATCAACATATACATTTTTTACTTTACCTTTTTTAAAAGCGGCCCTAATTACTCCTAAGGCGGTACCAAACCCCGCGGTAGCTAAGGCACCCGCGTTACAATGGGTTAAAATTCTAGACTCCCTAGGTATTAGTTCTTGACCAAAGTCCCCCATTTTTATATTCATTGCCAAATCTTCTTTTTGAATTAAAATAGCTTCTTGTTCTAACATTTCAATCGTCAAATTAACATCAGTTATTTCTTTATGGAGGATTTCACTCATTCGGTCCAAGGCCCAAAATAAATTCACGGCTGTTGGTCTGGTTTGCTTTAATTCATGTAATGCTTCACGTATTTTAAGTAAAAATTGCTCTTGAGCTAAGTCTTTAAATTGATGAGCTGCCAAAACCAACCCATAAGCCGCAGCAACACCTATTGCAGGTGCCCCTCGAACTTTCATAGTACGAATTGCATCTGCCACACAAGTATAATCCAGACATTCAATATATTCTACCTGTAAAGGAAGTCGAGTTTGGTCTAAAAGTAAGAGCTTTCCTTGAGTATATTTTACTGCATCCAAGCCTTCTTACCTCCTTAACCTAAATTTCCTGCTTCACAGGAAGCTTGAGCACACAAACAGTTTTGTTCACCCTCTAAAACATCTAATACATTTTGAATGAGTTCTTGTAGATTATGTGTATTTTGAGCCATTGTTTCTATAACTTCCCTATGTGTTAAAGGCTCACTGGAAATACCTGCCGCAAAATTGGTAACCATTGCTATACTTGCATAACACATGCCTAGTTCTCGGGCTAATACAACTTCCGGCACACTAGTCATCCCTACCAATTGACCGCCCCACATTTTAAACATTTGGATCTCGGCTGGTGTTTCAAATCTTGGTCCATCAGTACAAATATAGGTGCCTTGGGAATGTAATTTTATATGGCCAGGACAGGTAGCTATTATTTTTTTTGCTAGTTCGGGGCAATAAGGATGAGTCATATCTACATGGAGAACTCCTAATTCTCCACCTTCATAAAAAGTTTGGCTTCTTCCTTTGGTGAAATCAATAAATTGATCCAAAACCACTAGATGACCTGGTTTCAATTTTTCCATAAGAGAACCTACTGCAGCTGTAGCTATTATTTTTTTTACACCGAGTTTTTTTAAGGCCATAATATTAGCTCGATAATTAATTAGGTGAGGTGGAACTGAGTGCTGAAAACCATGCCTAGCTAAAAAAGCCACTTTTTTATCCTTCAATCTCCCTATTTTTACAGGCACTATCCCAAATGGAGTTTCTACTTGGGATTGGGTTACATCAGTCAACATCTGAGCATTGTAGACACCAGTTCCACCAATTATCCCGAAATCAGCCTTCATGATTTTCATCCTCCACCTCAGTAAATAAAGCCGCCACAAATTCTTGAGGTCTAAACTCCTGTAAATCTTCCATTTTCTCACCGACCCCAATTAGTTTTACTGGCAAATCGTGTTCGGCTTTAATACCAATAACAACACCACCCTTGGCAGTGCCATCCAACTTAGTCAAAATAACACCGGTAACACCAGCAGTTTGGCCAAAAGTTTTAGCTTGGGATAAAGCATTTTGCCCAGTGGTAGCATCAAGAACTAGAAGCACTTCTTTTAAAGCACCATCAGCCTCTTTATCGATAATTCTTTTTATTTTTTTCAACTCTTCCATGAGATTTACTTTATTATGCAATCGACCAGCAGTATCAATAATCAACACATCTGCTTTGCGAGCTTTTGCGGCTTGAATTGCATCAAAAACAACAGCAGCTGGATCAGCTCCTTCTTTATGACTAATAACGTCAACACCCACCCTTTGGCCCCAAACTTGTAACTGGTCAATAGCAGCTGCTCTAAATGTATCCCCGGCACCTAAGATAACTTTTCTTCCTTCGCTCTTTAATTTATAGGCAAGCTTGCCGATGCTTGTTGTTTTCCCTACACCATTGACACCAACGATTAAAATGATATTTAGCCCATTATTTTGAAGGTTTAACTTAGGTGTTTCATCACCCATAATTTCAATTATTTCTTCTACTAAAAATTTGCGTAATTCCTCGGCTTCCTTTATTTTCTCAGATTTTACTCTTTCCCTTAATTTTTCAACAAGTTCAATAGCCGTATTTACTCCCACATCCCCTTGAATAAGTACTTCTTCCAATTCTTCAAATAATTCTTCATCTATTTTTCTCCCGGTAAAAACATCAAAAACCTTGTCAATAAAACCTTTACGGGTTTTGGTCAGACTATCGGAAAGTTTTTCACCCCCGAAACTATTTTTTAATGATTCCTTTAATTTAGAAAAGAAACCCAATGTTTTCAACTCCTTATACTTAGTGAATAGTTATTAGTTACTGGTGACTAGTGGCTAGTGATTAGTGTCTAACATAGATTCTTAAGTTTTAGCATACTGTTAATGATGACTAATTATGTATAATTTTTATCATTGTAAAAGCGGGAGACCACAGGTCCCCCTTACAACCTTTCCAACTTTTCCAACTTTTTTACCCTGCCTCATTAAGCCTAACTGAAATAAGCTTGGATACCCCTGTTTGCTCTTCAATTGTTATTCCGTACAATACATCAGCTGCTTCCATGGTGCCTTTCCTGTGAGAGATCACAATAAATTGTGTTTTTTGAACGTACTGTTTTAAAAATGAAGAAAACCTATCTACATTAGCCTCATCTAAAGCGGCTTCAATTTCATCCAAAACACAAAAAGGACTAGGTTTTATTCTTAAAATAGCAAATAATAAAGCAATAGCGGTCATTGCCCGTTCACCCCCGGAAAGCAATGATAAAGTTTGGGCTTTTTTTCCAGGTGGTTCCGCAATAATTTCAATACCTGTTTCCAATAGATTATCGGCGTCTGAAAGTTCCAATGAAGCACTTCCCCCGCCAAACATTTCGGTGAATACTGTATTAAAGGCCTTATTTACTAGTTCAAATGTTTCTTTAAACTTTTTAATCATTATTTTATCCATATCTTTAATTACTTTTAGTAAGGAATCTTTAGCTTCAGTTAGGTCGATTAATTGCTCCGTTAAGAATTCCAGACGTTCATTTACTCTTTCATATTCCGTAATAGCTGCAAAATTGATTAATCCTAAATCTGATATATAACCTTTTAATTCATTAATTCTCTTAACAACATTACGTTTATTCTGAATTTCCACCCGATAATTTAACGCTTCTTGATAATCGCAGGAAAATTGTTCTTTTAACCTTTCCCTACTTTGAGCAATTTCCATTTCTACTTTAGTCAGTTTCATACTATGTTGATAAATTTCATATTTAACTCTTTCAATTGCTGACTGTTTTTGTTTAATTTCATTTTCCAATGAACTAACTAGCTCTTGCAATTCTATTCTTTTTTCCTTTTCTTGTTGAATTTGTCCTCCAAGTAATGCTAGTTGTTGGGTTAAGCTATTTACGTTCTTTTTTGTTTTTTGAATTTCTTGTTCCAATTCCCACTTTTTCGTTTCTAATTCTTGTTTTTCGCCTAGCAATTTTATTTTGGCTGAAGAAATATTTTGTAAATCATTTTCTAACTTTTGCAGTTGTTCTTGAGCTAGTTCTAAAGATTGCTCTAAGGTAGCAGTTTTTATCTTTTCTTCATTTAAATCTTTAATTAATCCATCTTGGGCGGCAGCTAATTCATTAAGGCTTTCTTGTAAAGAATTTATGCCCTTTTCCAGGTTTGCAATTTCATCCACCTTAATCTGCAATTCTTTAGAAAGTACTTCTTTTTCTGAATTAATTTTTATCTGGTGCTTTTCATTATCCTTTTGCTCTAAATCATAAAGATATCTTTCTTCGTTTAAACGTTTAATCTCTTGTTGGACATAATGCTCTTTACTTTCAAGATCTGCTAGGTTTAATTGGTTATTGTGTGAATTGTCTCGCAGTTTCTCAATCTTATTAATTATTTCTATCTGTTCTTGTTCCTTAATTTTAATTGTCTGTTCTATTTGATTAATCTTTTGATTTAGTAAACATATTTCATCTTTTAGTTCTTTAATTAAGCGTTTCCGTGTTAAAAGCCCTGTTTTTTGCTTACGAAAACTTCCACCAGTTAAAGCACCGCCTGGGTTTATAATTTCACCATCCAGAGTTACCATTCGATAAGCAAAATTTGTTTTTTTACCTATTGCAACAAGGGCTTCTAAATTTTTAATAACCCATACCCTACCTAAAAGATGTTCAACAATGGGTTCATATTTTGCTTCGAAATTTATTAAATCCACAGCTCGACCAACGACCCCCGGAAAATCAACTTTAATGTTAGCTTTCTGAAATTTAATTGTATTTAAAGGTAGAAAGGTCGCCCTGCCCCTTTTTTCAAGTTTAAGGTAATTAATGGCCCTTTGAGCAGCTTGGTCATCATCTGTGATTAAATTTTGTAAAGCTCCACCTAAAGCAGTTTCTAATGCTACTTCCATTTCCTTAGGTACAGATATGATATCGGCAACAGTTCCAATAATTCCTGAAGACAAAGTATTGTTTTTGTTTTTTAACTCCAAGATGGATTTGACACCTTGCTGATAACCATCTCCCGTCTCCTCCATTTCTTCCAAAACCTGTAAACGTGATGCAACTTGTTGGTAATTAAGCTTTTTTTGTTCTAAATCTTTTTTTATTCTAGCTAAATTAAAATTTAAATCGGTGAGATATCTTTCTAACTGAAGTTGTTCAGCTTCATAACTAATTTTAATTCTTAGGAGGTTCTCCTTGTCTTCTTTAAACACCTTAAATTGTTCTTTGAGCTTTTCTAAATCATCACTAAGTTTTACTTTTTTCTCTTCAAGTAAAATATTCCGTTTACCCAAAAGGTTGATTTCATTATCCAATTTAGAAATAAGATTATTGATATTTGCTTTTTCCTGCATAAATTCAATGACCTGTGACTTATATTCTTCAAGGGTCGAACTAGAATTGCTTTGAAGACCTTTCTGCTCACTAAAAGCAATTGTGAGTTTTTGAACTATATCTAAAGCATTTTTATAATCCAAATTTAGTTTTTGTAGCTGATTCCGTTTCCCTTCTATATCAGCAAATATAGTTTCTTCCTGATGGTGGTAATTTTCCAAATCTGTGGTTATCCGGCCAAGTTGAGCTAAAATTCCCTTTATCCTTTCTTGGAACATTTCAATACTATGTTCTTGTCTTTCAATTTCTGTATTTAAATCATAATACTTTTGTTGAAGAGAAGATATGGTTTGATTAAGTTCTTGGTTTTGGAAGCGTTCTTTTTCAATTTGCGATGATATCTGATGATATTTAGTATTACTTTCGGTTAAATTGTCTTCCAAGCTTCTTAAAAGTTCTTTAATTTCTTTTTCTTTTTTTTCGCTTTCTTCGATAACTTCTAAAGCTAAACTAATTTCCCATTGATCTAATTCTTTTTTCCAACCTTGGTATTCTTGTGCCTTTTTTGCTTGTTCTCCTAAAGGACCTAATTGTTCTCTTAATTCAACTACAATATCATTAATTCTCAGTAAACTCTGTTGAGTATCATCTAACTTTCGTTCAGCTTCTTTTTTCCGATAACGATATTTAACTATACCCGCAGCCTCTTCTATTAAACTTCTACGGTCTTCTGCCTTCAAAGAAAGAATTTCATCAATTTTGCCCTGCCCAATTACTGAAAATCCTTCTTTGCCTACGCCGGTATCCATAAATAACTGTTGAATATCTTTCATCCGGCAAGGCACTTTATTTATTAAATACTCGCTTTCTCCCGAACGATATAGTCTTCGAGTAACAGTTACCTCATTATAGTCTAAAGGAAACATGCCTGTACTGTTATCTAAGGTCAAGGACACTTGGGCTAGGCCTAGAGGACGGCGGCTACTGGACCCGGAAAAAATAATATCATCCATCCTTAATCCCCGTAAATTCTTAGCACTTTGTTCTCCTAAAACCCAACGAATAGCATCTACCACATTAGATTTACCACTACCATTGGGACCCACAACAACGGTGATACCAGAATTAAATTCTAATTCAACTTTATCAGCAAAGGATTTAAACCCTTGAATTTCTAAACGTTTTAAATACAATGTCTCACCTCCTGTGAGTGTGTGAGTCATAAGACGTCACACTGACATTCAGTTAGCCTTTGAGCCATCACACTAACCTAATAATTTAACCCAATAGTATTTCGATACTTGTCCAAAAAGTCCCTTCTTGAAAACACCTTTGTTACATTATTTTCCATCCAGGCTAAAGAATTTAGTGGTAGGTGGTCCATGACTATGATTTCTAATGTTAGATTGAACTTTTCTTTAAAATAAAGAATGTTTGATCGTTTTTGACCTTTTATTTTAGATATATCTCTAGGATGGCAAAAAATAGTCAGATTGTTTTCTTTAGAATCTAGTTTTAAAATGTTTTTCGTTAAAAGAAACTCAAGTTGTTTGCGAAAAACTCTCGACATAACCAATTCACCGAAAGAAGGGTGATAAGGCCCAGCTATCAAATCTTCCCCTATAACGAGATTTGGCGCAGCTTGTAAGCCCATGCGTATAATTGGTATATGGGCTTGTGCAAACAATATTGCCATCATGGCAACTATCTCAATAGTAGTTTCTAAGGGCCAGGGTTGATAAATTCCTTCATAAAAGAGGCGAGCTAATTCTGTTTCTCTAATGACTACTGTGGGATAAATTCTCACAAAGTTAGGTTTATATCCTATCACCTTCATGGTTGTTTGAATGACTTTTTCCATAGAGTCGTGAGGCAAGCCCGGCATTAATTGGATACCCACCTTGATTCCCGATTTTTTTAAAAAGCCTACTGCATTTTCTACTGCACTTTGATTGTGACCTCGTTGACTTAATGTCAATACTTCATCATCTAAAGTTTGAACACCTATTTCCACGGTAGTCACGCCATAAAAAAGTAGGCGTTCAACAATTTGCTGAGTAATGTAGTCAGGCCTAGTTGAAAGTCGTATCCCGTCAATAAGTTTCTCTTTTTTTAAAGATAGTGCAGTCGAAAGTAGTTCCTCTTGTAAATCTTTTCTAATCCCGGTAAAACTTCCACCATAAAAAGCTAGTTCAACGTAAGCGTTTTCAATATCCGGGTAAGTACTTCGGTATTTAAATACCTTTTCTTTAATTTCATCTTTTGTAGGTTCTCTAAAAGAACCGGCAATCTTATGCTGGTTACAAAAAATACAGGTGTGAGGGCAACCCATATGAGATACAAAAATAGGAATAATTAACGTATTACTCACCAATTTCACCCATCTTTATTAAAGCTTTATGTGCAGCATTTTGTTCTGCTTCTTTTTTCGTACGTCCCTTTCCACTGGCTATTAATTTTCCTCCGTGAAAAGTTCCGGCAATAAATTCCTTTTCATGATCAGGTCCACTTTCGGAAATTATCTGATATTCTACCACACCATCAGGTTGTTTTTGAATAATTTCTTGCAACTGGGTTTTATAATCACCATAATGTCCGGATATAACCCGTTCTATTTCCAGTTTAAGATAACCCAAAACAAAATTTCGAATATCATTAAGCCCTAATTCTATATATAAAGCACCTACAAAAGCTTCAAAAGCATCAGCTAAATTAGAAGGTCTTCCTGCACCGCCACCATTTTTTTCACCTTTGCCCATTAAAAGATATTGACCAATTTCTAACCGATTAGCAGCCTTGGCCAGGCTGCTTTCACAGACTACTGCAGCCCGCATTTTAGTAAGTTCACCTTCGGACTTTTCCGGAAATAAATGATATAGGTAATCACCTACAATTAAACCTACCACCGCATCACCCAAAAACTCCAATCTTTGATTATGATTACCAACCTGGGGCCCTTTTTCAAAGACATAGGAAGGGTGGATTAAAGCAGAATTAAGCAAATCATACTTTTTTAAATGTAATCCCGTTTTAGAAATTAACTTATTCAATTGATTAATCCTTTGATTGCTTAACATTTTTTCACCCCCATTAAAGTAAAATAACAAATATATTTTACACAACCTCAACCTCAACCTCAACCTTGAATAAAAGAAGGTTAGCTTAGGCTAACCTTCTTTTATTCACTATATTTTCCCAAAATAACCGTAGCATTATGACCACCAAAGCCAAGAGAGTTAGATAATGCATATTTAATAGCTTTTTCCCTTTTAACATTTGGTACATAATCCAGATCACATTCAGGATCAGCATTTTCGTAATTAATTGTTGGCGGGATTTGACCATCTCTAAGAGCTAACGCAGTGGCAGCTAATTCAAGGGCCCCAGCCGCACCTAAAAGATGTCCTGTCATAGATTTGGTGGAGCTTACTAATAGTTTGCCTGCCCCTTCACCAAAAACTTGCTTAATAGCTAATGTTTCAAATTTATCATTTAATTCAGTTGATGTACCATGAGCATTAATATAGTCAATTTGCTCAGGTTTTAAACCGGCATCATTAATTGCCATCCACATAGCTCGAGCCGCTCCTTCACCTTCCGGAGCAGGTGCTGTAATATGATGAGCATCAGCAGTTGATCCATAACCTAAAACTTCAGCATAAATATGTGCCCCTCTTTTACGAGCATGTTCCAAGCTTTCTAAAACTAAAATTGCGGAACCTTCACCCATAACAAAGCCATCTCGGTCTTTATCAAAAGGGCGACTCGCCTTAGTAGGTTCATCATTACGAGTGGACAATGCCTTCATAGAGCAAAATCCGGCAAAAGATAAAGGAGTAATAGAGGCTTCCGTACCACCGGAAATAGCCACATCTGCATCACCCCGCTCTATGAGCTTAAAAGCGTCACCGACAGCATTTGTCCCGGAGGCACATGCACTTACTACAGTTATATTAGGACCCTTGGCACCTAAATGAATAGAAATTTGACCTGCTGCCATATTAACAATCATCATTGGTACCATAAAAGGACTGACCCTGTTGATTCCTTTAGCCATTAATACTTGATGTTGTTCTTCCATGGTTCCAATACCACCAATACCTGAACCAAGTATAACCCCTACCCGATTTAAATCCACTTGTTTTAGGTCCATTCCGCTATCTTCAACAGCCATCTTAGCTGCGGCAACAGCATATTGGGTAAAAATATCCATCCTGCGTGCTTCTTTTTTCTCGATATAAGTTTCAACCTGAAAATCTTTAACTTCCCCGGCAATTTGAGTCGGTAACTCTGAAGCATCAAACCGAGTTATTGGTCCAATACCCGATTGCCCAGCAAGAAGGTTCTGCCAAAATTTTTCTACTCCTGTTCCAACAGGAGAAATAATACCTAAACCAGTAATAACTACTCTTCTAGTAGACATTTTCAACACCTCTTTAGAAAGTGACTAGTGACTAGTTAATAGTGACTGGTGACTAGTGACTAGCGGAAATAATTATTTGTTACACATGTAAAATCAAGAGACAGCGGACCAGTCAGCTAAAGCTTACATAGCAAGCTAGTTTCCTATGTCTAGGGACGTAGCAGCCGTTATCTCCCATTCGTTGGGGATATTCCTCTGCTTGAAATGAAATCAAAATGGGAGTCTTACGGTCGGTAGTCATCGGATAAAAATAGTATCCTGTTATTCTTAGTATTAGCAAAGAATGTGTAGGGATAAACATTGTGCCTACTCTAGAGGGACAGGATCGTCCGCCTCTATATAGTGATAACACAATGAAATCTTAATCTAGAGTAATTCTAAATCCTTGACCAATTTTTTAATAATATCACCTGCAGGTAATATCTCTTTAATTTTTTCAATGTATTCCCCACAAAAAATCAAACCATGGTCTAAGTTGCCTCGTTGAGCATTGATCAAGGCATCCATAATGCAAAAATTTTGTTTACAATTTTTTAAGCAAGCCTGGCAATTTTCCGGACTGAGGTCATATTCCGAGTTTATTTTTTCACTAAACACATTACTAATAGCTCGGCCCGGTAGCCCAACAGGGCTATCAATTAAAACTATGTCCTCTTTTTTTGCTTTTACATATATTTCTTTAAGATTTAAGGCGGCATTAGACTCTATGCTAGCAGCAAATCTAGTTCCCATTTGTACCCCATCAGCACCTAAGTCAAAAGCTTCTTTCATGTCATGGGCATCAACTATTCCTCCAGCTGCAATTACAGGAATAGAGATTGCCTGTTTAACTTGGGGAACAATTTCCCGCATTGATTGAGAAGTACCCAAATGGCCTCCCGCTTCTTTACCTTCTACAACAACAGCCGAAGCTCCCAACCCTTCCGATAACTTGGCCAATTTTACTGTGGAAACTATAGGAACCAGGGGTGTCTTGGCTTCTTTGCACCATTTAAAAATATCCCGGGAAAAGCCTGCACCCTGAATAATAAGATCAACACCTTCCTCTAAAGCAGCATTGACTAGCTGAGCAAATTGGGAAACAGCAAACATAATATTAATACCTATTATTCCTCGAGAATTCTCTCGAGCCCAGCGTATTTCCCTTTTTACTTCATCTATAGTCATTCCGCTAATGGCAATTATCCCTATCCCCCCGGCATTGGCCACTGCCGCGGCCAAAGGAGCAGTAGAAATTCTTACAGCCATGCCACCTTGAATTATAGGATATTTGGGTGTTAAGTCACCTATTTGTAATACCGGTAGTTTCAAAAGAAGCGCCTCCAATATATCTATTTGAGAAAAGTCCCGCAAAGAAGAGAACGGGACTTTTTACCTTGGCTTATTGTACTTTTGCTTTGATATATTCTACAGCTGCTCCAATGCTTCTAATTTTTTCAGCATCCTCATCGGGAATTTCTATATCAAATTCCTCTTCCAAGGCCATTACCAGTTCTACAACATCTAAGGAGTCAGCATTTAAATCTTCAAAGCTAGTTTCTAAAGTAACCTCATCAGCGTCGACACCTAATTGGTCCACAACGATAGATTTTATCTTTGCAAAAATATCCACACTCTTCACCTCCTTCCACAAATCCTATCTATTATAATCTTACATTACCATGCCACCGTCAACACAAATTATTTGCCCGGTAATATAATCCCCTTGGGTCGAAGCAAGAAAACTTACTACCCCAGCTACATCCTCCGGTTTACCAAGTCTTTTTAAAGGAATACGTGCTAAAATTTCCTCTTTAATTCCCTCAGATAATTTATCTGTCATATCTGTAGAAATAAAACCCGGAGCAACTCCATTTACCTGTATTCCCCGCGAGGCTAGTTCCTGAGCCATAGACTTTGTAAAGCCTATTACTCCAGACTTTGCTGCTGCATAATTACATTGTCCTACATTGCCTGTTAAGCCTACAACTGAACTAATGTTAATAATTTTACCTTTTCTCTGCTTCATCATACCCCGGATAACTGCTTTAGTGCAGTTGAAAACACCTTTTAAGTTGGTTTCTAATACATGATCCCAATCTTCTTCCTTCATTCTCATTAATAAATTATCCCTGGTAATACCCGCATTGTTAACTAGAATACTAATTTGACCAAGCTCTTTTTCCACTAGTTCAATCATTTCTGCTACTTTTTCACTAGAAGCTACATTGGCTTGAACTGCTAACGCCTCGCCACCCAAAGCCTTAATAGCCTCGACTACTTCCTGGGCTTTACTTGCATTACCCATATAATTAACAGCAACCTTAGCCCCTTTTTGGGCTAATTCTAAGGCAATTGCTTTCCCAATACCCCGGGAAGCCCCTGTAACTAAAGCAACTTCTCCATGCAAATCCATATTACCGATCATTCCCTTCGTATTAACTCAAGGCTAAATCTCAATCTTAATCTTAACCTTAGTTAATATTTAATCCTGCTAAGGTTTTTTCTAATGAAGTGGTATCTTCAATATTAAAGATTTCTACACTAGGATCAATTTTTTTAATCAGTCCCCCTAATACTTTACCGGCACCTATTTCCAAAAACGTAGTAACCCCTTGTTCAATCACTTTTCTGATAGACTGTTCCCATTTTACTGAGCCGCTAACCTGTTCTATTAAACCTTTTCGAATTTTATCTTTATCAGTAACAATTTCTGAAGAAATGTTGGCAACTAAAGGTGTTTCCGGATCCTTGATACTAATTGCTTCCAAGATGGAACTAAGCCTTTGACTTGCCGGTTGTAATAAAGAGGAATGAAAGGGTCCGCTAACAGGTAAAGGAATTGCCCTTTTTGCCCCAAATTCCTTGGCTAAAGAAACAGCCTTATCTACAGCAGAGGTTTGACCGGCAATTACTATTTGACCCGGACAGTTAAAATTCGCCGGCTCAACAACCCCTACATCACTAGACATTTGACACAGTTGCTCCACTTTTTCCATGTTTAAACCCAAAATAGCTGCCATAGTCCCTTCTCCAGGAGGTACAGCTTCCTGCATTAATTTTCCTCTTTGTTCAACTAACCAAACAGCATCAGAAAATTCCAATGCCCCCGCAGCTACTAATGCCGAATATTCACCCAAACTGTGTCCTAAAACATAATCCGGTTTAATACCTTTATCTTTAATAAGTGATAGACATGCAATACTGGTAGTTAATAGGGCAGGTTGAGTATGTACGGTTAATTTTAATTTTTCTTCCGGACCATAAAAACATAAATCCGATAAATTATACCCAAGCCTCTTATTAGCTTCTAAAAAAACAGCCTGGGCCTCGGGGTAATTTTCAAATACATCCTTACCCATACCTACATATTGAGCACCTTGGCCTGGAAAAACAAAGGCGAATTTAGTCATGCCAAGCCTCCCCCGGAAAATTTTTGTAATGTTAATAAAGTATTGTGCCCTTCAGCAACTATCTCCTCGATAATGTCCCGGGCCGGTTGTATTTTGGAAACCATTGCCGCCACTTGACCGGCCATTACTGAACCCATAGCAACATCACCATCAACTGCCGCAGCCCTAAGTCGACCTGCACCAAGTTTTTCAAATTCTTCGGCATCAGCATTTTCATTTACTAATTCTTGAAATGCTCTTGTTAGTTTGTTTTTTAGTACACGAACTTGGTGACTTGAGTAACCCGTTAACACAGTATCACGGTCTTTAGCATTAATAATTGCTTCTTTATAATTAGCATGTACAGTACATTCCTCAGCACAGACAAATCTTGTTCCCATTTGTACTCCCACTGCGCCCAAACTTAAAGCCGCCACTAAACCTCGACCATCAAAAATCCCCCCGGCAGCAATAATAGGTAAATCTACTGCATCAACTATTTGAGGTACCAAAGCCATTGTAGTTAATTCACCAACATGTCCACCACATTCCATACCTTCAGCGATTAAACCATCGACACCGGTTCGAGCTAATCTTTTAGCCAGAGCAACTGAGGAAACAACTGGAAACACCTTGATACCTACTTCTTTTAATTTAGGAATATGCTTGCCTGGATTACCTGCACCTGTAGTAATTACAGCAACTTCTTCTTCAATAACAACATTTATTACATCTTCGACAAAAGGTGACATGTAATAAACATTTACACCAAATGGTTTATTGGTTAATGTTCTCGCTTTTTTAATTTGTTCGCGGACAACCTCAGGTGGAGCACTACCTCCCCCTATAATGCCTAAGCCTCCTGCCTCCGAAACGGCAGCGGCTAATTCAGCTGTGGCTATCCAGGCCATACCACCTTGAATAATAGGATGTTTTATTCCCAATATGTTACATAAGTTTGTTGTAAGCAAATTAATACCTCCTAATAACTCCAGCGTAAAACACAAGCACCCCAAGTTAATCCGGCTCCAAAACCTACTAATACTACTAGATCACCTTTTTTTATTTTTTTATTTCTAACGGCTTCATCTAGAGCTACAGGTATGGATGCCCCTGACATGTTGCCGTATTTATCTAGATTAATATATACCTTATCGGTTGGTAACTGTAGACGTTTTACAGCTGCATCCACAATTCTAATATTAGCTTGATGGGGTATTAAATAATCAACACTTTCTTTACCCAAACCTGCTTTACCCAGAGCTTTTAGGGAAGCCTCTCCCATGATTCTTACTGCAAATTTAAAAACATCTTGACCATGCATTACCATATAATGTTTTCCTAATTCAACAGATTCTAAGCTTGCCGGACAGCGAGATCCTCCTGCCTCCTGGTAAAGCAGATTAAATCCGGACCCATCAGAGCCGAGGTCAAAAGATAAAAATCCACTACCAGCTTCTACTGGCCCCAAAACAGCAGCCCCAGCCCCATCACCAAAAAGAATTAAGGTGTTGCGATCCGCGGGATTAAGAACGCGGCTTAAGGTTTCCGCACCTACTACTAAAACATATTTGTACATGCCAGTTGCTATAAATTGACTAGCAACCGATAATCCATAGATAAAGCCGGTGCAAGCTGCACTTAAGTCAAAAGCACCCGCATTTTTAGCACCTAACTTTTCCTGAACCAGACAAGCTGTGGCTGGAAAAATCATATCAGGCGTAATAGTTGCCACAATGATCAAGTCAATATCTTCCGGTGTAATTCCGGCACTTTCAATAGCTTTTTGGGCAGCTAACACACTCATATCCGATGTTGCGATATGACTTTCTGCTTTCCGACGCTCACTAATACCGGTACGCGTTACAATCCATTCGTCATCAGTATCAACTATTTTTTCCAAGTCTTTATTAGTAACTACCTGTTCAGGGACATAAGAACCAGTTCCTATAATCCCCACAGGTATTAAATTATTGTTCATCCTTAACCTCTCCCACTTCCATATTTAACCTTAGGTTTTCTATAAAACCTTGGGAGTAACTTTCATAGGCTACTTTGATCGCATTATGAATAGCTTTGGCTTTAGAACTTCCATGACAGATAACACTAATACCATCAATTCCTAGTAAAGGAGCTCCCCCGTACTCGGAATAATCCATACGTTTTTTTAATCCTTGCAAAGCAGGTAACATTAAGGCCCCGCCCATTTTACTTATTACGCCTTTATTAATTTCATCCTTTAATAATTGACTAAAGGTACTAGCCATGCCTTCGATTAATTTTAAGACAACATTACCTACAAATCCATCACAAACCATGACATCAACTGTACCCCTAGGTATATCCCTACCTTCAATATTTCCCACAAAATTGATATTTTCTAAGTTGGCTAGTTCTTCATATGTTTTAATTACTAATTCATTGCCTTTAGTTTTTTCATTCCCTATATTAACTAAGGCAACTTTCGGGTTTTCTATACCTAATACCTTTTCTGCATATATGCTGCCCATTTTTGCAAATTGTAATAAGTTCTGCACTTTGCAGTCGGCATTAGCCCCGGCATCTAAAAGAAGTTTTCCTCCGCCTAGGGTAGGCAAAACCGTTCCAATTGCCGGGCGGTCAACCCCCTTAATTCGACCTAGACCAAACAAAGCAGCTACCATCTGAGCACCTGTACTGCCGGCCGATACTACCGCATGAGCCTCTTTGTTTTTTACCAGTCTGGTTGCAACAGTTATTGATGCATCTTTTTTTCGTCGGTAAGCAGTTCCTGGATGGTCTTCCATAGTTATTACTTCTCCAGCATGAATAATTTCTATTTTTTCATGTTTGTGGGAAAGGTGGTCATTTATCTGTTTTTCGTCACCTACTAAATAAACTTTTTCCAGTTGTGGATATAAATTAATCGCCTCTAAGGCCCCTTTAATTATTTCCTGGGGTGCATAGTCACCACCCATAGCATCTAGTGCAACCTTCACCTTCACTCCTCCTAACGCGAAACAACAATAAATTTACCCACAAATACTTCCTCAGCACCTACTTTAGACACAACTTTTACCAAATGCTTATTAGAACGCTGTCGGGCAAGAACTGCAGTAGCAACTAGTTTTTCTTTTAAATATACAGGCCTCCGATATCTAATTCTAGCACTTCCCGTTAAAACAATCTCGGCATCAATTAAGGCCACTGCCAGCATATTAGCCTGAGAGAAAATATGATGTCCCCGGCAAACATGACTTTTATCTGCAACCATTTCCGGAGTAACCTCTAATACTGAAGTCGCCTTGACACCTAATTCCAATTCGATTAATTCACCTATAATCTCAGTATCTGTTACCGATTTAACTTTGGAATAATTGGTCTCTGCTACCCTTTTCATCCGTTCCCTTACTTCTGGAATCCCCAATTCTAAACGGTCTAAGCGGATAGTTTGAATACTACATCCAAATTCTTGGGCTAAATCTTCATCAGTAGCAAAAGGGTTTTCGTTTAAAAAAACTTGTAGTTCTTCTTGCCTTTTAGGTTTTGGCAAACGGGCTTTCATTATGTATCACCATTCCTAGTACAAGGTATTAGCACCTGGTATCAATACCAAGTATAATATATTCAGGAAGATATTGCAATAAAAAAAAAGAGCAAGCATTTATTTGCTTGCTCTTTAGGTACAAATTTTATTCAGCAGCTGCTTTTTTTATGACTTCACGATTTTTGTAATATCCGCATGACGGACAAACCCTATGGGGTAATTTTGGTTCATGACATTGCGGACATTCCATTCTATTGGGAGAATCTAGCTTTGCCCAAATTGACCTTCTTTGTCTCGTCCTGGATTTTGATTTTTTGTTCTGTTGAACTCCCATTACTACACCTCCTCGGCACCTTTAAGTTTCGCTAAAATTGCTAAACGCGGGTCAATTTCCTCAGTAATACAATTACAACTTTTTATATTAAGATTTTGACCACATTTTATACAAAGGCCTTGACAATCATCATTACATAAAATCTTATAAGGTAAGGCCATTATAATAGTTTCCCGAACTAAATCAGTTAAGTCAAATAAATCATTGGTAAAAACTAAATATTTTTCTTCTATTTCATCCTGGGAAATGTCACCTAAATGCCGTAAATCTGTAGAGTAAACAAGCTTTTCATCAATGACAGCATCAATCCCAGCCTTAGTAGGTGTCAAACAACGATGACAGTTAGACTCCACTTCTGTATTAACATTACCTTTTAACTCTAAAATTTGTCCATTATTACTTACTGTCAAAGAAACACTGACAGGTTTAATAATGTTTAACTCCTCGGTAAGAGGAAGGTTTGGCGTGGAAAGTTCGAAACTAGCTGTTGTGCCAATAGAGTTACGGACTTTTAATAAATTAATACTTAAAGACATATTTATCCACCCTAAACACCTAAATTAACCACCTAGGCGACTTTTTCATTATATATTTCTATAGTTGTATTGTCAAGAAGTTCACCATGGCGAAATTATTTAACTAGCACTGTAGTACTGTCATAGCAACAGTATTAACTATATCATCAATACTACAACCACGAGATAAATCATTAACAGGCTTATTCATTCCTTGTAAAACAGGTCCTACTGCTTCTGCGTTGGCTAAGCGTTGTACTAATTTGTAACCGATATTACCCGCTTGCAGATCTGGAAAAACTAAAACATTGACTTTCCCAGCTACTTCACTACCAGGGGCTTTAGAGCTACCAACCTTTGGTACAAGAGCTGCGTCAGCCTGCAATTCACCATCAACTGCTAAATCGGGATATTTTTCTTTGGCAATTTGAGTAGCTTGAACAACTTTGTCCACAAGTTCATGTTTAGCACTACCTTTAGTAGAAAAAGAAAGCATACCAACTTTGGGCTCAATACCCGCTAAAGCATTGGCAGTTTTAGCCGACAAATAAGCAATTTCAGCTAATTGTTCTGCAGTTGGGTTAGGATTAACTGCACAATCGGCGAATACCATCAGCCCATTTGTACCATAATCACTATTGGGTACAATCATAATAAAGGCTCCTGACACTGATGAAATACCCTTTTCCGTCTTAATAATTTGTAAGGCAGGTCTTAAAACATCACCTGTTGTATTTTGGGCACCAGCTACCATCCCGTCAGCATCACCTTTATTAACCATAAGAGCTCCAAAGTATAGAGGATTTCTGGCAAGTTTTTTTGCTTCGTCTTCACTTAAGCCTTTATGTTTTCTAAGTTCATATAAATCTCGGGCGTATTCCTCATATTTTTCCGATTCTTCAGGGTTTATAATAGTGATACCTGATAAATCAGTGTTAGTTTTGCCAGCTACAGCCTGGACCTGATTTTTTTCACCTAATAGAACAATTTTGGCTATTTTTTCCTTAGTAATAATTGCTGCTGCTTGAACAGTTCTCTCTTCTGTTCCCTCAGGCAAAATAATAGTAGTGTTTTTTTGACTGGCTTTGTCTTTCATGTTTTGAATTAAATTCATAAAAAGACTCCTCCTTTTTGGTATAATTACAATAACTTTAACTAATTCAGCATAAATCAATTAAATCCTGCAAATTAGTTGCTAGTAAATTAGTTGCCGGTGGCTAGTAAAACCATGAGATTATTTAAATCTAGCAACTAACAACTATTATATATTTTTTGTCTAAAAAAAATCCTTATGTATGCTGGAGGAAAATAAATGCGGATAATTGGTATTATAGCAGAATATAATCCATTTCACCTTGGTCACCTTTATCATTTGACTGAGGCAAAAAAAAATAGTCAAAGTGAGGGAGCTATTGCCATTGTAAGTGGTAGCTTTCTACAAAGGGGTGAACCGGCAATTGTGGATAAATGGGTGCGTACTGAAATGGCACTTAAAGCAGGTATTGATTTAGTTTTAGAGCTACCTGTAGTTTTTGCCTGTCGAAGTGCTCATTGGTTTGCTCAAGGTGGGGTAAAATCTCTAGCTCAAACTGGTATAGTTTCCCATTTGGCCTTTGGGGCAGAAACCAACCATTTACCCCAACTAAAAATGATCGCCACAAAGTTACATAATGAAGATGCCATCTTCAGCCAAACTCTAAATACTTATTTAACAGCCGGAAATTCTTACCCTATGGCCAGAAGCCTTGCATTAAGAAAATTGATACCTAACGAAAATATTGATGGTTTACAACTTGAAAAGCCAAATAATGTCTTAGCTTTAGCCTACTTAAGAGTATTAGAGGAAATTAATTCTTCTATTGAACCTTTGTTAATAAAGAGAGTTGGTGATTATCATGAACTATCACCCATAGCAGGTATTGCAAGTGCTAGTTCCATTCGCCATCTTATTATCAACCGCAATCCCACTTGGACCCAATATTTACCGAAAACCTCAAGTAATATATTATTAAAACAATTTAAAGATGGCAAAAACCCTATAACCCTTAATTCCCTGGAGCAGGCAATACTGGCTGTTATTAAACGGATGAGCCTAGATGATTTGAAAAGAATTATCGAAGTCACAGAAGGCTTAGAAAATCGCCTTAAAGAAATAATTCAAGAAACAAATAGTCTGGAAAAACTACTTGCAGAGCTAAAAACTAAACGCTACACCTATACTAGAATGCAAAGGCTTATAATCCATGCTTTTCTAAACTTTACACAAGACTTGAGTACAACTGAGCCCCAATACTTAAGGATTCTGGGGTTTAACCGTAAGGGTCAGGAACTTTTAAGATTAATAAAGCGGGGTAGTAATCTTCCGATCATTACTAAATTCGCCCGAGGTTATCAAGAAGTTTCTGAACAAGGTCGAAAAATGCTGGACTTGGAAGTGCTAGCCACAGATCTATATAATTTAGGTTTTGCTAAAGCAGAACATCGTTTGGGAAGACAAGATTTCTATCGGTCACCGGTGATTGTGGACTAATTACGTTTATTCAGTGATGGGTTGAGTGGGCGCGAAAATAATTTTTTATTAAACCACGGGATTCTTGACGGGGCACACGGATAATATTAATAGTCCACTCTTGCACTCTTCCACTGTTCCTTATCCTTAAAAATAGCTATCTTCTGATTAATTTCATCCAGTACTTCTCTACAGGCCATTCGACCCATTTCAATAAAATGACCGGCTGCATTAAAATCTGTCCAATTATAATCACTTACTCTAGGTTTTACAATAATATCCGTATAACTTGTATAATAATTGCTTACTTGACGTTCCAATAATTCAATGGATTGCATAATTACATCAAATATACTAGTAATTTCTACTTTTTCTCTATTATAGAATTGTAAATCAACAGATATTACAATATCTGCTCCCATCTCCTGTGCTAATTGAGCCGGTACTCGATCACAGACTGCACCATCCACTAAAATACGACCATCCCATTGATAAGGCTCTACCACTCCGGGAACAGCAATGCTGGCTCGTACAGCATTAGCTACATTACCTTCTTTGAAAACTATCCGTTCCCCACAAACCAAATCGGTGGCTACAACACCTACAGGTATTTTTAGTTCCCCAAAATTATAATTATGGGTCATTAACCTAAGCAAGGCATGAGCTTTTTTACCTTTAACAAGACCCCATTTAGGAATCACTAGGTCAATAAAATGAGAATTATTTAGCTCCAGTGCTAATTTTTCCATCATGCTTAGTTGAGCACCTGCTGCGTAAATGGAACCAATAGCAGCACCCATGCTAGAGCCGGTAATAAGATGAATTGGTATTTTAGCCTCTTCTAAAACTTGTAATACTCCTATATGGGCTAGCCCTTTAGCACCGCCAGCCCCAAGAGCTAAACCTATTTTTGGCCCCGTCATATTCTCACTCCTTCCTTTATATAAGATGTATAACATATTTCCTAATAAAATACATATATATTTACATATAATAATAGGAATTTTTCCTAGAAGGTGGAATAAACATTGCGGCGAAATATTTTTTACAGTATTTTAGCCTTTTTAGGGTTATTTTTAGCTGGGGCTATGATCCTTCATCCCCAGTCCACTTTTCAGGGAGCTTTATACGGCTTAAAAACTTGGGCCTTAGTCTTAGTACCCGCACTTTTACCTTTTATTATAATTTCCGATATTTTAGTAGAATTGGGTGTAGTACGACTTTTAGGAGTTCTTTTGGAGCCTTTAATGCGTCCTCTCTTTAAGCAACCAGGGGAAGCAGGATTTGTAGTAGCAATGGGATTTACTTCAGGATTTCCAATGGGAGCCGTTCTTACCAACACACTTTATGAAAAAAATCTTCTTACACGAGAAGAAGCCGGAAGGTTATTGGCCTTCACCAACAACTCGAGTCCCCTATTTTTACTGGTAGCCATTCCGGTGGGCATGTTTAATAATCCTCATCTGGGAGTTATTCTTTTATTAGCCCATTATGGTGCAAACCTTTGTCTTGGTTTAATATTAGGAATATTTGGAAATAATAATAAAAAAATATCCTTTCAGGGTTCTTTAGTCAAAAAAAGCCTGAAAGAACTTATTGGGATACAAAAAAATGCAAAGCCACTAGGAAGTCTCTTAGGTAGTGCAGTCAATAAATCCATCCAAAATATGCTTACCATCGGAGGCTTTGTGATTTTCTTTGCAGTATTAATAGAAGTATTTAAAGAAACAAATTTATCGTATTTTTTGACCCTCTTTTTTAGTAAGATTCTTGTATTAATTGGAGTAAACCCCATACTCGGTGAAGGTATTACTACCGGTTTTTTTGAAATGACCTTAGGAGCACAAAAAGTTGCCCAAATTAATGTTTCCTTAATCCAACAGCTAATGATCGTTAGTCTCATTTTGGGCTGGAGTGGTCTTTCCATTCAGGCTCAAGTAACAAGTATTGCAGCTAGAAATAATTTACCGATAAGTTATTATTTAGGTGGACGGTTTTTTCAAGGTATTTTAGCAATGTTCCTTACATTGTTACTTTTTAAACCTCTAAGTAATATTATTCCTGCTAGTAAATTTAATTTTTTTCCTCAAGAAAACATTACTTTTTTTAATTATTACACTTTTAGCTTTGGAGCAGCCCTTGTAGTAATATTCATCTTGCTGGTTCTATCTGGAATTTGGCGTATCATTTTGCATGTAACAAAATGAAATGAATAATCACCATATTACCTCCCAGAGGAAGGCATTGTAAGTGATACAGTAGTGCTTTCGATTTTTTCGTACCCACGTCTTAACGAATAGACGATTAACCCACATTCTCCTTTGTCACCTTTTCTGCGGATTGTTTAGTTTGTAAAACTTGCTTGATCTGCTGTCTGCCTTCTTTTAATACCTGGGAATGCTTTTCTAAATGAGCTTGTATCTGTCCCATTATTTCATCAGCAAAACTAAATGCTCCTTGGGTAATTTCTAGGGCTTGGGTTTTAGCATTTTTCAAAATCTCCTGACTATTTTGTTCAGCCATCCTTTGAATTTCTGATTCACTGGCTAATTCGCGAACTTTATCTTTAGCATTTTCGATTATCTTTTGTGCCTCTAACTCAGCGTCATCAAGTAATCTCAACCTTTCTTTTTTTACCCATTGAGCTTGTCTAATATCTTCCGGTAAAGTAGCACGCAATCGATCAATATATTTATAAATTGCTTCATCTTGAATAACTATTTTGTTTGTTAAAGGTATTCTGGCACATTCCTCTAGTTCCGCTTCCATTTCATCTAAAATCCTATAAACCTCCATTTTAATCCTCCCCATTTAACTGATAATAAGTTATTTTTGTATCTCCATACTTATCTTCTCTTACCTTAAATAATTTTTTATAACCTTGGGTGAGTTGGGTAGTTAAATCTGTTTCGGCTATAACTATAGCCCCTTTAATTAATAATTCCAGACTAACCAATTCTTTTAAAATATTATCAATTATCATTAATTTATATGGTGGGTCTAAATAAACCAAATTAAATTTATATCTATTTTTATGAAGCAACTTTAAGGCATGTCCATAGTCTGTAGGGTATACTTGTGCATATTCTTCAAGCTGACAATTAAGTAAATTCTCTTGTAAAACTTTTATGGCTTTTTTTTCTTTTTCAACAAAAACTGATAATTTTCCACCTCTACTCAGGGCTTCAATTCCCATGCTTCCAGTACCGGCAAATAAATCCAGAAAAACAGCATTCTGAACTTTAAAGTTCAATACATTAAATATTGCTTCTTTCACCCTATCTGCAGTAGGACGTGTAGCCAGTCCTTTAACACTTTTTAAATTTCTACCTCGACATAAACCTGCAATAACTCGCATTATTTTACCTCTTTTACTAAAATATAGTATATCATATAAATTAAATATTTGACTTAAATAACCTTAAATAACCTCTAATATCTTTAAAAAAATTGCACAAACTAATATTAGAATTTAATTTCTCCCTAAGTGCTTTTCTTCCTCTTATCCGCGGTAAAATCCTGCGGATTTTTTTTAAAAGTGGGAATTTTAGAAAGCTTAAGAGCGTGGCTAAAAAGACCACGCTCTTTTTTATTCACCGGGATAAATTTCATATCTAGGTCTTGGATTATTGGCAAATCGTGCAGTATCCGGATTTACTTTTTTCTGAGTTTGTTTGGTATCTGTAACATATAAATCTCTTCCAAATTCCGTATCTCTTCGAGTTTTACTGGAAAGAAAATCTTGACGTCTTGTTCTTCTCAATTATTTTACCTCCTTTCTTTAATTTAAATTTAGTTTACCCAAAGAAAATTAAATTAACTCATTGCATACTAATCTTGAAACTGGAAACAATTAACGTAAGGAAATTTTTAAGGAGGTTAATAATGGGAAGATTAGATATTTGTAAAGGTCTGGGTATCAGCTTAGATTTAGCTTTAGAGGCTCATGATGCAATAAGAGGTACAAGAGGTGGAGAAATTCCGGGCGTTAGTTTACATGATGAGTCTTTTGATATTGCTAATGTAAAGATAGTTCAAGTTCTTAATCAACATGGTGCATCAATCATAGGTAAGCTTCCCGGAAAATATATTACTATTGAATCCGATGTTTTAAGAATTAATAATAAAGCTTATCACCAAGAATTAAGCCATATTTTAGCACAAAAATTAAAAGATGTGTTGCCTTTTAAAAATGAAAATGACAGTGTATTAATTGTCGGGTTAGGTAATTGGAATGCAACCCCTGATGCGTTAGGCCCGAAAGTAGTTGAAAAAAGTATGGCAACAAGACATCTGTATGGTAAAGTACCTCAAGAATTAACAAATGGATTACGCTCTGTAAGTGCTATTGCTCCAGGTGTCTTAGGTATAACTGGCATAGAAACTGCTGAAATAATCAAAGGTATAGTTGAAAAAACAAATCCTAATGTAATTATTGCAATCGATGCTCTAGCTGCGGGTGACGTAAGTAGAATTGGTGCAACAATTCAAATTGCCGATACCGGAATTAATCCCGGTTCTGGAGTAGGTAATAAAAGAATTGGACTTAACCAAGAAACAATGGGAATACCTGTAATAGCTATTGGTGTTCCAACCGTTGTCCATGCAGGTATTATTGCAAATGATATTATTGAAAATTTTGTCCAACAAATGAAACAAAGACCACCTCTCACAGAATTAACAAAAGAATTACATCCACCAATGCTTAAAATGATTATTGATCAAGTATTACAGCCCTATAGCAATAGTTTAATGGTCACACCTAAAGAAATAGATGACTTAATTGAAAACACTTCTAAAGTAATCGCTATGGCTTTAGCCGAAGCACTTCATCCGGCAATGCCCGAAGAAGTTGCTAATTATCTCCATTAAATTCGTTTATTCGTCTATTCGTGGGCGAGTTGGCGCAAACACGTATAAAACCCATAAAATACATTTTGATTTCACTCGATTACGAAGTTAAGTTTGATGACCTTGTCGGCAAACTGGGTCATCTTTCTAATAAGAAGCAGGAGACAAAAATATCTCTCCTCGCTTCTCCCTTCTCCCTTCTTGCACAATTAAACAAAGCAGATGTATTTCTACACCTGCTTGTTAATTAATCTTTTTTAATCTATTGTTGTGGTTGTTGTCCGGAAAGTTGTTGTTCGGCAAACTGGATCATCTTTCTAACCATATATCCACCAACATAACCGTTTTCACGAGATGTTAATGAACCTTTATCAATGTTTTGATAATTAGTCATACCTAGTTCGTTAGCTACCTCATATTTAAATTTATCAAGGAATGGAGCTGCACCTTGAACCGCGGGCTTATTAGTATTACGTGCCATTTCTGTTTCACCTCCTTGTTTAAGGATTCCTAAAGAATATTATCTAAGTGTACCACCACTATTCATTAATTGTTGTTCAGCAAATTGAACCATTTTTCTAACCATATATCCGCCAACATAACCGTTTTCGCGGGATGTCAATGAACCTTTATCAATTGTTTGATAGTTTGTTAAACCTAGTTCATTAGCAACTTCATATTTGAATTTATCCAGAAAGGCTGATGCACCTTGTACTGCAGGTGTATTAGTATTTCTGCTTGCCATTTTATTTTCACCTCCTCTCTTTAGTAGTACTAGTTTGTGTTTTTTGAAATATTTTATTCTAGTATTATTTACCTAACTTATTTGGAATTATCTGTCTTGTTTTTTTGTTTTTTCAAATTATTATTAAGACCCATTTCTTGTGCAACTTCGTATTTAAATTTATTAAGATTAGTTTTCTTTTCTTTTTTATGAGCCACTTTGACACCTCCCTATCTTTAGTTTGCATTTTTTTTAAAAAAATTATAAAGTAAATTTTAGACAATTAAATTGGCCACAGATTTACAAAGACAATCATGATGCTTGCATAATGATTGTCCGTGTAAATCTGTGGCTTAAAAAATTAAAACCAGCATTGAATATGCTGGTCATTTTCTAAATCAAATTTTCATTTTTAAATTTTTTAGTTACGGCCAACTTCAATTTTTGATATTTTGGTAGATCTAGGCCCTCTTTAATAATTTCTTCTGCAATCTTTTTGGTTTTCTCTAAAATTGCACTATCTTTTATTAAATCAGCTATTTTTAAATCGGGTAAACCATGTTGTTTTGTACCGAAAAATTCACCTGGTCCCCTGATTTTTAGATCTTGTTCAGCTACAAAAAAACCGTCTGTACTTTCAGTCATAACCCTCATCCGTGCCTTTCCTTCTTCGGTCTTAGGTTCAGCAATCAAGATACAATAACTTTGGGCCTGTCCCCGCCCTAC
>JBMNUR010000003.1:0-37776 GCA_050946395.1 Peptococcales bacterium
AAATTACAGAATTGGATGCAGAGATTATCCGAGAGTTCATTGACAAAATTATAGTATTCAAGGCTGAAAAGGTAGATGGCCGCAGAACCCAGCGGATTCAAATTTTCTATAACTGCATTGGCGCTATTGATTTGCCAAACTAAACGAATAAACGGCATAGCCGAATTTCAACGACTATGCCAAATTTTTCAGGAATTATAAATCCCTATCTGACCGCTCCTAATATGAGCTGCTTTTTTATTCTTTTGTCCTTTTGGCACTCACCTCTAGGGCACCAATGTCTCCCTCATACGCATACTTGCACTTACTCCAGCTAAAAATGGTAGGATGGCTACTAACCCTATAGCCCATGTTGCCCCTAAGTAATCTGCCAACAATCCGGCCATTAATGCCCCGAAGGCATAACCACAATCCCTCCAAAAACGGTATACACCCATAGAAGATGCCCGCCAGTTAGGTGCCGAGACATCACTGATTGCCGCCTGCAAAGTGGGATAAACCATTGCCGTACCCAATCCTAAAGAGATAGCTCCCATAAGCCATAAAAAATAGCTGTTGACCGCTAGAAAGAACCAAAGCGCAAAAGCTTGGGTAAACATACCACCTGCTATTAATTTTTTTCTGCCAATTTTATCACTGATTATGCCTGTGAATAATTGAAAGAACCCCCAGGCTGCAGGGTAGACGGCTACTACTGTGCCCATTTGGTGAACATCCAGACCCCCACTTGCAAGATATAGTGGGAAGAGTCCCCAGACCATACCATCTTTTAGATTTGTTGCCAGGCCTGAGAAACAAATGCTGGAAAGATTTCTGTCTTTCCAGGTAGTAAGGCAGAAGATTTCTTGGGAGGATAAATACTTTTGTGGTTGATCTTGTGTCTGAGATTTTAAATGTCCGCCTGTATCCTGAACGGTTAAAGAAAGCAAAACTCCGATAATGGCAATACCGATCCCCAGATAAAAGGGGTGGGGCCTCATATAGTAGGAAGAAGCAATATATCCCGACACAGCAGCCATAATCGCGACTCCGGAATATCCAGCAAACTCATTTAACCCCACAGCCGTTCCTCTTTGATTATTATTTGAAATATCCATTTTCATATTTACTGTCATAGACCAGGCTAACCCTTGGTTAACACCTAATAATACATTGGCACAGACAATGACCCACCAAGCCTTTGCAATAATAATCAAGACAGGTACAAATAAACCAGCTAACCAGCCCACTAAAAGGACTTTTTTGCGACTTTGCCACTTATCAGCGATTTCACCTGCAAAATAATTCACTACTGCCTTGGAGAAACCAAAACTGACAATAAAAGAAAGAACTGCACTGGTAGAAGCCAATTGAAATTGGCCCTCGCCTAATAGAGGCAGGATAGTTCTTTCAATTCCTACCATTGAACCAACAAAGATATTAATAATTAACAGTAAAATGAATTGACCCAAGTTTTCTCTAATTCCGATTGTCTTTTTAGACAACTCCTCTATCTCCATTTCCTATAATTTTTCTCTTTTATTATTCAACTGATGATAGATTGAGGACATTACTAAATCTGGAATTATGCCCTAAAAGAGTATGCCCCCTGTAAAATTAACAACAGAATTTTTTATATCAATTTAAATATTCAACAATTAGTTATATTTTCCTTTTTGGCGAAACAATTTGCCGTTCCATTTTTTTATATCAATAAAACAAAAAATACCTTGCCGGATACCGTAAGGTATTTTTTTCACATCTTCTCTACATAGCGAATATCCTATTATGCACCACCAGAGCATCCCCATGGTACAGTTCATGAAACAAAAGAAGATGCCTTCAAAGCTTATTTAATAAATCATCGACAAGTTTATCAGAAATAAGCAAGGCTTCCTGCTCTAACCGTATCTTATTTTCCAATAGATAGGTAATTACCGGGTAGAACTCTTGATATGCGTCCTTAAACAATAGCTCCTTCAACTGAAAATTGTAACCTTTATTGGTTTCTTCACAATACTCCCGAAATTCCTGAACTGTATTAACATCCATAAACAAAGGTTGCAGGGAGGGTATGATTTCTTTTAATACCTGAAAAATCCTAAAACCCCCCATATCAATATCACCCCAGTGATAAAAAGATAACTTAATCTGTTCCTCTAAAGTATAGGAATAAATCCTTGCCAGGAGCTCCCTTTTTCGAGGTCCGGGGAAACCTCCAATGTATATTAACAATATTTTCGCCGGAAGTTGCCGGCTGGCCAAATAATGAAAATTGGACTTGTTTTCAATGGTTAAAATTACGCTAGCCTCAATTTTACTAATTTCCATCTGCCTAGCGAAACCGATGTCGATAATACCGCCAAAAGGGAAGACTCCATAATCCAGAGTCTGCCCTTGATAGGAAAAAACTATATTACCCTTGACCAGTAACTCTTCGGTAGTCTTTTCAATGCCCAATTCAGCCATAATATCATCGTCATCCAATTCCTGTTCACAATAGGCAAACTCTCTGGCTATTGCAGCTAACCGTTTTCTTAATCTTTTCTGAAAGACTTTACTATTTCCTAAATATTTTTTACTAAAAACCCGCTCAAGGATAGGCTGACCTGCCAGTTCATCCAATCCTAACAAAGCTTGCAATAATAGTTCCCTTTCCTCTTCCTCCGGAGGCAAAAAGATAGGAATACCTTTATTTTTTTCACTCTCCCTTAGGGCGCTGTTTAAAAAAGCCTTTATCCAAGGTAAAGAGATTTTATCCTGTAATTCCTTTAACCTTTTTTGAAAACCTTCCACTGTATCTTTTTTGGGGATTCTATGGGCCAATAAATAAGCCTCTTCTACCTTGTCAAGATTTAAGGCTACGTTATCCAGAAGATTTCCCTTTTCAAAGGGCAGCCAGTTAATAGTAATAATGTCCTGTTGGACCAGTTCCTGGACCGCCTGGTGTATAGCCACTTTAATATGAGGCTGGTCAGTATCCCAGTAAAGTGGCATATTTTTGGCTTTAAAGGACAGCTTGACTTTCCGGTTGATAACTGCTTCATCTTGATAATGTCGACTGGCTTCATATTTATCAAGCAGAGCATTTAGAATTTGTACCCCAAAATCCATTTCAAGCCCCCATTTCCGCCAATTCCCTGGAATCGAAAGCCCTGACAATAGTTTCATTTTTGATTCTGGTCACGCATAAATTACGGTCAACCAAAGGAGCAATATCCCCTATTTTTTCAGTAGGGGCTGAAAGAATAACTTGTAGCCCTAGCTTTCTAATCAAGTTGATACTTTCTTTTATGCGCTGATGATCCATTTTACTATAAGCTTCATCAAAGACAATGATCCGTGCAGTGTTATTAGCCTTCTGCTTTATCCGGTAAAGTTGGGCAAAGGAGGCCAGGACCGAGATATAAAAGGGGGTCTGGGTCTCTCCCCCGGACTTTTTGGAAATAACCCTGGAAAGCCGAGATTCCCGTCCTTCGTCGTCAGTAACAATCAAATCAAAATCCAGATAGGTCTTGTAGTCAGTGAATTTCTCCAGATTTTTGTTAAGGGCCTCCCGTTTATCTGCCGTTAATAAACCTTCACCGGTTTCGATTATCTGTCTGAACAGTTCTTCGACCACATCCCGATACTTTTGTTGAAAGGCGTCGGAAAACAGAGTCAAACCCTCCATCAAAAGTTCATCACAAATCATATCATAATATTTTTTATACTCCTGGTTAGGACTTACTTTAAAACGATACTTATCTCTTCCCCAGGATACATCCTTTAAGGCTTTGTTCAAATCCTCTATCTGTTCACGGGCAGCATCAATATTGCTTTTCAGCTTGCTGATAAAATCCTCTTTAAACTGCACTTGAGCCTTTTCGCGGGCATCTCGAATCTTGGCTTCATAATCAACGATAAAGGTATCTTCCAGTTTCTTTTTCTCTCCGGAGTAGGCCTCGTTGGCCTGAGCTTGGATGTCGAAAGCTCCTCCGAAATCCTGATTATATCTAATACGTTCACCAACCAAATCGGACCACTTATTTTCCATCCGAGTCTGGGTGCTTTTTACCGCATGGCCAAAGGAGCTAAAGATCTGCCGGGAGTCCTTCCGTTTTGCCACTTCCTGTTGAAAACGGGGTTCCCCTATTTCTTTTACCCACTCATGGGGGTATCTTTCTTTGAGAAAAGCTTGCTTTTCCTCAATCTTTATTTTTATTTCCGGAATAATCTTTTCTTTACTTTCTCTGGCCTTTTCCATCCCACCTATGTTTTTCTCCATCTGCCGGATTTGGCTATTTACCAGTTTTATTTCATTCTCTACATCGGCCAGTGCTTTTTCAATCCTATCCAGATAAGAAAAGTCCAGGCTGCCCAATTCATCAGTCAACCTTTTCCACTCTTTTTCCAGCTGAGGGAGGGTTAAAATCAGGTCCCGCAAATTGAGCATGTTTTGGATATTTTCATCATTGAGAATATTGGCGGACCTAAGTTCTTTGAGTTTTGCCAGAAGATTTTCTTGAGTATTAAGCTTAGCTTGATAGTGTTTTAGCTCTTTTTCCTTCATTTCGAGCTGTCTTAGCACTGCGCTGCGGCCGATATAGGGTATCTCATAGCGACCGGGATGGAGCTGCCGGGCCACAAAGTTTTGATAGAGCATGCCGGAAGGAGTAATAGCTGTTCTATATTCCCTTAGCTTTTCAACCTTTTCGCACTTAATTACTTTTCCTAAAATAAAATCGGCATAAGCCCGGGCTAAAGGATTGGCCGCTTCCACTTCTTCAGCCAGACTGTTGACCTGTAGCACAGGCTTTTTAGCCAGAATTTTTTCCACATCGACCAGTCCAATATCATATATTTTTCTGGTAAATTTAAATTCATCATAAATCTTCAAAGCATCTACAAAAAATTGAGGCTCTATGAGGAGATAGAATTTTTGGGTATGGAGGTAGCCTTCAATGGCATTTCTCCAGCGTTCATCTTTAATTTCCAAGCAATCAGCAAATATTTGCGGCTCTATCTTTTTCCCAACCTTAATAGAAAGTTCTTCCGATATTAACTTTTGTAACTCAAGGACACCGTCGGGAAAAGATTTAATCCCTTTTCTTAACCCTTCAATTTGCTCTTCCAGAAGTTTAATCTTTTCCACAAGGTCATCATATTCATTTTTCATCTGTACATACTGTTCAGCTAAAAAACCGGCAGCCTTTTGCAGTTGATCCTTCGTCTGACTTAATTTTTCTAAAGATAAACCGTTTAAGTCATTTTCTTTAATAGAAGCCAAAATGGCTAAGGCCTGTTCTAAGGCAGGAGTATCGGAATAGTTGTTTACAAGCCACTGATTGATTTCCCGCCACTGGAAGTAATAACCCGAAGCCATGCCTATTAGCCGCTTTTGTCCTGCCTGTACTTGATTCTTTTTATCCTCCAACTGATTGATTTTCTCATTTAGCTGTTGTCGCCTTTGATAAACATCGGAATTAATCTTTTCATTTACTAGCTGTTCCTTTTTCTGATCCAAGAGAGTAATTTCTTCTTCTTTGGCCTTTATCTGTTTTTCTGTTTCAGCCAGGTCTATTTCTAACTTCTGAATTTCTGCCTCTAAAGCTAGAATTTCCTCTTGCAGCACTTCTTCCTGAGCCCGGTCTGTTAAATAGCTTTGCATCTCATAGCGTTGTTTTTCTTCATGGAATATTTGATATTTCTTTTCTATTTCATCCAATACCGTCAACCGTTTTTTAACCATTTCCAATTCCTGTTCCCACTGTTTATAATAACGGATTGTCTCCTGCATATCAGTAATATCAATGGTACTATCCACATCACAAACAAAGTCACTGATAAAACCTTTGATGTCCATAATGGGGGAAAAGGGCACGGCCTTCTTAAACAGCCGAAAGAATTTCTGGTTAACTTGACCTAATTTGGCCAATAACAACTCTTTGTACCGGCCATTGGTATCAAAAAACTCGTATTTACTTTTGGCGAAGTTATTAAGCAGAAAGGCTTTTAAGCCTTGTCGGTTAAGTTCTGTACCATTTAAGATAAAATGATTTTCCGGCAAAGGTCCGTTTAAATAAAAAAACTGATGCTCATGGCTCCCATCGCTGTAGCTATCAAAGACAATCCCTACGCAAAATGGATCATCTGTTACCTGATCGTTAAATTCCAGCACAATATATGATGAAAAATCGTCCTGTCGGAGATAGATGGTATTTGTTTGTTCATCCTCAGCTATTTCACCCCGCAAATACCCTTTTAAAGAACGCTGGGATTTATCATTGGCAGCTTTGTTAAAAAAGTAGCCACCGGTATCCCCCAAAAGAACCAGTTGGATGGCGTCAATAATTGTTGATTTACCGGCACCGTTTTTACCGGTCAGAAAGTTAATTTGTGAGAAATCAATTAGTTGATATTTTATATAGTGCCAGTTAATCAAGAGCATCCGGTTCAATTGCTTCATCTTCATCACCTTCTTCCATCAAATGATCATAAATATAGGAAATCTTTTCATTGGTAACCAAAAGTAGAATGGCGGGGTAGATGATAACCCTGGTTTCCGGGCTAGTCCAGTCCCCCTCGATGCGGTCAATAATTTGAAATCTTTTAAGTGTATTTAGTCCTTCCCGTAGGGCAGTATCTGCCGGTTTTTTCTCCACCAGCCCTAGATTAAACATTTTTTCAACCAATTCACCCACTGTTGTAAAACCATGTTTGGCTAAGGTTAATTTTTCCCGTTGTTCTTCATAAATTAGTCTGAGGGTATATAAAAAATAGGTAGTATGCTTGTCCAACCTGTAACGGTTTGTCCCGAAACGATTATAAGCGGCCAAGACTCCTAAATAGCCATCGGCTTGAATATGCCAACCGGCTTTTTGCAAATAGTCATTGAGTAGGTTGAAGTGTCTTTCTATAAAGCGGTAATCTTTATTAATGACCAGGTTTTTGGTTTTCTGATCGTACTGATCTCTAATCACAAAAGTTTTAGACAATAATATGTTGACAATCCTTGGGAATTCTTCTTTATCTTTATCACTAAGACGCTCCCAATCTTCGTTCCACATGTTCATTCCTCGCTTTTTCCTTTTTTATCAGCATCTCGGGTATCCGATATCCATTTACTTTTAAATAATCTTCAGCAAATTCTATCATATATGGTACATCCTCATCAGCCTTGACAACAGCTAAAATCAACTTAATAAAATCTTCATCCTCCGAGAGGTGTAAATCCCGGGAGCGGAGTATACCCTGCTTTTCCAGTTGACTCATGATATACTCCACTATTTTGCGGTGAGAGAAGACGTTTTTCAATCTATCCTTGAAAGCTGCTAGTTCTTGCTCCATCTCCTGTGAGCTGATCTGACTGGTCAAATCCCGCTTTACAGGCTGGTGTTCCCGTTTTCTCTGAGGCTGAACATATAAAGAATATTCATCAACATAATGCTGTTGAAACAGCGGCAATTCTTCCGCTATCAAAGACAGTAATTGTTCTCCTTCTTTTGTGTCTTTTTCTTTACCTAGCTTTTTCAATATTTCAATCAATTTTCCCTTACTGTCCTGACCGGTGTTTAGAAAATACTGCATCCTTTCCAAAGAGGCCCTGGCATAGGCACTATTCTTTTTATCAATGGCCGAGAGCATTCTATCAATCTCTTGATAGGTATCCTGAATGCTACCCAGCATCAAAATTACTTCTTGCCTGCAAGTTTCCATATCAGCAGCCGCTCCCCTTTTGTGGGCGGTCTCAGCCATTTTTTCAATAATTGATGGAGTCAAAAGCCATTCCTTAACAATTTTTATAATCCGGGCTTTAAATCTGGGTACACTGTCAAAGGTTTTTAAGGGATGGTAGATCTTATCCGATATCTTGGCCCGGAAAATATCAAAGTGTTCTTCCAAGATCTCTTTGACCTCAAATTGGTCCTGCAACCTTTGATGATAAAAACGAAGATTGGCCAGTAATTCCCGTAAAGAATTCTGCAGATTTTCCGTTAACTGATAAGCCTGGCGCAATCCGTCATACATATATTCATCTTTCTCCTCATCGGCAGTTTTAAGTATGGAGTAAGTCGAATAGACAAAACCGTTATATTCAATAGACTTGCCATGCAACAGGTCATAAATCAGGCTTAATAGTTTGCTGGCATAAACGGGTAAAATAAACTGCTCGGTAAAGCTTTTGGCATCCTGTTCCCTTTCCAACCAGCCAGTTTCCAAAAACTTGCGGATAATAAAATGAGCCCGGGAAGAGAGATTATCATCAAGGCTCAATGGCCCATCCTCCCCTTCCAATTCTAGAATTTGGCTTTCCAGATTGGCGATTAGGCTAGCTACCAAGTCTTCTTTGGTTACTACGGGAGAATTGCGGTAAACATTCCACAGGACCAATAAAGCTTCAGCATATATTTTTTTATTAGGTGAAGTAAACACCGTATAGAAATTTTCCGGAAAAATATCATAGAATTTCATTATTTATTCCCTTTCTCTATGCTCAAGACGACATACTCAATTGCTTCTTCTAAATTCTCCATTAATTATACTCTTTTTCAAACATATTACTATTTTTGACAAAAAAATATAAAAACCTGCATAGACTCGTTAAAGTAATGCAGGTAATACTTACTATGGGATAATAAGGTTTAATTTGTAATACATACCCCGTTTTCGCTGGGGTTTAGATAATATGAGAATACTATCAGCCCATCAGCTAAAACCCCTAAAATCTGAATCGGAGCAGCTTTTACTGCTACTTTATTGGTTTCTACCTCTAGGGAATTTAAATCAAGGCGATTCAAATAATACATGCTTTGCGCATTATCACTTGTGTCATATTTTGTTGTGATAAAGGCTGCATAGTTTTGCCCGATATAACAATATTCCGGTAAGCGAATATATCCTGTATCACCAACCTCTTCGATAAATATCTCTTTTACTGTACCTTTCTTGAAATCTAAATAGAGTGTTTTGTTTTCACCAATTTGTTTTTCTTCATTATTAATATAAGCATTTACTTCTAAGAGCCCGGTATCATAACGAATAAAACCGGTAGAAGAAGCTTCCGCGCTTATCCCATAAGACTTTGAGCTGCCATCTTCCAAGTCACATAGGGTATACCCCATAGTAGATTCATAGCCAGTCATGGTAGTGATGACCTTCCGGTCATTATCGACGAATCTGGGGTTTGAATGAAAGGAACTATTAATCAACTCACTACCTTCTATGGGAACTGTTGATGAGAGCAGTACTTCACTATTTTCGGCAATGTTAAAAAGTTTAACTCCTATCTCATCGGCATATGCAATTCTATTAAGATCTTTGGATATATCATAACCACCAAAGTAAATATCCGGCATACCAAAATTATCGTATTTGGGTTCCCGTTCAATTGTTTTCTTGATTGTTTCCGGCAGGAGCATCTCCTGGGACTGTTTAAGACTTTTATCAAAGAGAATTATTTTATCCTTTAAACGGACCACTATTTTATCTCCTGACATATTAATATCCGAAAATGCCAAGTTAGTATCCAGGTCAAGCTTTTTTTCCACCTGCATTGTATCCAAGTTAACCAATAGTAAAGCAGCATCCTTCTTTTTACCATAGGACAATTTGGCCATAATCAACCGGTTATTATCCTCTCCCAGCATGGAAAGTTCTTCATAATAACCATCAAAACCTTCAATTTTGGCAAAGTGTTGATAATCACCGGTAATGCTAACCAGATGATTATTTATGTATTCCCAGCGACCATCTTTAAAATATAGGCTGCTGTCTGGGCGCTCTTTCAAGGTAAAGGTCTTAGTTAATTCTACACGGCGGGTCTGATAAGTATCATAGCTTACCATTACAGCCGTGATGGAGCCATCCTTATTTCGCGTTACTTTATCTAAGTGGATGCCCCAAGAATTGTTATCAGTATAAGAGGGGCGCTTCTGCTCGGAACCTAAATTGAACAAAAAGGCCTGTTTTTCGGAATCATAGTAATTATCCTCTATCTTTGTGACATCAAGGCTGTCCAGATTAAAATAACGGTTGGCATACTTAAGAACAAGGTCTAGAGGAAATAGCCGTAAAGAACTATCTTTACGGGCTAACTCTAGACTATCCTTGCCGTGTTCCGCAACATATTTAAACCAACTGAACTCTGCCACATTGAGTGGGTTAATTTCCTCAGGGGAGTTGAACTCTCGGGTGTTTCCTATTGTGGTAATGGAATCATAAAAATACTCCTGCCAAAGCTTCTCCAGCTCTACAGGGTCAGTTATATCACCATACTCACGCTCTACTACCTCTGGATTGGTATTATCAACAGAATCTAAGGTTTCCTCTTGTTTTGTGGTTTCCCGTTCCTCTTCATGTTTAAGGCTTTCTGGATTTTGTACCTGTAGGGGAACATTTGATTGTTTATTACATCCTACAACAACTATAAACAGTAACATAGCCAATACAAGCACTATATTCTTCTTAATCTTCATAATACAACACCTGCTTAACAATAGAATTTATCACTAGGGCTAACTTTTACTTCATCAACTTTTATTCTATAAAATTTTCGATTACCCTCTAATACTTAACCGGGAAGGTTTATTAACAGTAACAACATTTCTAATATTTCACGAATAGATTAAGCTGATTTCTAAATATATTATTTGATTAATACCTTGACCGTCATCGGAAAATGGTCGGAAAAATTGAGGCAATCAACATGATATTCTACAACCTTTATGGATGAGGAGATGAAAATATAATCTATTCGTTAATTTTAAATAATAACTATCTGTAATTATAAATCCTCCAATTTTTAAATGCTTAATCACTTTATTTGCTCAAGGTCTATATGACCTAGGCCCTTTTCTGATAAAATAGATACAAGAAAAAAATAAAGGGGTGAATAACCTGGGAAAAAGACAAATAAAGAAAGACCAGTTTAACTTTCTTAAACGAGAGTTAGAGCATTTCTCTACTAATCAAGTTATCAGCAAGGAAACCCTCGATTCAATGTTGTTAGAATATGAGGTTAAGAGCAGCAGCCTAAACTTTATAAGAATCATCCTCACATTGGGTGCAGTGTTATTAGGCTTGGGAATACTAAGCTTTATTGCCTCGAATTGGCAGGAGCTAAGCAAATTATCTAAGTTTATTCTGCTGCTTTGTATCTACTTAGCAACAAACTTAAGTGGTTATAAGCTTTCGGAAAGTTACCCCAAAACAGGTATAAGTCTAATTTACCTTGGAGTATTGACTTATGGTGCGGCAATTTTTTTAATAGGACAAATTTTTAATTTTAGCGGCCATTTTAGCTTGGCATTTCTCCTATGGGGGATTGGCATTCTGCCGTTAGGTGTACTATTAAAAGATAAGTTGATTTTTATTTTTACCCACTTTTTACTGCTTGTATATATTAATGGTAATCTGCCAATCGATGGGCTTCCACTTATCATGCTGGTCCTAAGCCCAGGGCTATATTACCTTAATAAAATCATGGATAACTTCAGATTAGGTACTTTTTGTAATAACTTAGTTATGTTAAACACCATCGGTTACTTTGCCTATTATCTTGATATAGAAAGCCTAGCTATTAAAGTAATGTTTTTAATCGTCGGAATAGTAATGTTTTTAAAACCCGTCGGAATAAATCAAGAAATTACAAAATTGCAAGGAAACATTGTCATTGGTGTATCTGGTATTCTTCTTACCTTCAGAGATACTTGGGATGTCATTCATTTTGATTATAGAATATTAGCTAGCCTTATCTTTACTTTAATTTTTTTAATATTTTTATTTACCACTGTAAAAAAAGGCAGTTTAATCTCTCTGGTTTTTATCTGTATTACTATTTTCAGGTTTTATTTTGATACCTTATATAATTTTATGCCAAAATCTATTTTCTTTATACTTGGAGGAATCTTGCTATTAGGTTTCGGGTACTATTTTGAAAAGTTAAGGAAAAAGGGGGTTACTATCGGTGAAAAATAAAAATGGTTTTTTGATAGCTATGGTAATCCCGGTTTTTATCCTTCTTGGGATGGCTGTACAGCCTTTATTAACCCTATTTTGGGGGCAAGAAATATTATTAGAGACCCGACCTTTTGACCCCCGGGATATTTTTCGAGGTGACTATGTTAACCTTTCCTATCAGATAGAGGAGGTACCTATCGAAAAGTTCCCTGCCAAATTATTAAGTTTGTCAGAAAACACCAACGAAAAAACCGACTATAGAAAAGTTCAAAAAGTATATGGGGTCTTAAAAGAGACAAATGGATATATGGTTATAGATTATATTACTTTGGAAAAACCTAAGGATAAGATCTTTATAAAAGGAAATTTGCCTGTGTACAATGCTTTTCTCTATCGAGACAAAAACTCAAACTACCCCGTATTCGTAAACTTTGGCTTAGATAAATACTTTGTTCCTGAAAACACAGGGACCGAATTGGAAGATGCCTCACGCCAAGGGAAAATTGCTGCCCGAGTCAAAGTGTACAATGGCTATGCTTTATTAGTTGGATTATCAATTCAATAGCAGAAACATGCCCCCTTTCGATAATAAAGGGGGCAATTTCGTCACTCATATGCCCACTCTGATGATGTACAATCTATACAGATCTCTTTAAATGCTTTCTGTATAACCTGCTTATGTAAATCAGAAAACCAAATCTCCCTCAGTGTTTGAGTATTAAAGTCTCCAAACACATAGCCAAAATTATAATCGCTACAGCATAAGAAAGCTTGACCCACGCTATTCACATGAAGCCAGCCAAAAACTCTTCCTCCTACCTCAAAACCATTATGACAGCCGATAACAACTTTTTTATCCTTTTTAAGATGAATATCTATTGCTCTCTTGTTGGACATTATCCCTGCCCTATCCAGCAGGCCGGCTCTGTCTATAAGACTGGGAACAGTATAAATATTTACTCCGGGAAAATGACTTTTAGCCAGATTCTCCTGGGTCTTCAGTTCTCCATATTGGGGATCCAGATCAATATCCTGGGGAAATTTTTGACCCCTTTCAAGCCAACCTCCATTTTCAATAAAACTATTTTTGTTAACACCATTTATTTGTATCGAAAATTGCCGGGAAGCTACCATGTCTGGCAGCCTTTGTACAGCATATTTAATATTATCTATTAATTTGCTAAAAATTTTATTATTCATTCCAGTTCTTTTAGTCCATGTTTCTTCATCAAAGGCAGGGATATTTAAACAAATACCTGTAACTACATCTTCATATTGGGTTATGATGTCGGTTTTTTCACGTGTTAACGGTACACCATTGGACAATATTATTGTCTTGATATTAAATTCTCGCAGTAAATCAAGCATATCCTTAAAGTATTTATACAGCAGTATCTCATTATAATGGCCTGTATAGATAAAATTAAAGTTTTCACTGACTATACCGTTATCTTGGTTTTTTTCTTCAACCAAATCAGAAATTATTTTTCGCAATAAATCAATCGGCATATGCTTTACAGCATACCTAGGATTAGGTATATAAGCTACAGGACAGTACCAACATTTTGAATTGCAGTAACTGAATGGATCAATTTGAGCCATAGTTATTTTGTGATGTTGAAGTTTTTTTGAAATATTATCAGTTGTTTCGTTATCTAAATTACTATTTCCAAAATCCACAATAACACCTCACTGTTCATGTGAAACCCTAACTGTTAACTCACTATCATTATATATTTGACCGACAGACAAAGTGACAATTGAGTTTATGGAAAAGAGATGTAGTTGAAAAATTATGATTGTAAAAAAAATCCCCCTCAATAATTCTTTGAAGAGGATTTTTATATAACTTTCACAGTAAGGTACACACTTTATTACGCTTTTATACTTAGAACTCTTAGAACATAACCGAACCTAATAATAGAGTAACACAAGCGATTGTTACATAAGCAACAACCACGAAAATTAATGATAACTTTGCAATTTCATTAGACTTAATCCATTCGTTTCCGTGTAATAATGCTGCGCTGGAGCTGGCAGCCGGAGTTAAAAATGCACAATGGACAAGTATAGTAACAATGATAACTGAAATTTCCGGGGGTAAACCCATAGAAACAGATAATGCATAACATACAGGCATAAGGGCCACACCAACAGCACCGTTATTAATGAAGTTTGTTATTACAACGGCTATAGCCCCCATTACTAGGATAAAGAAGACCGCCGATTTCCCAGCAAATATTGGGTCTAGTGTACTAATAATCATTTTAACAATCCCTGTCGACTCATTTGTCATTGCACCTGCAAGGGGCTGAACAACTGCAAGTAATAAGATAATACCCCAGGCAACACCAGTGTCTACCATTTTCTTGAAATTAAGTAGTGGTTTGCCATCTATTTTTAAAAAGCACATAATTGCTACAATTAAAACGCATACTCCTGTACTACCTATTTTATTTAAAAAGACTGTAAAAAATAATCCCTTTGGTAAAAAGGTTGGTAAAACTAAGAGAATGACTAAGAGGGCTAAAAAGAACATTATGATTTTCTGTATTTTATTTAATACTAATTCGTCTTTAATATTTAAAGCTTCCAAGTCAATTTTTTTAAGTTTCTCCACATCAGGTTTTAGAATATATTTGCATACAATAATGAACGCTAATGATAAAAATATACATGTAAGAACTGAAATCAACATATAATTGCCATAATTGATACCCTGCCCCGACATAGTTTCATAGGCACCTAGTACAGTTAAAGGAACTTGCTTAAAAGGTATCATTGACATACCAATTTGGGCAGCAAACAATATTCCAAAAATCATTATAGTTGGATAATCGTCACCTTTTTTATAACCAACCACATCACAAATACCATATAATATACTCCAGCCAATAATTGCCGCAGGTGAAGCACTGGTTAAACCACCCAAAATGAATATTGAAATAAGAAAGGCGAAAGTAAACATCCAAGGTTTACCTAATACAAATTTTCTGGAAATAAACCATAAAGAAATATATTTTGATAATCCATAATAGCTTATGGTAGCACAAAAAACAAATATAAAAAACATCATTTGAACTACAGGGTCACCAAAGCTAGCATTAAACATAGCCTTAGCATTCATATAACCACTTAGTGGAAGGGCAAGTAAACAGATTAAACTGGGCCAAATTAAGCCAATAAATATCCATCCGTATAATGCCCCTAGGAATATTCCCAAAATTTTCATTCCCATTTCTGTTACCGTGCTAAAGGTAGGTAAATAACCAAATCCGAAGGTAATAATTAGAAAAATAAGTGTATGCAAATAATATACTGTTTCTTTCTTCGATTGAGGTTTAATGTTTTGTTGAGTTGAAATGGCCATAAATTAATCCTCCTTAAATATAGTTTATTATTTTGGAAACCAATCCACTAATTCTTATAAAAGGTAAAATTATCTGAATAGTATTTTTCAATTTTATATTTATATTTATCTACCGGGACGGGTTTTTGGCTGAATGAAATATTACCATCTTCATTCATTTTAGCTATAATCCAGCATAGGAATTTTTTATCATCGCGTCCTGGATAATCTACCCTATAATGGCCTGCTCTCGATTCTTTACGTTCTAACGAAGCTTTAAGATATAATTCAGTAATAAACGCAATAGTCTTTACTTCTATTAATTTAAGTAAGTAATGAGGATCTTTAGCAGACATTCTAGGCAATAAATCTGTTTTTACTTTTTCTAAACCAGCCAGAGCCTTGGTTAATGCTTCCTCATTTTTAATTATTGCAACCTCAGGATTAAATACCAACTCTTGGATAATCCTTAGAACCTCTTTTGGAGTAAGCCCATTTCCGTTTATTAAAGCAAATAAATCCTTTTTATGTGCCTCAACTTCATTAAAATCAATTTCCGGTGTAAAACTGTCAGAGGAATTAATGTATCTAACAACTTCCTCACCGGCAAGGTAACCTCCCACAGCCGTTGTACTAAGTGCAAAACCTCCCATATATACACCTGGGTCAATATATCGAGCATTGCCTGCTGCAAATAGCCCTTCAATTGAAGTTCTGCCATGTAAATCAGCAACTATGCCACCAAAGCTAACTGTCAGTTGGGGATTCCACTCTGTATTATCTTTAAATAAATCTATTCCAAGATCTACAAGCTTTTTGTAGTTCATAAGCTGCCATCCGGTTTGAGGCTTAAGGAGTTGCATGTCTTCAGGATTAACACGACTAACATCCAAAATAAACGGTCCTCTTCCTGCTTTTTCTTCCAGAGCCATAGCAATAGTCGTAAAATGCGGATCAGTATTGGCACCTAAAACCGGTGAATATTTATCCATTAAGGGCTCCCCTACACCGTTAATAAACCGTGCACCAAGGGGAAAAAGTGCAGTTTGTCCTTCAAAACCAAACAATTTTGGTACATTCCAAACTCTTCCAAATTCAAAATTACAAAGTTCTGCTCCCGCCCTGAATGCTAAGTCTGCGCCTTCACCCGCAGTTGTATTCTTACCATATGATGTTTTCCAACCTGTCAGTCCTGTGGCCAGTATTACTGCTTTGGCTTTAATTATGTAAAAATCGCCATTAATTGTATCAAATCCGACCGCACCAATTACTTTACCCTCTTTTTTTAATAAATCGGTAATGAGTGTTCTCCCTATCCGTTTAACCCCTCTGCTGTGTACTTCTTTAACAAGGTTTTGAACCATTTCTGCACCGCCCCTGCCTTTATATTTAGCAGGATAGAGTTTTATATGATTCAAACCTCTTTGGGGTATACCTTTTAGAGTACCGTCAGGCTTCCTTAAAAATTGGCACCCTAATCTTTCATAATCTTGAAGACGATCATAGGATTTTTTTAATAATCCTTCTACTAATTCTTGATCACAAAGGCCATCGTAATAATAAACTAAATCTTTAACCCAATCTTCAACATTTTCATCGGGAAGAACTGCCTCAAAATCTCCCCCTGAAATAGACATCAAGCCACCCCAATCAACAGGGCCTTTATCAACGATTAATACTTCAAGGTTTTCATCCAGTTCTTTTGCTCTGTTTGCAGCCCATAAACCAGCTGAACCACCACCAATAATTAAAATATCTATATTATCCAATAGAATATCTTTATTTTTATCGGCTTTCATTTGATCACTCCCAATACAGAATTTTCAGTATACCCAAGGTAAAATTTCTTTAAAAGGATGAACATAAACAGCTCCATGTGGACACACTAATTCGCACAAATAACAGGTCATACAATCATCCGGATAAGCGATATATGCTTTCTTTTCATCATTCATTCTGATTGCATCTAACGGACAGCGCTTCGCACAAACTCCACATCCTTGACATTTTTCCGTATCTATGTACTTAATCATTTCTTATTCCACCTCCGTTTTACTCTAACTCTTTTCAAGTTAATGTTCTCCCTTTCACATATGGAATTATAAATATATTCCTTTTTATAATTAATAACCGGCGAAAAAAGATGAGTAAATAATGGGCGTAAAACACCCATTATTTTAATAAAAATACACTCTACTTTGAGAATAATTTAGTAATAAAATTATTTCATTCTATCTCTAAATTCCAGTTTAAACCCATCCTTTGTTTTCTGTATTGTCTGGAATTTATTATTTAAAAGTGGATTAGTATATGTGAAATCAACTCTCCTGTGGTGTCCCCGTGATTCTTTACGGTTTTCGGCGGTTAAAGCCACAGCTTCAGCTAAGTCAATTAAATCCAAAACTTCTAGAGTTCTCATTAATTCATGAGAGTCCTCGCATTTAATTTCTAAAATTGAAAATTGTCTTAAATCATTAAGGTACTTAATTCCTGCTTTTAATAAAGTTTCTGACCTAACTTTTAAGCCAACGTAGTCATTCATGATCTGTTGTAAAGTAGAATTACTTTCTAACCAATGAGCTCCATTTTCTCTTTCCAGGAATAATTTATAAAAGCTAATTTTTTCATTAATTAGAGGGTGATTGCTTACATCATAGTCATCTACTTGTTTGACATATTCACTGGAATCTTCCCCTACAACGTCACCCCATACTGATGCGTTGGTAATGTTTCCTCTGACGTTACCACAACAAATACCTGCAGCATAAAGGCCTTTTACTGATGTCATACCGTTTAAACCAATATCAATACCTTTTTGAGATAACGAATAGTCATAGGTCCCAAATTCGACCATAGTTTTGCGCAAATCAATGCCCCGTTTTTCACAATAATCCGTAATTGAGTCAATGCCTTCACTTTCAAAGGCTTTTTCTTGGTACTTTAGATCATCTTCGCTAAGTTCTGTACAGTTCATATATGTTGGACCAGTTCCATTAGCAAGTTTTTCTCCAAAAATACCTGGCCATATATCCATCATGGCATCGCCTGTTTCTCTATTTGGCTTTGTTAAAAAGGGGCTAATGGATTTACCGGTAATGTCTGATAAAACGCCAATCCAAGTTGCTTTACCGGAACGAGCAAAACCTTTTATCCCGGCATGAATATAAGGTACATCGATATTAACGAGTTTGGCTCCAGCTCTAAAGGCAATAGCTGCTCCGCCCGCTGCTGCAGGACAACTATGCGTATTGAAAATGTAAGCAGGATTGACATGAGGATACATTCTCATGGCCTGTGCCGTAGCTACCAATACTGCTTTAGCTTGAAAAATAATTACTTCCGGTATATCTTCACTTAAACTAAAACCAATAGCACCGACAGCTCGACCTTCCTCATTTACTAAAACTTCATTAATAAATACCTTATTCATAATTTTTGCACCATTTTTTTGGGCCTGCTGTGTCAATACTTTCTTTTGGTTATGTCCATCATATTTTAAATGATAGCGTTGACGGCCTGGCATGGCATGACCTTCAAATTTCCAATCACCGGTTGGCCTCATATTAATGCCATAAGATTCCCATTTTTGAACAATACTATAGGATCTTCTCATCATTTTCCGTAACATAGCTGGATCCTGCCAGGGTCCGCCTTCCATCGTTTCATTAATCTCACTGATTACTAAACTAAAATCATCACCGTGGCATTCAGGAATATAACACATGAAGTGGTCGTTTCCGTTGGCACCACTTCCGGAACGTCGAGTATCTGCTTTTTCAGCTACGATGACGTCCACACCTTTTTCGCCTGCAGTAATTGCTGCCTGTAATCCAGCAATACCACCACCGATAATTAGTAATTCAGTTTTTACTATTTCCTTCCTTACTTTTAAATCCATTATTGCTCACCCCCTTTAGTAGCTTTTACATCCATAGTTAACATCATATGTGATAACGGATACCTCATAGTGATGGCATCGGCAGGACATTCTTTGATACAAGCTCTGCAATGCCAACATTCATATGGATACTTAACGACAACTTCCCTTTTTTGCTCCTTCTTATCAACACGAATAACATCAAGAGGACAAATTTGTGCACATACCTCACACTTAATACATTTAGTTCTGTCTATTACCGGTGGCACGATCCTCACCTCTCCTCCCGTTCTATTTAATAAAAGTTAATGGCCATAACTTTTTTCACCTTCAGTATATATTTCATTTATACTTAGGTAAAATAACATTTATAGATATGATTATTACCATTAATTATAGTTGTGTAATGGGTTCTCCTTATAAGTAATATAATTAATTCTAATCTGAATTTACGCAATTGAAGTATGCTACTTATTATTCTAAATTCAAATAAAGAAATTAAAATGCTGTTTAACTCAAAATATTTTTCAGTTCCCCCCATTTTTCTTTAAAAATCCCAGTTGGCATAGTTTTTAACTGCTTGGAAATTTTCGGCTTGAAATTCATAAGCCCCAGTACATCTTTTTCCAAGTCAATACCCGGAGCAATTTCAATAAGAGTCATTCCACCATCTTCTAAAGTAAATACTGCTCTTTCGGTAACATATACTACCGGTTGTTTAATTTGTTGAGCATATTTTCCACTAAAAGTAATTTGCTCTACTTGGTCCAGAAATTTTCTTTGCTTACCTTCATTTAAAATAACTAACTTACCGTCTTCTACCATAGTAGCCAATCCTTCGGCGGTAAAGGTACCACAATAGACAACTTTTTTTGATCCTTGAGTAATATTTATAAAACCACCGCAGCCCATGGCCCTGCCACTGAACTTACTGACGTTGACATTACCATTTTTATCTGTTTGGGCCAGCCCCAAGAAAGCAACATCAATTCCGCCGCCATCATAAAAATCAAACTGTGAGTGATGCTCAATCATTGCCTCGGCATTATAAGCATGACCAAAATGGGGCAGACTGGCGGGGACACCGCCTATTCCCCCGGCTTCAGTTGTCAAAATCAACTTCTCACTGATTTTTTCCTCAGCAGCTATCGCAGCAACATCAGTAGGAATACCTACTCCAAGATTGACTACAGCACCTGGGACTAATTCCATTGCAGCGCGCCGGGCAATTATTTTTCTTTCGTTTAACGGAAGTTCCGGGATAGTCTCTAAAGGTATCTTGACATCGCCGGCAAAAGCCGGGTTGAAATACACTCCCTCTGTTTGCCAGTGATTGACCGGATCAGTTGCAACCACAAGATAATCAATAAGAATGCCCGGAACTTTAACCTTCTTAGGGTGCAAAGTATTGGCTTTTACTATTTGTTCTACTTGCGCAATAACAATACCACCGCTACTTTTAGCAGCTTGGGCCAAAGGCAATGCTTCCGTCAGCATCCCTTCTTTATCCATAGTTAGGTTTCCGTTTTCATCGGCGTAGGTTCCCCTGATAATGACTACATCTACAGGGAGAGTTTTATAAAATAACCATTCCTCCCCCTCAAAATCTACTACCTTAACAATATCCTCTGTGGTAACTGAGTTCATTTTGCCGCCCTCTAGGCGAGGATCAACATATGTGCCAAGGCCTACTTTGGTAATAAGACCCGGCCTTTTGGCAGCAGTTTCCCGCCACAACTGAACAATAACCCCTTGTGGTAAATTGTAAGCCTCTACTTTATTTTCCGTGACCAGTTTTGCCATATTGGCTGAAGAACCTACATGCCCACCTATCCAGCGTTTAATCAATCCCTCATACCCAATGGTTGTTGTTCCCCGGTCTTTCCAATCACCAATGGCTGAACTGTGAACCAAAGTGAGATTCTTGGGACTACCCTTTTCTAGAAATCGCTTTTTTAGGGCCTTAGCAATTTCCTCAGGCCATCCGGCAAGTCCTATGGCACTTGCCCCAATCGTTACACCGTCTTTTATTAACATAACAGCCTGTTCGGCAGTTAAGACCTTAGACATTTAATCACTCCCTTGTTTTCGATAGATTATTCAATATTTTTTATTTCCTTAAACTTCTCAATCATCAAAGGCAGTATTTCTAAAGCATCACCAACAATACCATAGTCGGCTATGCTAAAGATGGGTGCATTAGCATCTTTATTTACAGCAATAATCACATCTGAAGACGACATGCCGGCCACATGCTGAATAGCACCGGAGATTCCAAATGCAAAGTAAATCTTAGGGGCAACACTTTTCCCTGTTTGTCCAATCTGATGTTCCGGCGATATCCAGCCCGCATCCACTGTTGCCCGAGAAGCACCGACAACACCACCTAAAACATCGGCCAATTCCCTAAGTAAGGCGAAGTTTTCAGGTTTACCTATCCCTCTGCCCCCGGAAATTATTATTTCGGCATCTTCTAGTTTAATATTTTCCTTAGTTATCTTAATAACCTCAACAAGCTTGGTCCGAATATCCTTCGGCTTTACTTCCAAGTCAAGTCTAATAATTTTGCCTTTTTTTGTTGCATCAGGAGTCGGCTTTTTAAATACTGCAGGCCTAACTGTACCCATTTGGGGTCTATGTTCCGGACAAAGGATAGTAGCCATTATATTACCGCCAAAGGCAGGACGGGTCCAGGCCACCAGCCCCGTTTCATCATCAATTCCTAAATCGGTGCAGTCAGCAGTCAGCCCTGTTTTTACACGACAAGCTACCCTGGGCCCGAGATCTCGGCCGTTTCTGGTAGCACCAAGAAGTATTACTGAAGGCTTATATGTATTTATTAAATTTACTAAAGAATTACAATAACCATCTGTATTGTAGTATTTGAGCAGAGGATCTTCGACCAAATATATAGAATCAGCTCCATGAGCAATAGCTTCTTGAGCAAGTCCAAAGACGTTATCGCCGATAATTATACCAATCAATTGTTGCCCTAAAGCATTGGCTAGTTTACGGCCCTGACCTAATAATTCCAATCCAACGTTTTCTAATTTTCCTTCATTTACTTCTAAGTAAACCCAGATATCTTTGAATTGACTTTTATCAACATCTGTCGTAGAGCATTCATCCTCACGAAAAATAGCTTTAACAGCACATACATCAACACAAGCACCGCATGAGGTACAAGAATCCGTAATAACCGCTTTACCAGCCTCCATAGTGATTGCCCCAAAAGGACAAGTATTAATGCAGACACCACATCCTATACATTTATCTTCAAATATTTTTATTGCCATTAAACTACCCCTCCGTTAAATAATTTTGTCTTCCGATAGCATTTGAAAAAGCTCAGCTACACCTTCTTGGCTGGTAGGCTTTTGAATCTTTAAACACTGCTTGCGCTGCGGTGGTGAAAAAATTCTTCGTACTTGAGTTGGTGAGCCTTTCAAACCTATTTTTTCCTGATCAATACCAATATCTTTTAACCCTAAGACTTTAATTTCTTTTCGCAAAGATTGAATTATGCCCCTACAATTGGGTAAACGTGGTTCATTGATAGACTTTACAACTGTAATCAATAGTGGTAATTGGGCTTCAAGCACTTCATAGAAGTGATCTTGTTCCCTGTGAAACCGCAGAATATTCCCATCTCTATTGATATTTGCCACATAAGTAATCTGAGCAATACCCAGATGCTCCGCAATTTCCGGTCCGACCTGGGCAGTGTCTCCATCGATAGCTTGCATACCGCAGATAATAAGATCATAGCTACCAAGTTTACGAATACTTTGAGCCAAAGTATAGCTAGTAGCCAGAGTATCAGCACCGCCAAAAGCTCGATCACTAACTAAAAAGGCTTCATCAGCTCCTATGGCCAAGCATTCTTGAAGAGCCTCCTTAGCTTGAGGCGGGCCCATTGTGATTACAGTTACGGTACCACCATATTTATCCCTCAATTGGAGTGCAGCTTCCAAGGCATTTTTATCAAAAGGGTTAATAATACTTGGTACGCCTTGACGTATGAGAGTATTTGTTTTTGGGTCGATTTTTACCTCGGCTGTATCGGGTACTTGTTTAACACAAACAATAATCTTCATGTATTTACCTCCTAGCATTGTTAATAGTAATCAACTCAATCCTTTTAACGTAAAAGTTGGTTAGAGATGACAATCCTTTGTATTTGATTAGTTCCTTCAAAAATCTGATGAACCTTGGCATCACGCATTAATTTTTCAACAGGATATTCACGACTGTAACCATACCCCCCTAAAATCTGCACAGCATCGGTAGTTACACTCATTGCAACATCCGTACAATAAAGCTTAGCCATAGCTGCTTCCCTAGTAAAGCGCTTACCTTTTTGTTTTAAATATGCTGCTTGATAACACAATAGCCTTGCTGCTTCAATTTTGGTTGCCATATCGGCCAGCATAAAAGAAATACCTTGATAACTTGCAATGGGCTTTCCAAACTGAACCCGTTCCTTTGCATATTTAACAGAATGCTCAAGGGCAGCTTGAGCAATACCTAAGGCTTGAGCAGCACAGCCAATACGTCCGACATCTAAGGTTTCCATGCAAATTTTAAAACCCTCTCCTTCTCTTGCCAATAAATTTTCCTTAGGAACCCTCACATCTTGTAAGATTAACTCTGTAGTTACAGCAGACCTTAAGCCCATCTTCTTTTCTTTTTTGCCTAAGCTAAACCTAGGTGTACCCTTCTCAACTATGAAACAGCTAATGCCCTTAGTTCCTTTACTTTGATCCGTTACTGCCATAACCAAATAAATATCAGCATCATTACTGATAAAACACTTCGTCCCATTTAGCACATAATGATCTCCATCAAGGATAGCCTTACTTTGTAAAGCGGCTGGGTCACTGCCCGCACCGGGTTCAGTAAGAGCAAAACCACAAATTGCCGTGCCCTCAAGCACCGGTCTGAGATATTTTTGTTTTTGTTCTTCAGTACCATGCAGAAAAATAGGCAATCCACCTAAACCACCGCCGCCAATAGGAATACACATGGTAACATCAACCCTAGCTATTTCTTCAATAGCAAGAATATAGCTTAAATAGTCACCACCTGAGCCGCCGTATTCTTCAGGATAGGGTATCCCCTGAAAGCCAAACTTAGCAATTGTATCAAATAATGAACGGTCAAATCTTTCTTCCTCATCTCTTTCTACAACGCTAGGAGCAATGTATTTCTCAGAAACCTCCCGAGCCAGTTTCTTAATCATTTTGTTTTCTTCTGTCAATTCGAAATGCATGAATTATCCCCTTTCTTTCATTTTATTAAGGCATTCTTATGAGCCTTTGCAAGCTGTACGGTTAAAACCTCTGATTTTATCATAGATTAACTTTATTATTTATGTAAAATATCAATTATTGTATTCTATTATAAGCATTAGTCATACTTATATAATTATAGCTATAAGCAAACTTCCTTTTTAATCTTAAAAAACGTTAGAAAAAAAAGATAATGAGTAGCAATCTACCCATTATCTTTATTGATAATTCATTAACATATATTTTTAGAATTATCTAATTACTCTCTTTATAACGATTACAATATAGCAATAACTCATCTACTATTCTTTGTTCGGATATTGAAAGTTTTTGCTTTTTATGTACCCAACCAAATCGGGAATTCCAGTTATAATCGGATATTAAGACCACTTCGAGCTTGTCACTAAACGTTTTATTACTTTCAAAGGCCGTGAACTTTGGAACTATCGCTATAGCATTTGATCGGGTTAGAAAATTTCTTAAGGTCCCTATATCATTAATGTTATAAATTTGCTGATGATAGTCGCAATATCCAAATTGTTTTAGAAAATTTAGCATGAGAAAATTAATTGAACTATTACTTGTAACTACAGGATAACGAATAATTTCATTCATTGGAGCTTGGCTTTTAGCTGCTAAAGGATGATTATAGCCTAAGATTATACACATTTCATCATCAAACAATTCCTGAAAATAAGCATTATTTCTTCTAATTTCTGTCATTAGGCTGCTTTCAGTTGCAGAATTTAAGGTAATCATCCCAATATCTACTTCATTTAAGGCAATATTTTTAATAATACTAAAAATCTCATCCCGCATAATATCTACAATTAGTTCCGGGAATTTGTTTCGTAAATCAACCAGGCTTTCGAATATAATGACGCTACAATGGTGAGAGCCGCTCCCAATTCTAACTCTTCCTATTAACTTTTCATCTATAATATTAATTTCATTTATTGCCTCCATGATAATTACCGCTTTTTCTAAAACCAATTTGCCTTTTTCAGTAAATTCGATTCCCTTTTTTTCTCGTATTAAAATATCGTATCCCAGTTCTTCTTCTAACTCTTTGATCGCTCTACTGATAGCAGGTTGTGAAATTAGTATTTTTTCCGCAGCCTTTGAAAAAGAACCATATGAATTCAAAGCTACTAAAAATTCAAATTGATTTAAACGCATAGAATACCCTCCATACACAAATACAATATTTTATCAAATAAATAACTCAATTTCTTCTCTATAGCAAGTTTGTGCATAAAATGATATTGCTGTTATAATTCTTCTACATTTTGTTCAAATTTCCCTTCATTAATATAAACAATTTTTCTGTGTGCTTCAGTGCTCCCACACCCTATTATCATTTATCGAAAATTATCGACTTAATAACAGCAAAATACTCTCTAATATATGACTGCACAATTATCGTTGGAGGGATTTTAGCCGGTAGTCCATAAGGATTCATGCCCAGTCTCTTTGCCAAAAATTTTGCTCTAAATACATGATATTTATTAGTAACTATTAGCACATTTAGATTTTCCTCATCATAAATTTCTCTTAGTTTGTTTAAACTATACAGTAAATTTTCAAAAGTAGAGGTGGCTTTATCTTCTATAATAATCCTATCTTCTTCAATTCCGTTATTCACCAAATACTTTGCCATTGCTTGTGCTTCAGGTATATTTTCATCTATCCCTTGTCCACCAGTCACAACAACTTTCACATCTTCATTTTCAATTAAATAATCCTTAGCTACCTTTAGCCTTTCTAGAAGTGCAGGTGAAGGTATTTCACCATAAAGCCTAGCCCCTAAAATTATTACATAGTCAACTTTATTAGTTGATTTTTTGCTGCCCTCAATAAGAATTAGCCCTTCAATGATAATAAAAGATGCCACTCCTAGTATTATTAAAAATACCAGTATTCTAGGTATCATTTTCTTCATTTGCTTCACCTTCCCCAGTAATTAACTGGGGCTCACTTCCCACAATTTTGTACTTATATTCTTCTACAACAGTTCCGTCTTCTTTTTTCTTCTGAAAAAATATTAGGTCAAAACCATCACTGGTTTTACCTTGTGAAGTTTCATAAATATATCTGATGCCATTTTCAACCTTTTCCCTGGTCCCCAGCCAATAGGGACAATCATTAAGGAAAGGATCGTACTTGGTATATTCTGCAAACAGTTTGTTTTTAGCCTCTACATTTATATCAACCATCTGCTTTTTCACATGTGCCGCCCTTACTTCTGCGGTTCTCCCAATGCTTCTCAAATATTCTTCAGCCTGTGTCTCCTGCTGTCTGGTAAGAGCTGCATAATCATCATGGGCGGAAAATACTCTATTATGCAAACTACTGGGAAACATTTTCTTTATTGAATCTGTATAACCCGAGCCATCCATTGGCTCTTGATATTCCAACAAAGAAAATTGGCCATTTTCATCTTGAGAAAATGTTATTACGGTGGGAATAGCCCCACTTCCACTTATTTTTGTAAAAATACCATTTTCAAACCCAAATGCACCATAGCTTGCTATGGTATAAACCTTGACAGTTCCGTCCTTCTCCTTCGTATCAAGAATAATATGACCTTCTGTTGCAGTTTCCCCTGAAGCATAGAAGGTACTCTGGTCTTTAATAGCCATACTAACAGCATCATCTATATTTGCAAAGCTTTGCTTTTGAGTATCTTTATGAGGAGAAGCAGGCAGTTTATCATTATTTTGATGGGAACAAAAAGTTACATTCAAAATTATTAATAACATTAAACCCAAGATATATAACCTTTTCACTAAGCCTCTCCTCTCTTTATATCTTCCACTGTTCCTTTCAATTACATTTTTCTGTTTCCTTAAATATTTATCTTAAACTAAAGTGCCGATTTTCCTTTCATGTAACACATCATTTTATATAGACGGGAAAACCATTATTTGGTTCCTCGTAGGCTTTAAAATATATTTATTATCCAGTATATACATGAAATACAGTTTCTTAACTAAAATACAAATTAAGGGCGGATAGCACATCAGATGTGTCCTCATCCCTATTTAACAAACTTACTTCCTTCTTCAGCAAATATGTATAGCAAAAATTTTGCCCAGGAGCCAGCTAAATAAATATCTGCGTCAGAACATACAATTTATATTAATATTATTCTAATCTGCTTAACACAAAACCTTTATAAGAATATGTTGTTATTATAAATTGCAAGTTTAAATGCCCACCATATTTTGTAAAAATCCCTGTATCTGTAAAATTGTTTAATTAGAGCTACTATTTCTATAGGATGTCAAGGGCGGGCGGTTTTTGCCCGTTTATTTACCCTTGACATCCTGCTATATATATCCTGTTGTTTAAGGTCTGTGCTAACAGACCTTCTGCCTTCCGGCGAGGACTGGGGTTTGGGGACAGAGTTCCCAAGGTTTTTGTTAGGCAGCTAAAGCAACCATATCGTTTGCTGACTTATAGCCAAATATTCGTCGAGGATAATTATTCATCCAGTACTCAATTCTTTTTATTTCTGATTCGCTTATCGTATCTATATCTACCCCTTTAGGTATAAATCTTCTAATTAATTTATTGGAATTTTCGTTTGTTCCTCTTTCCCATGAACTATATGGATGAGCATAATATAGCTTAATTCTTTTTTCCCCGGGTTTTGTCACAGATCGTTCTAGAGATGGAAACCCTAGAAATTCACTTCCATTATCTACTGTAATAGATTTGAATTTAATTTCAAAATTGTCCTCGTTTTGTTCAATGATATCTAAGACATTAAGGACCGATTCTTGTGTCTTGTTAGGTATTTTAAATATCATTTCCTGTCTTGTTTGTCTCTCACTTAATACTAGCAGTACAGCACCTTTGCCAGCTCTTTTACCTACGACGCAATCCATTTCCCAATGACCATACTCTCCCCGCTCATCTATGTTTTTGGGCCGTTCCTCTATACTAGTTCCTTTAAGGTTTTTATGGGCTATTTTGACTTTCCTATATGTCCCCTTTTTCTTGTTTTTCTTTACTGGCAAATCTTTGTTGGTAATATTAGCGAAAATGCCTTTATCAATGTAGTTGTACAATGTCTTAGTGCAAATAGTACTTTCAAACTTTATTCCTTTGGCTTTAATTTCCCCAATTACTGCATCGGGTGAATATTTATCCTGAATTATTTTCTTTTCTATGTATTTGGCTAATCTATGATCATGGCCTATTTTTAATGTGGGCCCTTTGTTTTCATTATTCCTATTATATCTATCTTGCGCTACATCAGCACAATACTCTTCTCTATACGTTAAATTGCTATTTAAAAACTTAACTTTTCCCCTAGAGATTTCTCTTTCTATGGTTCTTCTATCCCGACCTAGTTTCTTAGCTATCGCTGCAGGATGAACTTTTTCTTTAAGTAGTATTTCTATTTGATAGCGTTCTTTTTCTGTTAAGTGTTTTCCTTTCCTCTTTTCAATGATACAATTAGTATGACTCATATGCTAAATCCCTCCTGATGTTGGTTTCGTCGCTTAACATTATACAGGGATTTTAGCTTTGGGTCTTTATTTTTATTTTCTTGGGCATTTAATTTTACAACTTACCGAATATGTTGTTATCTGTCGAGAAAATAAAAACATCTACCGTAAAAATGGCAGATGCATAAATTTATTGAATTTGTGAATAATCCATTCCAAAACAACTTAGCAAGCAAAGAAATTTCCTTATTATAAAGTAAAACAAAAAAACTCCGTCAGTTGAAATATCTAATAGATCCTTTATTAAGAGCAATCGATAAAAACACCTACTCATCCCTCTTATAGAAGTTGCCAATGCTTAATAATAATTTGAGTTGACAATGTATCTTTCTCGACCCTTGAACACCTCACGAAGATGCCAGTTTACAAAATTTTCACGAGGTAAGTAATCTGGTCTTATGGGCATATTTATTTTCTTACCGTGATACCGTAGCAACCATTCTTCAAATCCGTTTGTCCCGTGGGCTTCTTCTGACACAAGCACCTCTCTATTTTGGCTTAGTGAAAAAACCCCTCTGTCAAAAAGTTTATGATGCATTGAACAAAGTGCTATCCCATTCTCTTCTATGTCTGGTCCCCCTGCTTGATGCCATTTAATATGAGCTGCTTCAACAGCAACTAAGGTATTACCTAATCTTACATCAAACCCACAAACAGCACATTTATATTCGTAAGCATTGAGTATTTTTTCTCTAAAATAAGGGTCTCTGCGTTTATTACCTAAAGGGTTAAAATCCAATCCAACAGCACTTAGAATATCTTCATGCATACTCTCCGGGAAATGTAGGTGCAGAAGGGTCTCAGCAATCTCCTGAACGAGATTACTACTTTTAACTAATAAAGAATATGCCTCTTCATTAAATCCACCAATCACTTGATTATTTATTAACCAGTTGTCATTAGCCTTATCCATATCTTCTATCGTTTTATTAAGTTGCCAAATGCCATCGTTAACTAAACGGACAAAAGGATGCTCGGGATGATAAGACTTTCTCTTGGGGCCAAATTCTATCAACAAACTCTTTAGATTTTCTCTAATATCTTTATAGGACAAATATCGGACATTATTATTTTGAATTTGGCCGAGGGCATATAGAAGTAACAAAGGTTTATGAGGTGCTCTTTGATCTCCTTTTTTCCAGATACTTAGATTTTTTATTTTTTCTTTTAATTTAATAGAATTCATAATGTCACCTTAAATTCTTAATTATTGTAAATTACACAAAATATTTTTGATAAAAATACTTGATATCCTCCTTTAACAATTATATTTTTTCATTACTACTGGGTGACAAATCAATCTTTTTAAGAACATAGTTAACTTCCATGAAGTTTAAAAGATAAGGAGCAGATTTCCAATATTACATACACTCTTTTATCCTATGTATTATGTATTTAGATATCTTGTCTATGCTTAAGGCTTTTTCTTTGGGGGATATTTTTTGTTACTCAATTTTCCAATAATATTACACTTATTTCGTTAAAGCGCGCATTATTTGTGGTATAATACCCCCCCCTTATTCTTGCCCGCATTAAATCCTATAGCCTTTTTGCAACAGTTGCCACAGGTAAATTGAATAACTCTAATCTCCATTTGTAAGGGGTTGATTTCATCTAATTCATGGGTAATTTTAGCTTTATAAATATAAAGTTTATCTGACATTTTAATCCTCCTTTAATTTATTATCAACAAACCACAACACTTTATTGTATTTTATGAAATGTTTTCAAAATCAGCTCTATTTAAAAAAATGACACCCATGTTTTGGTGTCATTGATAAAAAGCAGTCGACTAAACCATAAGCCGGGTTCTGTCGTAGGATGACCATCTATCTGGGATATCAGTTACCTGACACCTCATGCGACCTACCCGGGAACGGAGCGGGCTACTCCATATGTCCCCCTATCAGGTCTTGCTCCAGGTGGGGTTTACCTAGCTAGCTAGTCGCCTAGCTACTGGTGCGCTCTTACCGCACCGTTGCATCCTTACCTGCCGCCGGAAGCGGCGGGCGGTTTCTTTCTGTGGCACTTTCCTTGAGGTTGCCCTCACTGGCCGTTAGCCAGCACCCTGCCCTATGGAGCCCGGACTTTCCTCAGACACAGCCTTGCGGCTTGTGCCCGCGATCATCTAGTCTACTCAACTGCTATATTTAATTTTCGAGCGGAATATCAGTATAACACTTTCAGATATATTATACAACTGGCAACTACTGGATATTTATTAAGGCAATTAGCAAAATGGAGATCGCAACGCTACGTGGGCGATGACATGTAATGCTAAATCATCTCGTTCTTTTTACGATACATCGGTCTCATCCCAATAAATCAATATCCTGCCGCACTGTTCACAAGTATATATAGTATTACTTTCTTTGATATTTTTCAAGTACATGATAGGAATTTCTACTCTGCAGCCGGAACATAAACCTTTTTCCACCCGTGCTATTCCTGTATTTTTAAAAGCTTGCTGAATCCTGTGATATTTATTTAATAAACTTTCTCCTAATAGACCTTTTAGCTCATCCTGCCTTTTTTCTGCGGTTGCCTTAGCATCAGTCATTTCTGCTTTATTTTTTTGATATACTTTGACGCCTTTTACATATGCCTTTTTCAATTCTGTTAACTGGCCTGTCAGCTGATTTAATAACTGGACTTTATCTTCTAGCATATCCATATTAGCCAAAATCTGATCTTCCAACTGAGAAATCCTCACTTTAACCTGGTCTAGTTTCACCTTCATACTTTCCAGTTCCTTGGGACTATTTGTACTACCATCATAAAGTTTTCTTTCCTGGTCTGCTTTTTGGGCTACTAAGCCGGCTAATTCTTGTTCCAGCTTTTTAGCTTTTTTCTCCAGATTGCTAATATCTCCTTCTTCTCTAGCAATAGCAGCCTCATTTTCTGCTATTTTAACTTGCTTTTCCTTAAGGCTTGCGACTAATTCTTTTTGTTTAGCTTGTTTGGAAATTTTCTCAAGACTCTGATCTACCTCTTGTAATTTCCATAATGCTTTCAATTGCATAATAGAGACCTCCCCTGGATTTTAATTTACAATTTGCAAATTTACAATGGACAATTATTTTAAAATCTTTTAATAGATATACAAAAAGGATAGGTCACTTAAAAAAAGTGTCCTATCCTCATAAAAACTTAATTGGATCAGAATTGATTTGTGATTCTAATATTTCTACATCCTTACCGGCCAGGTTTTGACGCAGAAATTTTGCTGCCACGTGGACCACAGGATGTTCCGTAGCAAAATGACCGGCATCAATTAAAGCTAAACCCATACTTTCTGCATCCTGGGCTTCATGATATTTTATATCACCGGTGATAAAGACCTGTGCACCTTTTTGCAAGGCTGTTTTGAGTAAGCTAGCACCACTGCCTCCACAGACTGCTACTTTTTTAACTGGAGTATTTAAATCTCCGACATAACGAATCCCTTTTATATTTAACACTGTTTTTACTTTTTCAATTAATTGTTCCAAGGTTGATTCTGCTCTTAGATCTCCTATCCGACCCAATCCGGAATGGGCACCTTTATTGGCAAGAGGATACAAATCATAGGCTACCTCTTCATAAGGGTGTACTTCAATCATAGCCTGCAATACACTTTGCACTTTTTCTTCCGACACAATTGTTTCAATGCGGTATTCTTCCACTTTTTCCAATTGCCCCAATTCACCGATAAACGGATTTGTGCCTTCTAAAGGACGAAAAGTACCTGTCCCCGAAAGTTGAAATGTGCAATCCGAATAATCACCAATATGACCTGCGCCTTGTTGAGCCATAGCACTTCTTACCTGTTCCTCATAACCCTTAGGTACAAAGACAACTAATTTTACATACTCTTCCTGCCAAGAGGGAGAAAGGACCCGGATATTTGTCAATTCAAGCTTGGAAGCTAAAACATCATTGACACCACCTAAAGCCGAATCCAGATTGGTGTGGGCACAGTAGAGGTTAATATTGGCCTCAATAATCCTTTTGATAAGCTTACCCTGGGGCTTATCCCAGCGGATACTTTCCAGTGGGTTAAACATAGGCGTGTGATGGACAATAATTAAATCCACTTTATTTTCTACCGCTTCTTCGATAACAGGCAAAGTGATATCAAGGGTAACCATAACCTTTTGAACCATAGAGTCGGGGTCACCTATCTGTAATCCAATTTTATCCCAATTTTCGGCATGTTTGGGGTGGGCTAACCCTTCCAAAACGTTAATTATATCTCTACATCGAAGCGACATTTTATCACCTGCCCTACCTTTTTCCACTTTTCTTTAATAGCCATAGACTTTTCTTTTGCATTTTGACTAATACTATTTTCTAATTCTTTTAAGATCTCCCAATCTCCTGCTTTTTGTCTTTTTAAATAATCAACTAAATGCAAATGATATTTTTCCACTAATCGGGGTCCCAAGAATAGGTAAATATCGTCTTCTATCTGCATTTTACCAGGCTCTAAGACTATTATCTCATAGAAGCGTTCATCTTCATAGATGATTTCTTCGTCAACAATTTTCCAGTTGTTATGTAAAGCCCACCCCCGCACAAACTCTGCAGCAATGTTCGGTTGTAAAATCAGGCGCTGTAGTTGGGACACAACTTCGGGACGCTGTGTTAAAATTTTTTTTATTGTTGCCCCGCCCATACCGGCTATAACAATAGTCTGAACTTCGCCAGGAGCTAGAGGCGCTAAACCATCACCTAAACGAACTGAAATTTTATCAGCTAAACGTAAGGAGCGCACTTGCTTTTTGGCAATTTCCAGCGGGCCAGTACTAACATCTACTGCAATTGCCGATGGTACAATCTTTTCGTGAACTAAATAACTCGGCAACAGGGCATGGTCGGTACCAATATCAGCTACTACAGTACCCATAGGCACAAAATCTGCAATTTGCTTTAACCTTTTTGATAATTTAATCATTATTTCACCCCAAAAGTCTATCTGCATTTTATCATAATATAGGAAAAACACTAACACAATATTATTAATTTAATATAAATTGCATTGGTGAACGCTAGTATTATTATTCCCTCAACATGGCAGAATGATTTCATCTTCCAGCAGACAAACTAATCTAAAGGGGGTGTTTATTTGAACAGTTTGTGGTGGAATAGAAGGGAAAAGTCGTCTATGGAACCAATTGGTTGGATGCTATTAGGAGGATTTATTGCCCTGGCCTTAGCACCAAATATCAAGAGGGTTGTCCAACAGAGCGAAATGACAAATGAAAGTATGAGGAAGGTGCCAAAGTTAAAGAATATAATTAGAGTAAGAAAGAGAAATATGGCAGTAGGTTCAAACAAAACCACTTGACCGGACAACCGGTCTTTTTTGGCCTTAAGGAAAGTATAAATAAAACCGAGAATTATCTCGGTTTTATAAGCCACTCATCAATTTAATTTTCATTAAAGAAATACCCTGCATGAGGTTATCACCCGATTCCTTGCTTTTTATTTTAAAATACTGGTACAAATCACCTAAAAAGTTCTCCAGGATTTTAGCGGTTTCTTCTTTATTTTGTGGGGAACCTTTTCTTATTTCAACCACATCATCAATAATACCTTTGATCTCACCCATTACTTCATCTAACCTGTTTTCCAGTTTCTTTACATCAGACAACTCCATTCCTCCTTTTATGGCAAGCCTCATTAAGAATAATGATTTTAGATAAAATAAGTAAAAATAAAGCCTTCATTAATATTGTATTAGGCTAATTTAGAAAAAGACACAAAAAAACCTGCCAAAAGGGTGATTTTTTTTATCTAGTTTACAATTCTTCTAAAATTTTCTCTAATTCATCTTTATTGAAAGTGTATATATCATTACAAAAATGACAGATTATTTCACTTTTGCCTTCTTTATTAAGAATATCTGTTAGTTCCTCTTTTCCCAAACTTATTAAGATACCTTTAGCTCTTTCTATGCTACATTTACATTTAAAATTTACTGGTTTTTCTTCTAGATAATCAACATCTATACCCTTTAAATACATTTCGATTATTTCTTTAGGGCCTTTTCCTTCCTTAATTAGGGTACTAATTGGTAGCAAGTTTTCAGTATTTGCTTCAATTTTTTCTAACACTTCTTCCGGAGTGTTTGGTAAAGCTTGAATGATTATTCCACCACTGGCTTCAACAAAGCAATCCGGTTTAACAAGAACACCCAAAGAAACTAAAGAAGGAATTTGCTCCGACTGAGCCAAATAACTGGCAATATCTTCTCCTATTTCCCCTGATACAAGAGGAATGCTTCCTGTGTAAGGTTCTTTGAGACCAATGTCTTTAGTTATATAAAGTGTTCCTTGCCCCACTGCCCCGCCTACATCTAGTTTTCCTTTGCTTTTTAAGGGAAGTTGAATTTCGGGATTCTGTACATATCCTCTAACTTCGCCTCTAATATTAGCATCCGCGATTATCCCACCTAATGGACCATCACCAAAAACCCTTACTGTAATAGTATCTCCTTCTCCTTTTAAGCCCCATGTTAATAAAAGAGCTGAATTCATCACTCTTCCTAAAGCCGCTGTGGCAACTGGGGAAGTTAGATGCCTTATACTCGCTTCATTTGTTAATTTGGTAGTTACGGCAGCAGATACCCTAATAGTATTATTTAGTGCTGTAGCTCTTACTAAACTATCCCACATAAAATAAAACCTCCATAATTAGCTATTATATTCTTACGCCATATATTAGGTTTTGAAACAATTATTAGTTTAATACAAGAGAAGGAGTCTAACAAGCTATTTTTTGGGTATGACGATAGTCTAAACTAAGAATTAATTGACAATAGTACGCCACAGTATAAAATAAGACCTGCGCCGCAGGTCCAAAAAAATTTTTGACTATCGACTATTAGCCATCGACTATCTTTTAAATTAACCCAAATTTCACTTTTCGACATAAACCTCTTTTGTCCGGGCCGGTTCTGGTTCTAAAAAAGGTTTTACCTTTTTATAGAGCATAAACGTAAGCAAACCTGTTAAACTGCCTTTAAAGAGATTAAAGGGGATAATTGCTGCTGTCATAAGCGGGAGGATCCCATTTCTCGGTATACCCCATAAAGGTAAAAGCCAAAAGTAATTGGAAATGGCCATAACAGTAGTTGTAGCCACTACCCCTGTAGCAATAGCTAAAATTGCTCTTTTACGGGTTTTATTAAAAACATAAATAGTTCCTGCCACAAAAGCAAAAGTTGCTCCAGCAATGAAATTGGCCGTTATACCAATAATCCCTGAAGGGGCGTTACCTATTAAAAGAGAAAGCAAGTTTTTCCCTAAATCTACTGCTACACCAGCCCAAGGGCCAATAGCAAAAGCGGCAATAAGTGCCGGTAGTTCGGCAGCATCATAACGTAAATATTCCGGGAAAAACGGAAGTGGGAAGGATAAATACTGTAAAATAACGCCAAATGCGGCAAGCAAACCTATTCTTGCTAAAATTTTAGTTTTCATTAACATCTCGCTCCTTTATTTAGAAAATCTTGCGGTTTTTCGATTCTACATTAGCTACAGGAACTATAATACTTACAGTTTTTTCATATCAACTGAAGAATACATAAATCGTTCCTACAGATTGGCAATATCTTAAGATCCTTCGCTATCGCTCAGGCTGACAAGCGTCCACATAGGTATTATGCGGACGCACACAATGCGCACTCCTACAAATACTGTGAATCTGGGCGTAGCGGAACGACACAAAGGGCGTTCCCTACAAAGAAAAAATCCCGAAGCAAAATAGCTTCGAGGCGTTCTCACAAACTAACTACTATTCATATATAAAACACGAATAGCAATCACTCCCTTTCTCTCATCCAGACTTTAACTGTCGGCTCCGGAATTACACCAGATCTGCCTGAAGGCTCGCGGGCTTTACCGCCGGTAAGGAATTACACCTAACCCCGAAAGAGTAAATATTTTCTTTTCTACTTTATCTTATCATGGTAACTTATATTGTCAATACTTTTATTTAAATTGCTTTTAGTGAGTTGATTGCTTTTTCCCGGTTTTCGCTGCCAAAAACATAAGAGCCCGCCACTAAGACATTAGCTCCTGCATTTACTACTAGCAAGGCAGTTTCGGCATTAATGCCACCATCTACCTGAATATAAGTATTTAAATCCCTTTCAACTATCATTTCCTTTAATGCTTTAATTTTGGGTAAAACCTGAGGGATAAATTTTTGCCCGCCAAAACCAGGATTAACACTCATAATCAATACTAGATCTAAGTTTTCTAGAACATATTCTAAACTCGCCAGAGGTGTAGCGGGATTAAGAGAAACCCCCACTTTTAGACCATAACTTTTTATATGCTCGATAGAACGGTGTAAATGCTTGGCGGTTTCTACATGAATAGTAATCAAATCACAGCCTGCTTTTTTTAAATCTTCCACATATGCATCAGGATTTTCAATCATTAGATGAGCATCAAAAAAAAGTTTACTATGAGGTCGTAAAGATTTGATTAGACCCGGCCCAAAAGTAATATTAGGTACAAAATGACCATCCATAATATCTAGATGAAGCCAATCAGCTCCACCCTCTTCAATACTTTTAATTTCATTTTTTAGGTTACTAAAATCTGCAGATAACAATGATGGTGCGATTAATACCACTTAAAAGCTCCTTTCCTGTTTAATAACTTCTTCTAGAAAAGCTAAATAATTATTGTATCGATTTTCATAGATTTCACCATTTAATACTGCATCCCGAACACCACATTGTGGCTCGTTATTGTGAAGACAGGTAGAAAATTTACACTTTCCTCTAAACTCATCAAAATCCGGAAATAAAAAGGATAACTCTTC
>JBMNUR010000004.1:0-32432 GCA_050946395.1 Peptococcales bacterium
AGGCTGGCTTAGCTAAGGATTCCGTAGTTTTGACCGAACAGGTCAGAACTATTGACAAACGACGTCTGAGAGAGAAGGTAAGTAGTGTGGACGAAAAACTTATGGAGAAAATTAACCACGCTTTGGAAATAAGTTTAGGATTAATTGATTTATGAGTACATAGGGTATAGTGGCTAGTTGTTAGTGGCTAGTAGATTTTGAAACGCCGGAGGGCGTTTTTTTAGTTTATGCACATAAAAACCAGCCTAGCTAGTTTTTATTGTAATATTGAGGAAAAATAATTAGTATTAATGGTAAGGCAGTTAAATATATTTCGCTTCGGAAGGGGTGGGGTTGTGAAGCCCATTATTGGAATCACTGCGGGTTTCGATAATTCAGAGGAAAAACACTTTTTAACAAATTTTTATGTGGAAGCAATTGCATCTTTAGGGGGAATTCCTGTAATTCTTCCTTCGTCAGACCTTAGCTTGATTGAAAAGATGTACAACTTTGTAGATGGTCTTATTTTTTCCGGTGGTGCAGACATTGACCCCGGTTTTTTCGGGGAAAGTCCTTTAAGAGGGATGGGTGAAATAACTCCAATTAGGGATGAATTTGAATTAAACTTAGCTAAGATAGCTTTAAATGGATATAAGCCAATCTTAGGTATTTGTCGGGGTATTCAGGTTTTAAATATTGCTGCCGGTGGTAATATCTATCAAGATATTGCGGAGGTTACCAAGCAGGAACACGAACAAAAAGCACCTAAATGGACTACTTATCATGAAGTAGAGATAATTAAAGATTCCTTACTATTTAAAATAATCGGTGAGACTAAAGTTAAAGTAAATAGTTTTCATCACCAAGTAGTTAAAGATTTAGGTAAAGGTTTTAAGAAAACTGCTTGGACGAAAGATGGGTTGATTGAAGCTATAGAAATTAATTCTGACAGACAAGTGGTTATCGGTGTCCAGTGGCACCCGGAGTGTACCTGGAATATTGACCTGGCATCAAAGGGATTATTTAAATTTTTAATAAGTTATGCAAAGGAACGAAAGGAGTAAATATAAGAATTATGGAAACAAGTAAATTAGCGGAAATTACCCGGGGGGAGATGGTGGAGAGTACCCATAGAGGTATTGTGGTAGTTGTGGATGCACAAGGAAACAACATCTTTTCCAAAGGTAATCCAAAATATTTATCTTTTATTCGTTCCGCTGCCAAACCCATTCAGGCTATTCCCATTCTGGAGTTGGGAGTGGATAAAGCTTTTGACTTTAATGATCAAGAGCTAGCTGTGATTACCGGCTCACATAGTGGTGAGGTTGAACATGAGCAAAGTGTACGGGGAATACTAACAAAAATTGGTCTAAAAGATGAAAATCTATTATGCGGGACAACTAAGCCTATACATAAGCCTACGGCTAATAAAATGTTTTTGGAAAATATTAAACCAGGCCCTCTCCATTGTCCTTGTTCCGGCAAACACGCAGGTATGTTGGCTATTAGTGTACACCAAAAATTTACTGTAAATGATTATTATCTGTTAGAACATCCGGTTCAGCAATTAATGTTAGAGACGATGGCCCAGTTTTCAGAAATGGGTAAGAAAGATATTAAAATTGGAATTGACGGCTGTGGTGTTCCTGTTTTCGGCATGTCTATCAAGTCCATGGCTATAGCCTATGCTAATTATGCAAGACCCGATAAATTTAGCTTCCAGCGGCAAACTGCCTGTCAAAAGCTAAGTAAAGTCATGGTTAAATATCCCCATTTGGTTGCCGGTTCCGGACGATTTACCACATTTTTACTAGAACAATTAGGCTCTAAATTAATTGCCAAAGATGGTTCCGAAGGTATTTTCTGTATTGGTTTGCCCCGAGAAGGTCTTGGGATAGCTATTAAGATTGAAGATGGTAGTGCTAGAGCTTTAGCTCCCGTAGTTCTTAGAGTTTTAGATGAGCTTGGAATTTTGAACAAACAGGAAAAGGAAGCACTAGAACCTTATTATTATCCTCAAATTAGAAATTTTCGTAATGAAGTTATTGGGAGAATTAGAGCAGCTTTTTAAGGAGTGACGAAATGAATTTTAGTGAACAGTTAGCAAAAGAACTCAATTGGCCTCAAGAAAAAATCGCGAGAACTATCGAGCTTCTCGACGAAGGTAATACTATACCTTTTATTGCCCGTTACCGTAAAGAAATGACCGGTGAAATGGATGAAACCCTTTTAAGAGAGTTGGTAGAAAGACTGGGGTATTTACGCAATTTAGCTAAAAGAAAAGAAGAAGTACTAAATTCTATTAGAGAACAGGAAAAACTTACTCCCGAATTGGAAAAAGCCATTAATGGTGCACAAATTTTACAGGAAGTAGAGGATCTGTACCTTCCCTATCGGCCCAAGCGAAAAACAAGGGCCAGTGTAGCTAAAGAAAAAGGTTTGGAACCCCTAGCTTTATTATTCCTAAACGGGGAAACTAAGGAAGAGCCTGCCAAACTGGCTCAAGGGTTTATTAACTCAGAATTGGGTGTTACTACAGGTGATGAGGCCATCGCCGGAGCTCAGGATATAGTAGCAGAGATAGTGGCTGATGATGCGGAAATTAGAAAGATTGCCCGTAATCTTACCTGGCAGGAAGGCTTAATTAGTTCTAAAGCTCAAGATAGTCAGGCTGTTACACCCTATGAAATGTATTATGATTACCTGGAATCCGTTAAAAAAATTCCGCCTCACCGAATTTTAGCTGTTAATAGAGGGGAAAAAGAAAAAGCTCTCCAGGTAAAAATTATTCAACCTGAGGAAAAAATCATTGAGAAAATCTATGGAAAATATTTATTCTCTGGTGCCAAAACTTGTCAGATAGTTTTAGCTGAAGCAATGAAAGATGGCTTTAAGCGATTAATTAGCCCTGCAATTGAAAGAGAAATTAGAAATGAGCTAACCGAAAAAGCGGAAGAACAAGCGATAAAAGTTTTTTCCCGTAATTTACATAACCTGCTTTTACAGCCACCAGTTAAAGGTAAGGTGGTTTTAGGCATTGACCCAGGCTATCGTACTGGATGCAAACTGGCTGTTGTGGATGAGACAGGTAAAGTTTTAGACATAAATGTTATGTATCCCCATCCACCCCAAAACAAAAGCACTGATGCCAAAAATTTAATTACAGAACTTATAAAAAAATGGGGAGTAACTATTATCGCCATTGGAAATGGTACTGCATCAAGAGAAACAGAACTTTTAGTGGCAGATTTATTAAAGGAATTGGATGAACCGATACACTATATTATTGTTTCCGAAGCAGGGGCATCTGTTTACTCAGCTTCTAAGCTTGCCAAAGAAGAATTCCCGGATTTCGATTTATCTTTAAGAAGTGCTGTCTCTATTGCTCGCCGTTTGCAGGATCCGTTGGCCGAGTTAGTTAAGATTGAACCCAAGGCAGTAGGGGTAGGACAGTATCAGCATGATGTAACACCCAAAAGACTTGATGAGGCTTTAAAAGGAGTAGTAGAATCTTGCGTAAACTCGGTAGGTGTAGAAGCTAATACAGCATCTAGTGCCCTTTTACAATATGTAGCAGGTTTAACCAAGTCTACAGCAGATGGTATTGTAAAATATCGAGAAGAGATAGGCAAAATAACCAATAGAAAAGAATTACTTAAAGTATCAAGATTAGGTCAGAAAGCTTTTACCCAATGTGCAGGTTTTATTCGAATTGCCGATGGTGTTAATCCCTTAGACAATACCCCTGTTCACCCGGAATCCTATGAAGAAGCTGCTGAATTATTGGAATTGCTAGGGTTTAGGATTAATGATTTAAATACGGAGAAAATATCAGAAATACGTCATGCCCTGGCACAAGTTGAAATTAAACCAATGGCAGAAAAATTAGGGTTGGGTGAACCAACCCTGAAAGATATTATTGAAGCCTTGCAAAAACCAGGTCGTGACCCTCGGGAGGAACTCCCCCCACCTTTATTCCGTACGGATGTTTTATCGATGGAAGATCTAAAACCGGGTATGGAACTACAAGGTACGGTGAGAAATGTAGTGGATTTTGGTGCTTTTGTTGATATTGGTGTTAAGCAAGACGGTCTAGTCCATATTTCTCAATTAGGAGAAAAATATGTCAAACATCCTATGGAAGTAGTAGCTGTGGGGGATATAGTGAAAGTAAAGGTTATTGAGGTGGATATCAACCGGGGTAGAATTTCATTGACGATGCGGTTTTAACGTCTATTCGTCGAATCGTTGAACGTCTACTCGTCTATTTAAAACCACGGGCCCTTCGAGCACACAGATTAACACGGATTATAATTAAAAATTGAATAGTTAAACTGTAATCAATGCTTTCACCATTTCTCGTCATCGCGAGGAACGATAGCGACGTGGCGATCTGATTAGGGAGCTAATGGGGGAATATATGAATTGTCCATACTGCAATGAAGAAATGGAAAAAGGATTTTTACATGCAAGTAGTAGTGCAGGAATGTATTGGTTAAAAGAAGGAGATAGCATTATACTTAATACCGCCAAGAGTATTAAAAAAAATAATGGTATTTTGTTATGTAAGCCATCGATGTTTGGGCCAGCAAAGTCAATGGCATATATTTGTAAACAATGCCAAAAAATTATTATAGATTTTCACTAACACACTTACGCACTTAAGCACTATCACACTTACAAGGAGAGGAATACTATGAATACACAGGAAATATTTAATCTCGCCCTAGAGGCCTCAGGTTTGATGGAAGCACCCGCCGATAGTGGGATTATAGTACCTGGGGAAAATATTAGAAAGATTGCTTTTGGGGTTGATATTGATACCGCGGAAATTATGTTAGCCAAACAGTTGGGGTTTGATTGCGTAATTACCCATCACCCTCATTCTGTACATAAGGTTGATTTGTATAAAGTCATGGATAATCAGATTGACCGGATGGTAGAGGCCGGTGTGCCAATTAATAAAGCACAAAAAGTTTTAGCCGAAAGAAAAGAACAGGTTGACCGCAATATGCATGTGACAAATTATGATAAAGCTGCTACAGCTGCTAAATTATTAAACATGCCCTTTATTGGTATCCATTCTCCTGCAGATTTTTTAGTGGAAGATTTTTTACAACAATATCTAGATGATAGATTAGGTGATAAGCCCCAAGCTTTAGTCCAGGATGTTATCGATCTTCTTATGGAATTGCCTGAGTATAAAAATGCTTATGCCCAGCCAAAGGTTCGGGTAGGTTCGGAAAAAAGCTATGCAGGAAAAGTTTTTGTCACAATGGCCGGAGGTACTAGTGGTGGCAAAGATGTAATGAAAGCATATTTTGAAGCAGGAGTGGGAACTCTTGTGGTCATGCATGTACCGGATGATGTGGTAAAAGCCGTTAAAGAACAAAATATTGGTAATGTAGTTGTGGCGGGACATATGGCAAGTGATTCCATTGGTATCAATTTGGTGATTAAAGCTTTGGAAGAAAAAGGACTTAAAGTAACTAGGATGTCAGGAGTAATCGAACCATGAAGGCTTTCATTAATGCCCGAGTAATTACGATGGAAGGAAAAGACTTTCCACAAGGTACTATTTTGGTTCAAGATGGTAAAATTCTTGAAGTAGGGGAACATATTAGTATTCCCAGTGAGGCTGAACTCATTGATGTAGAGGGAAAATTTATTTTCCCGGGGTTTATAGATGCCCATACACATGTGGGTATAGCTGAGGAAGTTTTTAGAATTGCCGGGGACGATACCAATGAAATAACTGATCCCCTTACTCCTCAACTTAGGGCTCTTGATGCCATTAACCCTGATGATTTAGGTTTTAAAGATGCTCTTTTAGGTGGAGTGACTACTGTGATGATTACTCCGGGCAGTGCCAATGTCATAGGTGGAATAGCTAGTGTCTTTAAGGTTTGGGGTAAGACTTTTCAAGAAATGGTCATTAAAGAAGAAGCAGGTTTAAAAATTGCTCTAGGGGAAAACCCCAAGAGAGTTTATGGTGAGCAAAAGAAAATGCCTCATACTCGAATGGCTGTGGCTGCTATGTTGAGACAAGCCTTTTTGGATGCGGAAACTTATATGAAGAAAACAACACGGGAGAGAAATTTAAAACATGAAAATATAGCTAAGGTATTAAAAGGGGAAATTCCCCTGCGAGCCCATGCCCATCGGGCAGATGATATCTTGACAGCCCTTCGCATTGCTAAAGAGTTCGGTGTAAAAATGGTTATTGAACACTGTACGGAAGGACATAAAATTGTTGATGAACTTCTGCAAAGTCAAGTAGAAACGGTTGTGGGGCCATCCCTCACTAATAGAGCTAAGGTAGAATTGGGGGAAAGAACTTTTAAAACCCCTGGAATTTTAGCTCAAGCCGGTTTACCCGTGGCTATAATGACCGATCATCCGGAAATACCCATTCAATATTTACCATTATGTGCATCTCTGGCCGCCAAAGAGGGCATGAGAGAAATTGATGCCTTAAAAGCATTGACGGTTATACCTGCCCAGATTCTTGGTTTGAGTGATCGTTTAGGTAGTATTAAGAAGGGCAAAGATGCTGATTTGGTAGTATGGGATAACCATCCTTTAGATGTAAGGAGCAATCCATTGCAAATATTTATTAATGGGAATAAAATTTGTCCGATGACTAACCATTACCAAGATTACCACCCAATAAATGGGAGATAAGTGGTGCTAAGTCCCTGGATAAGTCAACTAAATTTCAGTGGGGTCGTATTTCCATCTGAAATAAGTTTCCTAATATACTAAATACGACAGATAATTCCATTTTTAGTCAATATTCTGCGAAGGAAAAAGAAAAGTTAGGGCGAAATACTTAACATTATGCAATTTAAGAATATTGTGGAGGCAGTATTAATGAAAAGAGAAAAGTGTGACATTTTAATTGTCGATGACCAATTGGGTGTAAGGTCATTATTAAAAACAGCCTTTAGCGAACAAGGTTATTCGGTGGAAACGGCTGCCAATGGCGAAGAAGGTGTCGAGAAAGTATGTGAATATTGCCCTAAATTAATCCTAATGGATATCAAAATGCCTGTTAAGGATGGAATAACGGCTCTGTATGAAATAAAAGCACAATTTCCCGAAGTTATGGTGATTATGATGACTGCTTATGGGGAAGTAGAGACTATTCAACGAATAAAAAAGGGTGGTGCATTGGATTTTTTTTCCAAACCATTTGATCTCGAGGTTCTTTTAAAATATGTGGACAACCTCCTCCAAGGTGAAGGGGCGAAGTTGGCATAGTAGCGTCTATTCGTTTATCCGATGACTACCAGCCGTAAGACTCCCATCTTTTATAAGTGGGAGATAACGGCTGCTACGTTCCTGGATAAGTTCTTCTAAGCTTTAGCTGGAGTAAGTATTCCTATTAGGCAAACTCCATCTGAAGCTAAGAATCACTTGATTCGTGGGCGCGTGAGTCCGTCTTTAAAGATTTCGTGCCCACGTTCGTGTCGTTAAACGGGTTTACCCGTTTTTTTTTCTTGCTGTTTTTCTTAAGTTGTATTAGGATATACTACAGATTAGGTTAGGAAAAAATAGGGAGGATTTTAATTTGGTTTGTGTAATTTCTAAGAAACCGGTAGAAACCGAATATATTGGTCAGCGGATGGCCACTTTTTTAAAGCCGGGTGATTTTATAACATTAAATGGTGGTTTAGGGGCAGGTAAAACAGTACTGTCACAGGGTATTGCTAAAGGCTTAGGAATAGATGAGCCCATAACAAGCCCTACTTTTACGATAATTCAAGAATATTATAATGGCAGGCTTCCATTTTTTCATATGGATCTTTATCGGCTTAATTCTATTCAGGAAATGGATGATTTGGGATATGAAGAATATTTTTATGGAGATGGTGTGACAATTGTGGAATGGGGTAACAGATTTATAGAAATTTTGCCTGAGGAATTTTTAAATATTGAAATTCGGGAAGGAGCAGAAGGTCGAGAATTGTGTTTTTTCCCGAAAGGTAGACATTACGAAAGGCTAGTAGAGGAGTTGACTGGCCATGATTATTCTAAGCGTAGATAGTGCTACTCCTGTGGCAGGAGTGGCTATAATTGATGAGAATAGAATATTGGCAGAGAGTTTTTTAAATACGGGAAACACTCATTCAGAGCAATTACTACCTCTGATCCAAGAAACTTTAAAAAGAGTAAAATTGAGCCTTAAAGATATTGATGGGATTGTTGTCTCTATTGGCCCTGGCTCTTTTACAGGGTTACGAATCGGACTCGCTACTACCAAAAGTTTAGCTCAAGTTACAAATACTAAATTAGTGGCGATTCCTACTTTGGATGCTCTGGCCCATAATGTGGTCGGTAGTGGTACTCTTATTTGCCCCATCTTAAATGCGAGAAAGAGTGAGGTTTATACTGCTTTATATGAAGAAAGCGGTGGAGAAATTAATCGTATTAGTGAATATGAAGCCATAAAACCTCTGGCCCTTTGTGAAAGACTTAGAAATCTTGATCAGCCGGTAACCTTTTTAGGTGATGGGGTTTTTGAATACCGAAATTTAATAACCTCACAACTTGAAGGACAAGCTAAATGGGCACCTTTGCAAAATTTGCTTCCTAGAGCCTCCGCTTTGGCAGTCTTAGGTCTTAAAGAACTAAAACAAGGTAATTTTGCGGATGTTTTTACTCTTACGCCCTTTTATTTAAGAAAGTCTGAAGCGGAAATAAAATGGGAGGCAAAAAGATGCCAGAGTTAACAGGATTTAGATTAAGGAAAATGGAATTAGGTGACATTGACCAAGTTGTAGAGATTGAAAACGTTTCTTTTCCTACACCTTGGTCAACTTTTGCTTTTACCTGTGAACTTTTGGATAATAATTTTGCTAATTATTTAGTACTAACATTAGATAATGACCAAAATACAATTATCGGTTATGGTGGGATGTGGATTATATTAGATGAAGCACATGTGACTAATATAGCCATTGCCCCTTCATATCGGGGTAAAAGATTAGGTGAATATTTATTAAGAGAGATGATGGTGCGAGCTTTAGCAAAAGGTGCTGAAAAGATGACCTTAGAAGTACGAGTATCAAATACAAATGCCCAAAAGCTTTATAAACGCTTAGGTTTTAAAGCTACGGGTCTTCGTAAAGGGTATTATCTTGATAATGATGAAGATGCTATTATTATGTGGGTGGATTTGTTTGAAAGTGTTTAAGTGTGTAAGTGCGTAAGTGTTAAAAAAGATTACACTTCACTTTCGTTTCGTTAGTTCGAAATTTATTTAACACAGGTTTTTCGCGCTCACGTGCCCACGAATAGTCGTTTTAGCGTTAATTGGAGGTGATTTTATTTGAGTGAGACAACAATATTGGCAGTTGAGACAAGCTGTGATGAAACTGCTGTAGCTATAATTAAGAATGGGCGTGAAGTTTTAGCAGAGGTAGTGGCTTCCCAAATACCCACACATCAAAAATTTGGCGGTGTTGTTCCTGAGGTCGCTTCCCGCAAACATTTAGAATTAATCAATATTTGCGTAGCGGAAGCCCTAAATGAGGCGAAGTTAAACTTTGATGACATTAGTCATTTTGCGGTAACTTATGGTCCTGGGCTAGTGGGAGCTTTATTAGTTGGAGTAGCTTCAACTAAAGCTATGGCTTTCGCGGCTCAAAAGCCTCTGATTGGTGTGCACCATATTGAGGGGCATGTTTATGCTAATTTTTTAACCCATCACGACATTGAATTTCCGGTAGTATGTTTAATAGTTTCCGGTGGGCATACCACATTAGTATCTATCTCTGAACATGGTAAATATCAGTTTTTGGGACAAACCCGGGATGATGCTGCAGGAGAAGCTTTTGACAAAGTAGCTAGAGCCTTGGGTTTAGGTTACCCAGGAGGCCCTAAGATTCAAGAAACAGCTAAAAAAGGTAATCCGGAAGCAATTAATTTCCCTCGGGCTTGGCTTGAGGAAGGTAGCTTTGACTTTAGTTTTAGTGGTTTAAAATCAGCAGTTTTAAATTATCTCAATCAAAAAGAAATGAAAAAACAAGAGATAAATATTAATGATTTGGCTGCAAGTTTTCAGGCGGCAGTGGTAGACGTTTTGGTGACAAAAACTATTAATGCGGCTCGAGAAGCCAAGGTGAAAACCGTTATGTTAGCAGGTGGTGTAGCCGCCAATAGTGCTTTAAGGGAAAGATTGGCCAAGGAATGCTCAAATTTAGAGTTAAAACTTGTTTACCCTCTAGTGAAATATTGTACTGATAACGGAGCAATGATTGGTGCTGCAGCCCATTATAAAGCTTTACGAGGCGAATTTGCAGATCTTGATTTAAATGCGGTGCCCAACCTTAAATTTGGGGTCTAGCTCTAAAGGTATTAGCTATTCTTAGGGGCTTTGCCCGAACCTACAGTAGCTACAGAGGCTACTGTAAAGATTTAGATTAAGATTCCGCTACGCTAGACTGTAGGAGAAATGTGTTTTGTCATCGTAAGGAGCGTAAGCGACGTGACGATCTCGGATTCTGATAGATTGCACGCCTAGCGGTTGCAATAACATGTACGTAATAGGCTGAACTCCTGGTCACTTCCCCAAAAATAACCAAAAGTCTTGTCACTAGTTACTAATTTACCGGAGGTATAAGCATCTATGCACTACCTTGTTGACTATCATGTTCATACTAACAATTCCTTTGACAGCTCTGTTAAAATGCTGGACTATTGTGAACTGGCGACTCAAATAGGGTTAAGGGAAATAGTTTTCACGGAACATTTTGATTTAAATCCAGTAGATAAAGGGCTGGGTTATTTTAATTATGATGAATATTCCCAGGAAATTGAAGAATGTCGGGAAAAATATGAAGGAAGATTAATTATTAAAAAAGGTTTAGAACTGGGTGAACCCCATTTATATATTGAGGAACATACAAATTATTTACAGGAAAAAGATTTTGATTTCTTACTAGGTTCGGTACATTTCATTGGTGAAGAAGTATTGCATAGGGATTATGCATCTGATGAAGATGAGCGAGAAGTATACCTTACTTATTTTACTCAAGTTTTTGAGACTGCAAAGCATGGTACTTATCAAACTTTAGGTCACCTAGATGTATTAAAACGATATGTACCTAATTGGTTTAGAAAATTTGTAGCTTCAGATTATGAAGAGGTAATTAGAGAAATTTTAAAGGTTGTTATTCAAAGGGACAAGGGTATTGAAATCAATACATCAGGATTTCGCCAAGGTCTCGAAGAACCGTTACCAAGTGTGGAAATTATTAGATGGTATAGGGAACTAGGCGGGGAAATAATTACTATTGGCTCAGACTCCCATCATTTGAGGCACTTGGGCCTTGGGTTAAAACATGGAATAGCTATACTTAAGGAAATAGGCTTTAAAGGAATTTATACTTTCACCCAAGGTAAACCCCAATTTACGGGGTTTTAAATTGGGTTTTACGGAGATATTCCGCCAGGAGCTTGTCCAATTGTTGGCTAGTTTCTAATACATCTTTGGAAAGCAAGTTGCCTCCCGATAGTTCAATCACCTTTTGTAGTTGTGAGCGTAAGTTCTCTATTTCTTTTAATAACCCAATATTTTGCTTCAATTGTAGACTCCTTTGATAAGGGATTTTTAGTATTATTGTTTAGTATATAAATATATATTCAACCTGTTGACAAAGGTATTCAAAACAAAATCCATATAATTTTATCATTAGTAAAACTTGGCTTTGCTTAGTCTAAGCGAAAGCCTTAGTTGCACTTATGCCACTCAAACTTTTTCTTTCATTTAGGCTAAGTGAAGCATTTGGCGAGTTTAGATAAAAAGAACGCAGACGGCTGAAGACCAGAATTAGCAACTGTTTGAACCGAAGGTGAGTTTTGCTAATTCCTGAAGCCGTTGAGTTCATTCACAATAAATTGTCTGAGCCAGCGTAACGTTGATAAATATGGAGTTTGTCTACATTCTGTATATAAATATATATTATTCTATTTCATAGAAATAGAAAGGGGTTTAGGTCGAGAAATTTAACATTTTATCGGCAAAAAACAAAACTGGGACTATTGACCCAGATTTTTTTTTGTCAATAGGAAAATGTGCCTAGTACTAGAAAGGGTGTTTTGTGGATTATAGCCTGTGGATAATGTGGATAAGTCTGTGTATAACCTGAGGATAAAAGGCTTGGCCCTTGTGGAAACATTTTCATGCCTAAAACCACATTTTCCTTGTGGATAATGTGGATAAGCAAGGGAAAACCTTGAGTTTTCACCTTTTCTTTGTGGATAACTTTGTGGATATTGTGGATATACTGAAATTTTAAAAATTAGATATAATGTTTTATTAATAAGTATGCTGGGTAAAAATAAATATACCAATCGAAAGCATAAAATATGCCCTTTTGAAGAAAGATTTAATGAAGGAGGCGAGCCAATGCATTATGTAGTTTGCATGAAACAGGTTCCAGATACCACGGAAGTTAAAATAGACCCGGAAACTAATACTCTGGTAAGAGAGGGTGTTCCGGCAATTATTAACCCTTATGATATTCATGCCTTAGAAGCAGCTTTGGAACTTAAAGATAGATATGGTGGGAAAGTAACTGTAATAACAATGGGGCCCTCAATGGCCCTAGAAGCCCTAAAAAAAGCTATTGGTTATGGGGCTGATGAAGCTATTCTTTTAAGTGACCGTGCTTTTGCCGGGGCTGATACTTTAGCTACCAGTTATGCCCTTACTAAAGCCATAGAAAAATTACAAGCCGAACAAGGTATTGATCTGGTTTTATGTGGCAAACAAGCAATTGATGGTGATACTGCTCAGGTAGGACCGGGAATAGCGGCAAGGCTTAATATACCTCAATTAACTTATATCTCGGAAATAGTAGAAGTGGAAATAGAAAAGCGGACAATAAAGTGTTTTAGGAAAGTAAAAAACGGCAAGGAACTAACTCAAACAAAATTACCGGCATTATTAACAGTTGTTAAGGATCTTAATGAACTCCGCTATGCTACATTAGATAATTTGATTAGAGCAGCGCGCTATGAATGTAGCATTTGGGATAAAAGCAAATTGGATTTCGAAACAGATAAACTTGGGTTAAAGGGGTCGCCTACTATGGTTCGAAATATTTTTGCACCTCCTGAACGAGGTGGTGGAGAGATAATTCCCGGTGGTGAAGAAAACCCCGAAGAAGCTGTGCGAATTTTGGTAGAAAAGCTAGTGCCGTTGGAAGTAATACCTAATGCGTAATTTAGTGAAAAATGGACAGTGAAAGAGTGAAAAAGTATAAAACAAATCTCCTTTTGTTACACTATTTAACTGTTTCACTTAATAAGGGAAGGAGGTCTTTAATTGACCGTTGAGGTTATTAAAAAAAATTGTATTGGTTGTGGGGCTTGTGTTCAAACTTGTCCCTTTGATGCTTTAGACTTGGTTGATGGTATTGCCGTGGTAGACCCCGAAAAATGTACTGATTGTGGAGTTTGTGTGGGAGTTTGCCCTACTATGGCTTTAACATTAGAAGGTCAAAGAGAGTCAGAGGAAACGAAGGAAAAGGCAATTGAAAAAATTAAAGAATATAAACCGGAAGATCCTAGTGTTAATGCTTATTTTGGTGTTTGGGTTTTAATTGAGCAAAGTTACGGGGAAATTGCAGAAGTATCCTGGGAACTTTTAGGTGTAGGCCGAGAACTAGCAGATGATTTAGGGGTAGATCTTGCGGGTGTACTTTTGGGACATGGAGTAAAGGAAAAGGTCAATTTAATCTACGAATATGGTGCAGATAAAGTATTTTTAGTAGATGAACCGGTGCTTAGGGATTATCGTACAGAGGCTTATTCGGAAACCTTAACAATGTTAATAGATAAGTACAAACCAGAAATTGTTCTAATGGGGGCGACCACCCAGGGGCGGGATTTAGCTGGTCATGTGGCGACAAAGGTAGGGACAGGATTAACAGCCGATTGTACAGAATTGAAAATTGAAGATGAGACGCGATTACTTTTACAAACAAGACCAGCCTTTGGTGGCAATGTGATGGCAACTATCGTTTGTCGTAACCATCGACCTCAAATGGCCAGTGTGCGGCCCCGGGTTATGCCTATGCCTCAGCGAGTAGAGGGTCGAACAGGTACTTTAGTAGAAGAAACAATCGGTCTAAAAGAAGATGAAATTGCTACCAAAGTATTAGAATTTATCTCTGAAGGTGGTAGTGCCGTTTATTTAGACCGGGCGGAAATAATTGTAGCCGGTGGACGGGGTATGGGAACTAAAGAAAATTTCCAGCTAATTCACTCCCTAGCTAAAACATTAGGTGGAACTGTTGGGGCATCACGAGCTGCAGTAGAAGCCGGGTGGATTGATGTAGCCCACCAAGTCGGACAAACCGGGGCAACAGTCAGACCAAAAATATACATAGCCGTAGGCATTTCGGGAGCAATTCAGCACTTAGTAGGGATGCAGACTGCTGATGTAATTGTGGCGATTAATAAAGACCCTGACGCACCCATTTTCAAAATTGCCAATTATGGTATAGTAGGTGATTTTCAAAAAATTTTGCCCTTACTGACAGAATCTTTCCGTCAGAAACTGGGTTCTTAGGGGGGAGTAGTAGTGGTTCAGGAAAAATTTGATGTTATTGTTGTAGGGGCAGGGCCTAGTGGGTTAGCTGCAGCTTATATCTTGGCCAAACGCGGACTAAAGGTTATCGTTTTTGAGCGAGGTGAGCACCCTGGTTCCAAAAATGTCATGGGTGGTGTTCTTTACAGAAGGGCTACCGAAGATGTTTTTCCGGAATTTTGGAAAGAGGCACCTTTAGAAAGGCCCATAGTAGAATCTAATTATTGGCTAACTACTGATACAGCTGTTACGAAATATGGTTTTCGTACTCAGGAATTCGCAGAAGAACCCTTTAATGCTTTTACGGTTTTTAGGTCCAAGTTTGATCGCTGGATGGGTCGTAAAGTAGAAGAAGCCGGTGCTCTCCTTATTTGTGAAACAGTAGTAGAAGATATTATCAAAGAAGGAAACCAGGTAGTAGGTGTAAAAACTGGCAGAGGTAACGGAGATGTTTATGCTGATGTAGTGATAATTGCTGAAGGTGTCAACAGTATGCTTACTCAAGAAGCTTTAGGTATGCAAAAAGGTTATTTGGCCTGGGATTATTTAGCTGTGGCCGTCAAGGAAGTAATAGCTCTACCTAAAGGTAAAATTGAAGACAGATTTGGCTTAGAAGAAGGTAAGGGCGCTACAATAGAGATAATCGGTGAATCAACTAAAGGAATGGTTGGAACAGCATTTATCTATACCAATAGTGAGAGTATTTCTATTGGGGTAGGGGCATTAATGTCTCATCTTATTAATCGCAAGCTAAATCCTAATGATGTTTTAGAAAATTTAAAGGCCCACCCGGCCATAAAACCTTTAATTGCCGGTGGGGAAATAAAAGAATATCTGGGTCATATGATACCTGAAGGTGGTTTTAAAGCTATTCCTAAGCTATATGGTAACGGTGTTTTGATTGTGGGTGATGCTGCTCAGTTTGTCAACGGAATTCACCGAGAAGGGTCCAATCTAGCTATAATTTCCGGAAAAATTGCCGGGGAAGTAATAATCAAAGCCTTTGAAAAAGGTGATTTTAGTAGCAACTCCTTAGCAGAATATGAAAAGCGTTTAGCCGATACTTTTGTAGTTAAGGATTTACAAAAATATCAGCATTCCTCCGGCTATTTTGAAAAACATCCAGAGTTATTTGAGCTTTATCCCCATATAGCAAGTATTGCTAACAAAGAATTTTTTACGGTGGATAATATCCCTAAGAAAGAAAAACAGCGAATTATTATGCGTAAAGTGTTTGAACAAAGGCCTAAACTTCAGTTAGTTAAGGACCTCTACAATTTATGGAGGGTTTTAGGATGAGATTAGAAGATAAATTATTTTTAAATAGGTATCAATCAGATAAACATAGTCATCTTCGTATTGTGGACCGGGATGCTTGTTTAAAATGTGATTTTAAGCCTTGTACGTATATTTGTCCAGCTAAGGTATATGCCTGGAGTGAAGAAGAAAACCGAATTTTAACCGCCTATGAAGGATGTGTGGAATGTGGGAGTTGTCGCTATGCTTGTCCACCCCATGTTATCGACTGGCGCAATCCCCGAGGTGGGTTTGGTATCCAGTATAAGTTTGGCTAATATATAAGACTATAGTCTATGGCGATAGTCTATAGTCTTCATTACTGTGTGACCCGGAGGGGCTCGTGGTTAAATTTCAACTTTATACAACTTTTTTTCAGTACATATATAATCCATCAAGATATCATATTCATCACTAGGAATTGGTTCAGGACTGATTTGAATTTCGTGGGCGAGTGCAATTTTGGGAGTCAGAGAAGCTAGTTTAGGTAAAAACCGGTCATAGTAGCCGGCGCCGAAACCTATGCGATGGCCTTTAAGGTCAAAGGCTACCCCAGGAATTAAAGCTAATTGAATAATTGTGGGGTCTACAGGATGTAGCTTACCGTCTTTGGGTTCTAAAATACCCATGGTCCGAGGCTCTAAATCATCGAAAGAAGTTAGAAGACTAGGAATTATTTCGATATTTTTGGCTTGACAAACAGGTATTACTACTTGCTTATTTTCCGCCCAGGCATTCTCTATAATGAGCTTGGTGTTTACTTCATTCCCCAAAGGCAGATAACACATAATTACTTGGGCCTCTTGCCAAAAAAGGCTTTTGGTGATATTTAGAAATATTGCCTTACTGTTTTCCATTACGGCATTTGGTGAAAGATTTTGCCGTAATTCTTTATAATTCTTTCTAATCATTCTTTTCACATTACTCACCTCTCGAATATTCTGCAAAAACTTACCGCTCATTTCTAATTTTATCCTTTTTATGTATAAATATTACTTTAAAGGGCAATATTTTTATATGGAGAACAGGAAAAATAAGATATTTAATGATCTTAAATGATATTTAATATTATTTTATACTAAATGCCTAGGAAAATGGAAATTTTCTTTAAAAAACTCTTGATTAACTTGCAAGTGTTTATTATTATTATTAATAGATATTAGCACTCACCTCAAGTGAGTGCTAACAAAAATAAAATGTTTCTAAAATCATAAAGGAGGGTTTGCCTGTGAACATTAAGCCATTAGGAGACAGAGTGGTATTAAAAGCTCTAGCTCAAGAAGAAAAAACAAAAAGCGGTATTGTATTACCCGATACTGCCAAGGAAAAACCTCAACAGGGTGAAATTTTAGCTGTAGGTACTGGAAGAGTTCTAGAAAATGGTCAAAAAGTTGCTCCTGAAGTAAAAGTAGGCGATAAGGTCATTTTCTCTAAATATGCCGGTACTGAAATTAAATTGGATGGCGAAGAAGTTCTTATTTTAGGCGAAAGAGATATTTTAGCTATTATTGGTTAATTTAAAAGGAGGGAATACATAATGGCCAAAGATATTATTTTTGGTGAAGAGGCAAGACGTGCCTTAGAAGCAGGTGTTAATGCCGTAGCGGAAACTGTAAAAATCACTTTAGGTCCTAAAGGCCGTAACGTTGTATTAGATAAAAAATTTGGTTCACCAACCATTACAAATGATGGTGTTTCTATTGCCAGAGAAATAGAATTAGAAGACCCATTTGAAAACATGGGAGCACAACTTTTGAAAGAAGTTGCTACCAAAACTAATGATGTTGCCGGTGACGGTACTACTACTGCTACAGTTTTAGCCCAAGCTATGATTAGAGAAGGTTTGAAAAACGTAGCTGCCGGTGCTAACCCCATGATTCTTAAACAAGGTATTAACAAAGCTGTAGAAGTTGCTGTAGAAGAGATTCATAAAATTGCTAAGCCTGTAGAAAGCAAAGAGGCTATTGCTCAAGTTGCTTCTATTTCTGCGGCTGATAAAGAAATTGGTAATTTAATTGCTGAAGCTATGGAAACTGTGGGTAATGACGGTGTTATTACTGTTGAAGAATCCCAGACTTTTGGAACTTCTTTAGATGTAGTAGAAGGTATGCAGTTTGACCGGGGTTATATCTCCCCATACATGGTAACTGACACTGAAAAAATGGAAGCAGTTTTAGATGAGCCTCTAATTTTAATTACTGATAAGAAAATCACAGCTATTCAGGATATCCTACCAGTATTGGAAAAAGTTGTTCAATCCGGTAAAGGCTTATTAATTATCGCTGAAGATGTTGAAGGTGAAGCTTTAGCTACAATGGTAGTGAACAAATTAAGAGGAACCTTTACTTGTGTTGCCGTTAAGGCTCCTGGTTTTGGTGACCGCAGAAAAGCAATGTTAGAAGATATTGCTACCTTAACAGGTGGGCAAGTAGTAAGTGAAGATTTGGGTCTGAAACTTGAAAATACTACTTTAGATATGCTTGGTACTGCTCGCCAAGTTAAAGTAAGTAAAGAAGAAACTACTATTGTTGAAGGTAAAGGCAATAAAGCTGATATTGATGCACGTGTAGCTCAAATCCGCGTTCAATTGGAAGAAACTACATCTGAATTTGATAAAGAAAAATTACAAGAACGTTTAGCTAAATTATCCGGTGGTGTAGCTGTTATCCAAGTTGGTGCCGCTACTGAAACGGAATTAAAAGAGAAAAAGCACCGTATTGAAGATGCTCTATCTGCAACCCGTGCTGCAGTAGAAGAAGGTATCGTAGCTGGTGGTGGTACAGCTTTACTGGATGTTCTTGCTGCTTTAGATGGCATTAAAATGGATGATTTAGATGCTCAAACCGGTGTAAATATCATTAAGAAAGCATTAGAAGAACCAGTACGTCAAATTGCTAACAATGCTGGTGTTGAAGGCTCCATAGTTGTAGAGAAAGTTAAAGAAGCAGGTGTTGGTAAAGGCTTTAACGCTTTAACTAATGCCTATGAAGATATGATTGCAGCCGGTATCGTTGACCCAGCTAAAGTTACTCGCTCCGCTTTACAAAACGCAGCTAGTATCGCAGCTATGGTCTTAACAACTGAAAGCTTAGTAACCGATATTCCGGAAGAAAATCAAGGCGGAATGGGCGGTGGCATGCCCGGCGGAATGCCTGGTATGATGTAAATAACAAACCTAGAACCCTTTAAAAATAAGGGTTCTAGGTTTTTTTCATTTACCTGTAAACAGGCAAATGATGTTCATACATCTAATTTATTCCAGATAATTGTTTATGAATTTTGCTGCAGAGGTTTATGAGACCCCCATATTGAAAGAATAAACGTAATAATAAGAAAAAAGAGACCTAATGTTAAAATGGTTTGAAAGAAAAAAATCTGTTCGAAAGAAGGATTTTTTTAAAAATAGGACAGGTAGTAAGTAATAAATTTCTCCCTTTTTTAGTAAAGATTAGTAGAAATAAAGGGGGGATTTTTAATTATGAAGGAGAGAAAAAAAGCTTCCTTTTCATTCCTGAAAAAGCCGAATTTTAAAAAGCCAAATTTTATTATGCCGCAATTTAAAAGACCTAGTATCAATTTTAAATGGGTATTAATTTTGGTTCTACTATTAGTTGTTTCAGTCGGAGGAGTGGGGGTATATCGTACTTATTATGGGCCTCTGCCTGAAGAAATAGTAAGCAGGGCAATAAGTGATACCTTAAATGCTGATAGCTATCGGTATAAGGCTGTTTCTATTAAGTATGTTGACGACAAAGAAGAAGTGCTTAGTGAAGTAATTGGTGAAAAAAGCAACGGCAATGTGCATTTTACAGGAAAATTACATGTGGTGGATTCTGATTTTGAAATCTATCAAGTAGCAGATAAACTTTATCGTAAGGATGTATTTTCAAAGGACTGGTTAGTTGTGGAGGAAATTAATGTTGAGGCAACTGAAAAATTAATTCAGGAAATTAACCCCTTGGGAACTTTTGCATTTTCTGAACCTATAGTTGCTGAATATGCTGGTAAAGAAGAAGTGGATGGGAAAAAGTGTAGGAAATATGAAGTAATGGCAGAAACAGAAAACAAATACTTGCTAGCTCTCTGGAAAGATTTCACCTATACTATTTGGGTGGATAAATCTGGTTTATTAAGAAAAGCAGAAATCAATGCCGTTAATAAGCAAATGGAGAACAATCGTTTAAAGATGAGCGTGGAATTTTCAGACTATAATACAGAAATAGTCATTAATCCACCAATGTGATAGAGTAGTTAAATAAATTCGTCAATTCGTCCATTCGTCTAAAAGTCACAAACACTATTTGATTAATGAGATGCACGTTTATTATGATGATAATAGGTTTCAATACTATTTTGTTCCGGGTAGATACTTAATCTACCCGGATATTTTTGAATTAGCCGTAAAGACGTATAAACGAGTAGAAGTATCGACGACAAACGCTTATACGACCTACATTGACATTGGATAAGCCCATTGGTATAATTTTTCCATTGAATGAGGACTATAAATTAGAGTAGGATGCAAAGTATTTTGAATCTTGTTTCTTGCATCCTGTATCTTGCATCTTGAATAGGAGGAGTTAATTAATGGAGAAAAACATTAGCAGAATATTACTTTCTGAAGAACAAATTAAAAATAAAGTTAAAGAGATGGGAGAATTAATTACTAATGATTATCGTGACAAGGATCTATTAGTTATTTGTATCCTAAAAGGAGCCATGGTTTTTATGGCGGATTTGGTTAGGGAGATTAAGGTGCCACTTGATATTGATACAATGGTTGTTTCAAGTTATGGTACATCCACTAAGTCATCTGGTGTAGTTAGAATTTTAAAAGATTTAGATGAAAGTGTGGAAAACAGGGATATATTAATTGTGGAAGATATTATCGATACAGGATTGACTTTAAAATATTTATTAGACAATATTTTATCAAGAGGGCCCAAGAGTGTTAAGATTTGTTCATTTTTGGACAAGCCAGACCGTAGAGCGGTTGATATAGTTGCCGATTATAAAGGATATTCCATACCAGATGAATTTGTAGTAGGTTATGGTTTGGATTATGCGGAAAAATATAGAAACCTGCCTTATGTAGGGATTTTAGACCCAAAAGCTTATTCTTAATTTTAATAATTAAGGTTGAGGTTAAGGCTAAGAGTACGACTAGGGTATGTATGTAAAGTATTTCCTTAACCTTAACCTAGTGAGTGCTAGCGAACGAAACCTTAACCTTATTTTAAAGGAGTGATTTTTGTGGATTGGCAGAAACATGATACTGTTCTCGTCTTAGATTTTGGTGGACAGTACAATCAATTAATAACTAGAAGAATCAGGGAACTAAATGTTTATTCAGAAATGCTTCCCTATCATACATCTATTGAAAAAATTAAAGAAATAGGGCCCAAGGGTCTTATACTTTCCGGTGGCCCGGCTAGTGTATATGGTGATAAGGCACCTCATTGTGATCCGGAAATACTTAACCTAGGCATACCGATTTTAGGTATTTGTTATGGTATGCAATTAATCACGTATTTTTCAGGTGGAAAAGTTGACAAGGCAACCCGTAGGGAGTATGGAAAAGCAGTAATGGAGGCCGACACTTTTGATAAGCTTTTTACCGGACTGGACCAAGAACAATTATGTTGGATGAGTCATGGGGATTATATTTCTGAAGAACCTCCCGGATTTAAAAGTATAGGTAAAACTTTACATACACCTTTTGCAGCATTTTCTAACCCTGAAAAACAGCTTTACGGGGTACAATTCCACCCGGAGGTTAAGCATACTGTAAATGGCAAAAAAATATTAGAAAACTTTCTTTTTGAAATCTGCGGCTGCAAAGCCGATTGGACCATGGGATCTTTTATAGAGGAAGAAATCGAAAACATTCGTAAAAAAGTGGGCAATAAAAAGGTTATTTGTGGTCTAAGTGGAGGAATAGATTCTTCAGTAGCAGCTATTTTAGTGCACAAGGCCATAGGGGATAATTTAACATGCATCTTTGTTGATCATGGGTTTATGCGCAAAAATGAGCCTCAACAGGTTAAAGAAATTTTCGGAGAAAAATTTGGAATAAGGCTAGATTTTGTTGATGCTCAAGAAAGATTTTTAAATAAGTTAGCAGGTATTACAGATCCGGAAGAAAAAAGAAAAAGAATCGGTGAGGAGTTTATTAGGGTTTTTGAAGAAGAAGCTAAAAAGTTTGATGACAGTGAATTTCTAGTCCAGGGAACACTTTACTCCGATGTTATCGAAAGTGGTACAGAAACAGCCGCGACTATTAAGAGTCACCACAATGTAGGCGGCTTGCCCGAGGATATGAAGTTTAAGTTGATAGAACCATTACGCAATCTATTTAAAGATGAAGTGCGAAATGTGGCTCGGGAGTTAGGCTTACCAAATGTAATAGTCACCCGTCAACCTTTCCCCGGCCCAGGGCTGGCTATTAGAATAATTGGTGAGGTTACAAAGGAAAAGTTAGATATCTTACGGGAAGCAGATGTTGTAATTATGGATGAAATCAAAAAAGCAGGTCTTTATGAAGAAATCTGGCAATCTTTTGCCGTTTTACCCAGTATTAAATCTGTAGGGGTTATGGGTGATGAAAGAACATATGCCTATCCCATTGTATTGCGGGCAGTAAATAGTGAAGATGCCATGACTGCCGACTGGGCTCGTTTACCCTATGATTTATTAGAAAAAATCTCAAATAGAATTGTCAATGAAGTACAGCATGTCAACCGAGTAGTTTTTGACATTACCTCCAAACCCCCGGGAACCATTGAGTGGGAGTAGGTTGTATGGATTGCAAATGTTGATCTGACGGAAAATTTATGATTTTAAATTGATAAGTAAGACTTGGTTTTAATTATCGGCTCTATGTCAATAGTTGGGGTGGGTATTTCTCGGAATACCTACCCTTTACTTATGTTATTGGCATTTTTAGCATAGTAATCAGTAGTGATTGATGTATCAACTTTTTAGGCAAGACAAAAAGAGCTAATGCTTACTTAGCTTCAGCCTGTTGACAAAGTTATTCAAAACAAAACCCATGAGATGTTTTCACACCCCAACATTTATTATAGAACCTATATTATATATTATTATACATAGGAAATTTTTTGACCCTGACCTATTAATTTTCGTAATAAATAACAAAAGAAGTTTCCTTTAGTATTGTTAAATATAAAAAATGCTATCTTGAATTCTAGGAAGTAATCAGTTAATATTAAAAATGTTGATAAAATAGTGAACATTGAGTTGGAAAAGCTAAACAATGTTCGGAAATAGCATATAGTATTTCTGGATAAGTCCAGATGTTTCCAAAGTTTTTAGTTCTAGGATATTACTCTTTTTACAAATGGACATGCTAATTGACAGATCTTCAACTATCTAAGCTACTAACAACTTATACGAATATTAACATCGAAAGTCTACCTAATGTTCGCTTTTTAGTTGACATCCGACAAAATTGGTGCTAAAATTTACACATGTTTATAAAAAATAACATACGTTCCGTATAATTAGTGAGAATATGGCTCACAAGTTTCTACCGGTTGACCGTAAATCATCCGACTACGGGCGAAAAACATACTTTAGATGGTGCTAATTTTATGGTTACATCTAGGTTGTTTTTATTCTAGATGATTGGTATTCATTATCCAATTGCTATTTGCCCGGGTTGATAGGTCCCTTTGGAACCTTTCCGCCTGGGTTTTTTATTCGTTAAAGTTACCTGACTTTTGCGGATAATTTTCAAAAGTATTATTTAAGTTTGGAAGTAGTTATATTTTTCCAGGGAGGAGGCAAACTATTTATTAGTGAAACAGTGAAGTAATGAAAGAAAAAGACATAAAAAATAGGATTTTAAATTTGATCTGCATGTGGAGGTAATAAAATGTTGGAGAAAATTTTTAAATTAAAAGAACATGGTACAAATACGCGTACCGAGATTATGGCTGGGATTACTACTTTTATGACTATGGCTTATATCATTGTCGTTAACCCATTAATCTTAGGTGATGCCGGGATGCCGATGGGGGCAGTTATGGTGGCAACTTGTTTGGCTGCAGCTATCGGTACTTTCATAATGGGTTTTTTAGCTAATTATCCATTTGCTCTAGCTCCAGGTATGGGTTTGAACGCTTTTTTTGCGTATACTGTAGTCTTAACTATGGGACTTTCTTGGCAGGCTGCCTTAGCTGCTGTATTTATTTCCGGTATTGTCTTTTTGTTACTAACTTTAACAAAAGCTCGGGAAGCAATTATCAACTCTATTCCTTTAAGCTTAAAATATGCAGTAAGTGTAGGGATTGGTCTATTTATTGCTTTAATTGGTTTGAAAAATGCGGGAATCATTGTGCATAACCCTGGTACAGGTTCATTAGGTCTTGTTAATGCTTCCTATTTTATGGATGAAAATTTAATGGCTTTGCTTCCTTTTGGGACAAGTCTTAAAAGCATTCTTCTAGCTGTTATTGGTTTTATAATTACCGGTGCTATGGTGATTAAAAATGTAAGAGGTTCATTGTTATGGGGTATTTTAGCTACAACTGTAATTGGTATTCCTTTAGGGGTAGTTCAGTTAGGTGCAGGATTTTCCCCGGTAAGTATGCCGCCTAGTATTTCCGCGACTTTCTTTGCAATGGATTTTAAGGAAGTATTTACATTTGGTCTTATTCCAATTATTTTTGCTTTTACTTTCGTTGATTTATTTGATACTGTTGGAACTTTGGTTGGTGTGTCCAGTAAAGCGGGTATGTTAGACGAAAAAGGCAATTTACCTAAAGCAAATAAAGCTTTATTGGCAGACTCTATTGCTACAATGGCTGGTGCTGCTTTAGGTACAAGTACTACTACTACTTTCGTTGAAAGTGCTTCTGGTGTTGCCGAAGGTGGCCGGACAGGTTTAACAGCAATCACAACAGGCGTCTTATTTTTATTAGCTCTATTTTTCTCTCCATTAGTTGGGATAATTCCGTCTGCTGCTACTGCGCCAATTTTAATTATCGTGGGAATCTTTATGATGGAACCTGTAACTAAAATTAACTTTAGTAATTATTTAGAAGCAATTCCTGCCTTTTTAGCAATATTTATGATGCCTTTAGCTTACAGTATTGCCGAAGGTATTGTGTTCGGTATTATTGCTTATACTGTTTTACATCTATTAACTGGAAAAACAAAAGATATCAGTATTACAATGTGGATTTTAACAGGCTTGTTTATTTTAAGGTTCTTTGTTTCCTAGTAGTAATTCTAACGAATTACAAGGTTAAGGTTTCGCTACACTAGGTTTAGGTTGAGCAATACTAAGAAATACTTAACCTTAGCCTTAACCTTAATCTTTGTCCCGTTAGGGCAACAATAAACAAGGAGGAAATGTATCATGACCAAACCAGTAGTAGGTATTGTGATGGGTAGTGACTCTGACTTGCCAATTATGCAGGAAGCCGCAAAAGTACTAAAGGCTTTTGGTGTTGGTTTTGAATTGATTGTCGCCTCAGCCCATAGAACACCCTATAAAGCACTACGTTATGCAGAAAAAGCTGAAGAAAACGGTTTAGAAGTAATTATTGCCGGTGCAGGTGCTGCAGCACACCTACCAGGTGTTTTAGCAGCTGTAACTCCTTTGCCAGTTATTGGTGTACCTATTAATGCGACTTCTTTACAAGGAATTGATTCTCTTTATGCAATTGTCCAAATGCCATCGGGGATACCTGTGGCAACTGTAGCAATTAATGGGGCCAAAAATGCCGGACTTTTAGCTGTACAAATATTGTCCCTAAAATATCCGGAGTTAAGAAAGCAATTTAAGGACTACAAAGAAAAATTAGCTCAAGAAGTTGAATTAAAAGCCAAAAAAGTAAAAAACTCAGTGATAGAATGAATCATAAGCCCAGGCAGGAGTATGCATATTGCTCCTGACCGGGCTTTATTTAACAGTCTATTAGTGGGTGAGAAAAAAGGTTAACGGAGGTATGTATTTTATGTTAAAAGCGAAAATTTATGTAACTTTGAAACCTAGTATTTTAGATCCGCAAGGTAATGCTCTGAAAAAAGGTTTAGATCTAGCGGGATTTGAAGATGTGGGTGATGTAAGAGTAGGTAAGTATATAGAGGTAAATTTTGCAGGAAAAGATAAAGAAGCGGCTCAATCCCAAGTAGAAGAAATGTGTAAAAAGTTAATGGCCAATCCGGTTATGGAAGATTACCGTTTTGAATTGGTGGAGGGTTAATATGAGATTTGGAATTATCGTATTTCCAGGGACCAGTAGTGATGGTGATTGTCACCATGTTTTAAAGAATGTTTTAGGTCAAGAAGTGGATGTTTTATATTCTTGGGAAAGTAAGATTAGTAGTAAGTATGATTGCTTAATTCTTCCGGGTGGTTCTTCATATGGAAACTATTTTCGTCCTGGTGCAATAGCCAGATTCACCCCTATTATGGAGGAAGTTATAAAGTTTGCTAATGAAGGTGGCTTAGTATTGGGAATAAATAATGGTTTTCAAATTCTTACTGAGGCCGGTTTATTACCAGGAGCATTTATGCCTAATAAAGGCCTGAAATTTATCTGTAAAAATGTCTTTTTAAAGGTAGAGAATAATAACACACCTTTTACAGGGAATTTTACTCAAGATCATGTAATTCAGCTTCCCGTTGCCCATAGTCATGGTGCTTATATTTGTGATCAAACTACGTTAGAAGATTTAGAAGCAAATAATAAGATCGTTTTTCGTTATTGCACTAATACGGGGGAGGTTTCAGCACTTGCCAACTTTGATGGTACTAGTAACAATATCGCTGGTATCACAAATGGGGAGGGCAATGTGTTAGGCATGATGCCTTTTCCTGAACGTTCTTCTGAAAGAATATTAGGTAATGAAGATGGAAAAGAAGTATTTACCTCAATTATCAACTGGTTAAAAAGGGGGCGAAAATAGTGGAAAATAACATGACAGTTAAGCCCTGGATTGAACTAGGACTTACGGATTTTGAATATGAAAAAATTAAAGAGATATTAGGTCGCGAACCTAACCATGTTGAATTAGGAATGTTTTCGGTGATGTGGTCGGAACATTGCAGCTATAAAAATTCTCGTCCCGTTTTAAAGACCTTTCCAACCCAAGGTCCCCAGGTCTTGCAAGGACCGGGGGAAAATGCCGGTGTTTTAGATATCGGAGATGGATTGGGTTTAGCTTTTAAGCTAGAAAGCCATAACCATCCTACAGCAGTTGAACCATATCAGGGAGCCGCTACCGGTGCTGGTGGAATCATAAGAGATGTCTTTACCATGGGTGCTAGACCGATTGCCTTGTTAAATTCTTTAAGATTTGGTTCATTGACCAGTGAACGTACTCGCTATCTTTTTGAAGGAGCTATTTCCGGTATTGCTGATTATGGTAATTCCATTGGGATTCCTACTGTTGGTGGGGAAATATATTTCCATCCTTCTTATGAAGAAAATCCTTTAGTCAATGCCATGTGTGTTGGTCTTTTAGAGCATAAAGACCTGGCCAAGGGTGTTGCCTCCGGTGTGGGTAATCCAGTAATGGTGGTAGGTGCTAAAACAGGTCGTGATGGTATCTGTGGTGCTTCATTTGCTTCAGATGAACTGGATGAAAGTAGTGCCCCTACCGTACAAGCAGGAGACCCTTTTATAGAAAAACTTCTGATGGAAGCTTGTTTAGAGCTAATTAAGACCGGTTATGTGGTAGGGATGCAGGATATGGGAGCTGCAGGACTTACCAGTTCATCCTGTGAAATGGCCTCTAAAGCTGGCACAGGTATTGAAATTGATGTAACCTTGGTTCCTCAAAGGGAAGAAGGCATGACCCCCTATGAAATTTTACTTTCTGAGTCACAAGAAAGAATGCTCGTCGTCCCTATGGAAGGAAAAGAAAGAGAAGTTGAAGCTATATTTGAAAAGTGGGGTCTTGAGGCTGTAGTAGTTGGTAAAGTTACAGCTGATGGGATTTTGCGCATTAAAGAAGGTGACAAGGTTGTAGCAGAAGTCCCTGCTAAGGGTCTAACGGAAATGTGCCCTGTTTATGTGCGGGAAGCAAAAAAACCTGAAAAATTAGCAGAAATCCAAAATTGTAATCTAGAAGATTTACCAGAACCAAATAATTATCAAAAGGTCTTTTTAGATCTTTTAGCCAGACCCACAATTGCTAGTAAAGAGTGGGCATATGAACAATTTGATTCTCAGGTTGGGATTAATACCGTAGTTGCTCCTGGAGCTGATGCGGGAGTGGTGCGGATAAAAGGCACTAAAAAAGGTGCGGCTTTTACTATAGATTGTAATTCTCGTTATGTATATCTAAATCCTTATGAGGGTGGAAAAATTGCCGTTAGTGAAGCTGCTAGAAATTTAGTATGTACAGGAGCTAAACCATTGGGAATTACTGACTGTATTAATTTTGGCAATCCGACAAAACCAGAAGTTTTCTGGCAGTTTAAAGAAGCGGCAAAGGGTATTAGTGAAGCTTGTATTACCTTTAACACTCCAGTTACCGGCGGGAACGTTAGTTTTTATAATGAAACTAAGGGTGAAGCTATATTCCCTACGCCAACTATTGGCATGGTAGGTCTAATTGAAGACCTAGATAAGGTATGTACTATGGGCTTTAAAAATGAAGATGACATAATTTATTTATTGGGCGAAAATAGTGATGAATTGGGTGGTAGTGAGTTTTTAGCAATGTTTCACGGCTTAGAAGCCGGTATGCCACCTAGTCTGGATTTGCAAAAAGAAAAAGCTCTGCAAGATTGTGTTTTAACCTTAATTCATGATAGTTTAATTAATTCCGCTCATGATTGTAGTGAGGGTGGTTTAAGTGTAGCCTTGGCTGAATGTTCTCTAGCCGGAGGATTAGGTGCTCAGATTAGGCTTGATAGTACTTTGCGACCCAGTGCATTACTTTTCGGTGAGACTCAGTCAAGAATTATAATCAGTATTTCTAGGGAAAAGACCGAAGAAGTGAAATTAGTGGCCCAAAAATATGGAGTGCCATTTACTAAACTAGGAGTTGTTCAAGGTAAGTCCCTAGTTATCAATGGTAATGACTTTGTAATTAATTTAACCCTTAACGAAATTGAGGCAAAATTTAAGGGGGCTATACCGTGTTTGATGAAAGGCTAGATAAACTTTCCGAGGAATGCGGGGTTTTTGGAGTTTATGCTCCCCAATTAGATGTAGCAAGGTTATCTTATTACGGTTTATTTGCTCTTCAGCATCGGGGACAAGAGAGTGCCGGGATTGCAGTAACAAACGGTTGTGGTATTAAGGTCCATAAGGATACGGGGTTGGTGGCAGAAGTATTTGCTGAAGAAAATATACGAAACCTTACAGGGCACATAGCGGTAGGACATGTGCGGTATTCAACCAGTGGCCAAAATCTTGCTTTGGAAGCTCAACCCCTTGTATGCCACTATCTACAAGGTAGTGTAGCCTTGGCCCATAATGGTAGTTTAACAAATGCTAATGAACTTAGGGAAAAGTTGGCCAATAATGGTTCAGTTTTTCAATCCACAGTTGATACAGAGGTTATTGTTAATCTTATCGCCCGGTATGGCCAAAATCCTATTGAAGAATCCTTATTAAAATGCATGATTGATATTAAAGGTTCCTATGCACTAGTGGTTATGACCGAAGATAAGTTAATAGGTGTCCGAGATCCTTTTGGCAATCGACCTCTTTGTATTGGTAAATTAGGTGAAGAGGGATATGTTTTAGCCTCAGAATCCTGTGCATTAGATACTATTGGTGCTGATTTACTCCGGGATGTGGAACCAGGGGAAATAGTAATTATTGATAAACATGGTTTAGATTCCCGGCGTATTTTTCCGGTAGATAAAACGGCCATTTGTCTCTTTGAATATATTTATTTTGCTCGTCCCGATAGTGTCATTGATGGGATAAGTGTAAATCATGCTCGGAGAAATATGGGAGCCCAGCTTGCTAAGGAAGCACCTCTTGATGTGGATGTGGTTATACCTGTTCCTGATTCCGGTACTGCGGCAGCTATCGGCTATGCGGAAACTGTCGGCATTCCCTTTTCCCAAGGGTTATTAAAAAATCGCTATGCAGGGCGAACCTTTATTCAACCTGAACAAAATTTACGAGAATTAGGGGTACGACTAAAGCTCAACCCTATTAGTCAGGAAATAGCCGGTAAAAGAGTCGCTATTGTTGATGATTCTATTGTCCGCGGTACCACTAGCAAAAAATTAGTGGAAATGTTAAGAAAGAACGGTGCCCAAGAAGTTCACGTACTTGTTAGCTCCCCTCCTGTTATAGAGCCTTGTTATTATGGGATAGACACCTCAGAACGGGCTCAATTAATAGCGGCCCAAATGCCGCTAGATGAAATTCGTGAATATATTAGTGCAGATAGTCTACATTATCTTAGCCAGGAAGGTTTATTTGAGGTAATGGGAAATAACAAAGGTTTTTGCTCGGCTTGTTTGGATGGGGATTATCCAATTCCTATACCTTCACCCGAGGAGTTGGGAAAACATGTAACAGAAAGTGCCACTAAGGGGAAGGGGGAAAAAATATGTTTTCGAAGCAAGGCTTAAGCTATAGTGAAGCAGGTGTTGATATTGATAAAGGTAATGAGGCAGTAGAACTGATTAAACCCATCGTAAAAAGTACTTTTCGTCCGGAAGTTTTAACGGATCTAGGTGGTTTTGGTGGTCTTTTTGCCCTTGATACTAAAAAGTACCAAGAACCAATTTTGGTTTCCGGCACAGATGGAGTGGGTACTAAGTTGAAGCTTGCTTTTTTAATGAATAAACATAATACTATCGGCATTGATGCGGTCGCTATGTGTGTAAATGATGTATTAGTTTCCGGGGCCGAACCTCTTTTCTTTTTGGACTATTTGGCTGTAGGCAAACTTGAACCCTATACAGTAAAAGAAATTGTGGAAGGGGTTGCGGAGGGCTGTCGTCAGGCAGGTTGTGCCTTAATTGGCGGTGAAACGGCGGAAATGCCGGGGTTTTATCCCGTTGGTGAATACGATTTAGCGGGATTTGTGGTGGGCATAGTTGATAAAAACCATATTATTGATGGAAGAGAAATAAAACCGGGTGATGTAATCTTAGGGCTACCCTCAAGTGGTCTCCATAGTAATGGCTTTTCTTTAGCCCGTAAAGTATTTTTAGAAAAGGCCGGACTAAAATTACAAGAAGATATCTCTGAATTAGGTGGAAAATTGGGGGATGTGCTTTTAGAACCAACTCGGATTTATGTTCAGCTTATTAAGCAAATCTTAGCCAATCATAAAGTCAAAGGCTTAGCCCATATAACAGGTGGGGGGTTGACAGAAAACATACCCCGGGTATTACCGGATAATTGTCAAGGGGTAATCAATAGAGGGGCGTGGCCAATTTTACCAGTATTTAATTTACTGCAAAAATTAGGGAATATATCAGAGAAAGAAATGTACAGAACCTTTAATATGGGGATGGGTATGATTTTGGTTGTAGATAAAAATGAAGCCTCAATGGTTATGGAACTCTGTAAAACTTTAGGTGAAAAGATTTATCAAATCGGATTTATCGCTGCTGGAGAAAAGAAAGTAGCTTATGAAGAAGGAATGGACTTATGAAGTTCCGGTTAGCAGTTTTGGCCTCAGGTCGCGGATCTAATTTACAGGCACTTATTGATGCAATACAAAAAGGCGAGATTCCGGCGGAGATTGCGGTAGTTATCAGTGATAAACTTAATGCAATTGCCCTGGAAAGAGCAAGAAAACATAACATACCAGCTATTACCATTCTAAGGAATGATTTTCCCACCCGAGAGGTGTTTGAAGAAAAAATTTTAGAAGCAATCAAAGAATATCAATGTGATCTTATCTGTTTAGCGGGTTTTATGCGAATTTTAAGTCCGTATTTTATAAATAATGCAAAGGTGAAAATTATCAATATTCATCCTTCCTTGTTACCTGCCTTTCCTGGGCTAAATGCTCAAAAACAAGCTTTGGATTATGGTGTGAAATTTTCCGGTTGTACTGTGCATTTTGTAGACGAAGGTATGGACACCGGACCTATTATTCTTCAAGCCGTAGTACCGGTACTAGACGATGATACAGAAGAAACTTTGGCTGATAGAATTTTAAAGGAAGAACATCGAATTTATCCTGAAGCAATTAAGCTTTTGGCCCAAAAAAACAGTGAAACAGTGGAAAAGTGAAACAGTGGAAGAGTACCTAAAGTATCACAGAATAAGATTTCACTTCACGTTGTTTCGCTAGTTTGAGGTTTTGTCACGCTATATTGAAAATGCTGGAAAGTTGGAAGGTTGGAATGTTGGAAAAAACCCTTTTTACTTTCCCCTTTCCAACTTTCTACTAAATAGCTATAAACCATTGATTATCGACTATAGACGAATTACTGGTCACTAGCCACTAACCAACTGGCCAACTTAAAAAGGTGGTGTTAATTCATGAAAAGGGCAATAATCAGTGTTTCTGATAAAACAGGTGTTATTGAGTTTGCAAAAGAACTTGTTAATCTGGGTTGGGAAATTGTATCTACCGGGGGAAC
>JBMNUR010000005.1:0-32077 GCA_050946395.1 Peptococcales bacterium
GCCGTCACGGTCATACGACAATGCCGCCGTATTGCTCGACTGGGAAGCGCGACTCGCTAAGTCCTCCACCACTCGCTTGATCCATGCCTGGTCTACCTCTTGGCCTTGTGGTATCAGGGATTCCATCGTCTATGCCACCTTTCTCTTTCCAGCTACGCAATATGCCTTGTACAGTGCCCCAACTGCGCCTCTCACGCAGGCTGCACCGGTCTATTGCCTGCATTACCCAGTCCTCGCTGTACTCGCCTACCAGACGCAGCGTGCGCTCTATGTCGCCGACGGCGAATGGCAAGCCGTAGTCCCTTGCTTTGCCTTCAAGACGCGCTATCAGTTTCCGGTGGTCCTCAACTTCCTCGTCCGTCACCGACAGGATATCGTCAGCCTCGCGCGCGCGCGCGTTAGACGTCGTAGTAGTAGTTATATTCGTATTCGAATTCGTTTTCGATTCAGGCCGCGGGTCGCCGCGAGCAGCCGCGGTTCGCGGCGAGTTGCGGCGAGTAGCCGCGAGTTGCCGCGGATTGTCAATATTGGCAAGAAATTGATCGATTTCGTCGCGGGTGTAATTCTTACGCTGCGAGTTGCCGCAATCTGTGCAGAGCACGCGGAGATTTTCCTTCGTAGTCTCGCCGCCCTCTATGACCGGAATTATGTGCCCGATTTGGAATAATCCTCTGCCCAGTTTCACAATCGATCTGCCGTCCGTGCATGAGGTCAGGAACTTGCCACAGAGTTGACACTTAAAATTGCCACCCTCTATGACTTCCGCCTGCATGTCAAGCGATACGGAGCGTCGCAAATACCAGGCATTTACCGCCATACTTTCCGGTTCCGGGGTCTTAGCTTTGCTATCTCTCAATCTCTGGTGATCTTTCCAGTTGGGAAACATGCCGTATATTTCCCTATGGCCGCTCGCTGTGTAGAACTGCAGCTTCCCAACGCCTGCCAGCTCAACAAGCCAGTCCTCTATGTCCATTTCCGTTACGTAGTTCAACTCGCGCGGGTATAGCCTCGCCCGCATGATCTCCACATCAGCGTCGAATCTGCCGTAATCATCAGCATACGTGATTAGGCGCTTGTAGAAGTCCTGCGCCACGAGTGAACACTCTGACAATCCTTTGCTTTCGTTGATCGTATCCTTCAGAATCCTGTTTGGCACTGTCTCACCTCCTTTCTGTGTTTTGGTGTGGTTTCAAAATGGCGTTAGTTCCAGGTCGATGATTTCTCCGTCGGATGCCGCGACGGTCGGCTTTCCTGTGGCCTGCTCAATCGCCTCTATCATCTTGCGTTCGTCGCTGCGGCTGTCGCTCAGGTGGACGAGTACGATCTTCCTGGTCTCCGATAGGTCGTTTGCCTTGAGGGCCTCCATCAGCCTGTTCAGGCTCATATGGCTTTTCTTCAGTCGGACGGCCAGTGGTTCCGGCAGGGTGCCTTCCTCGATTTGTCGGTACAGAACGTCGTCGATGTAGTTGCACTCGACAATCCAGTAATGGGTGCCCGGGAAACGATATCGCAGATAATAGGTATCGGTTGCGTACACGATAGTTTCCTGCGTCGGTCTGTACCGGAGCAGGAAGCCGATGGGGTCTGTCGCGTCGTGCCGGGTGTCGAATGCCATGATGTCCCAGTCCCGCAGCTCCATGGTCTGGCCTGCCTTGATGGTGTGAACAAACGGGTGCATCAGCTTCAATACGCTGGCTGTTCCTGGGCTGGTGATGACTGTAACGCCTCTGCGCGCAATATCCGCAGCTGATCGGCTGTGGTCCTGGTGCTCATGGGTGACCAGGCATGCCTGGATGTCTTCGAACAGCACGGCCCGGCTGATGGTGGCGATTGGGAGGCCCGCATCTAACAGGAGGGCGCTCCCTTTCGCCTTTAATAAATATGCATTCGCATGCGAACCGGATGACAGAACAGTGAGCTGCATGGCCTTACCAGTTGGGTTCTTCTGCCCATGGGAGATCAAGCATCGCTTCTTCTGTCGTCATGCCTATCTGTTCCTGGCGCGCTTTGCCGCTTTTTTGAGCCTTTGCGGATGCCTTGGGTGTTTCCTTGCCCTGTGCCTGTTGAGGCTCCTGTGGCGGCTCCTGCGCTTCCTGAGGGGCCTCTGGGATGGCTTGCGGTTCCGCCGGCGCGGATATTGTCGCGTCATCGAACGCCAGCTCGACGGTGTTCGCCTGCTGGTCGGCTTCGTTCTCTGCCGCAAGGACTGCGTACTGCGCTTCGCGCTGCTTGATGTAATGATACGTATCGTCGATTTTCATGGGGTCGCGCGGGATGTGCTTCGCGCTGTAAATCTCGCGCTTCATGGTCTTAGCAAACATCTCCGGCTCCCAGCCTTCGATCTGCGTCTCAACCTGCCTGCCGTTCTCCCACGTCTTTTTGACACCGCCCCAGAATTCAGGGCTGGCATACTTCGGTTTTCTTTTCTCGATGTCAGCGCGGCTCATGACGACAAGCACGTTCTTGCTGGGGTCTTCATACTCGATGAAGCCAAACGCGCCGACGGGCTTGCCGCGGTCGAAGGGGTTCGGGATGTCGAAGGTGTAGGTGTCGCCGGGATTGTCCCTGCCCTTCTTGATGGGCGTAAATCGGTCGTTGGTGTAGACAACCTCCACCACAACGTTCTTCGGCGGGTTGACAGCGTATTTCTCAGCCTGGTACCGGATGCCGTTGTAGCCTTCCATCAGGGTGATCGTGTAGCGGTTGGCCTTGTTGTCCTTGTACGGGATCGGGAAAAGGTGGTTGTCCTGCTGCATGTCCAGGCCCATGCGCGCGTAATGCGCCAGGTCAAGCGCAAGCTGCGGAAGGTCGACGGTGTTCCAGGAATAGGCCAGGTTATTGTCGTAGTCATGGTTCTTGTTGTTGGCGTTTTTGCGCAGCCGCTCTGCCTCGGACGTGCGCAGCATTTCATCGATTGCGATGAAGTAGCCCTTAATCAGCTGGGTTTCGCGCTGGCTGAAGCTGTTCGCTCCGACCGTGCTGCCGTACTGGCGCATGATCATCTCGGTGAAGCGGGCGCTTGCGCCTGCGTTTTTGATCTCCGCCGGGGAGAGGTTGCTTTCCGCCTGGGGTTGTTGCTGGGCCTGGGTTGCCTTGTTTTCCATGTCTGATACCTCGCCTTTCCTTTATTGGTGGGTTATGGTTAATCCCTTGTCCGTGGTGACGGTCAGGGTTACCAGCTGGTGGTTAGTCTTCGGGATTACGTTCAGCCTTTCCATGTTGTCGAGGAAGATGGGCAGCTGTGCGTCAAAATGCCCGGAGAGCACGTTGATGATCTCGATGTCCGCTGCGATCTGCGCTGCGGTGTTTGCGCTTTCGTATGGCACCAGGCCGCTTGCGCAGGGGATCATGCACTGGCAGGTCTCGCTGATGCCGCCGTTGATCTGGATGTCGAAGAGCTTCCAGCGGATGCTGGGGAAGAGGCTGTTGATGGCGTCTTCCAGGGTGCCGCAGCGTTCCTGGATGAAGCGTTCGATCAGGGCGATGGTTTGCTCTGCCTCGTTCAGGCGCTCGCCTGCTGCGGTCATCTCTGCCTTGAGCTGGGCGATGCGCTCCTTGGTGGCCTCGCCGTGCCGGGCGGCCTGTAGCTCTGCGCCGATGGCGAATAGCTCATCCTGCAGGGCTTTGCGCTCTGCGCTCAGGCGCTCGATTTCTTCCTCTGCCTTGCTATCGGTGGGGGTATTGAACAATTCCTCGATCTGCAGGTCGATGGATGTGATGAGGCTATCCTCCGCCAGGCGCTCCGTGAGGCTGACGGCGGTCTCACGCTCGTAGGCATCCTCTGATGTTTGTGCGGCCTCCAGGGCGTCTGCGTACTTTGCGTCGAGGTCTTTCAGGGCTTCCTTTTCGGCCTCGATGCTTTCCTTGACGCTTTCCAACTTTTCAGCTTCCAGCTTGCCCTGTGCGCTTATCCGCTGGAGCTCTTCTTCCTTTTCCTGGTTGAAGCGCTTTTCCGCTTCCTCTTTGCGCTGGGCGATGATGGCCTTGCTGATGGCCTGGCCGCAGGTGGGGCATTCGGTGTCCGTTTCAAACTTGAAGGTCTTTTTGAAGGCGTCGCGGTATTTGAGCCGCCAATCCTCGACCAGGGTCTTTACCATGGCCTGCTGCTTTTCCAGCAGGCTGATGGCCTGGGCCGTGCGCTCGATGCGCGCCTTCAAGTCGCGCTGTGCCGCCTGGTTCTCGGTGCGTACCTTGCTGACCAGGTTCACGGCGCGGGTGTATTCGTCGCTGACGGCCTTTTCCGCGTTGCGCTTATCCGCCTGCAGTTTTGCCATGCGGGCGTTGCGGGCCTCCCTGGGGTCATCCGCCTTTGCGGATATGATGCGCGCGTCAATGGTGGCGATCTCGCCCTTTTTGCTCTCTTCCCGGCGCTTGATCTCCGCGATTGCGTACTCGGTGGTCGCTGGCAGGGCCTTGGTCGCCTCGTCGATGCGCACCGGCAGGAGCTTCAGGTCTTGCTCGATGTTCTTCTTGCGCTCTGCCATGATCTTGCGCATGTCCTCGACGCTGACGTTGCGCTCCGCTGTGAAGGTGGCAATCGGGGCGTATTCCTCGCGCTGCAAAAGGACGGCGTCTGCGTCGACGCCGCTCATCTCCAGGAGCATCTCCCTGCGCTTCTTCCATTCGGTCTGGTTGAAGGCGCTCAGGGTGCTCACCAGGCGGCTGACGTCCTCGGGCACGATCTCGGCGATGCGCTTGCGGAATTCTGTCTGCTTCACCTCGACGTCGTTGATGTAGTAGGTGCTGACGTTGCCGGAATAGACAGCGTCTTCTGCGCCGCGCTTCTTCACCCAGTTTTCCTCCTGGCTGCGCTTGATGTCGAAGCGCTGTCCGTCCAGCAGCGCCTCAATGGCGACGCTGGTGACCAGGTTATGGATTTCCTGGCCGTTTTCGTCCAGGGGCTTTTCGGTGAAGTTGTTGGTGCCAGGTGCGTTCCCCTTGGAATCCTTGTTGTACATCAGCCAGGAGAATGCGTCTGGGATCGTGGTCTTTCCTGTTCCGTTCGCCCCGCTGATGTCGGTATGGCTGGGGGAGAAGTCGATGGTCAGGTCTTTGATGCCCTTGAAATTTTCCACCTTCATCTGCTTGATGAGTAACTGCATTTTCTAATACCTCGCTGTCTTTTTATAGTAGGGGCATGGGGGCATAGTCGTCGTTGTGCCTTTTCTCCGGTTCTCGCTTGGCAGCTTGCTCCAGGTGGAAGCAGTATGCGTCTCGATCATCGGCGTTCTTCATGTGGGCAGCCTTCAGGATTTCGAGCTGCACTTCGGTCTCAGCAATCGCGCGCAGCAGTTCGTTTTGCTTCATGTAGTCGCGGTTCTTGTCCGCGTTCTGCATGTCCAGCAATCGCTGGCACAAGCCGATTTCGTTGATCTTGATAACGGCTTCCATGTCAAGAAGCTTTGCAGGCTGTTGGTTCGCAGCGCGCGTGATGTTGTGCCGGTAGCGGGCGATGGCGTTGTCCTTGCTCTTTGCGCCGTTGGGCGCGAGCCGGTCGCTGCATTGTCTGCAAACGTGGCCGCTGCCCTCCGGCATGTACGTCCCGCAGTACATGCATGCGTCCTCGTTGCGCAGTCCATAGTTTTTTGCGGGGAATGCAATGACGGGTTCAGGCATTTGCTCTGGTTCCTCCTTTCTCTTTTTCTCTCAGCCAGTTTTCGAATACTTCAACGCGCACGCGCCTTGTTTTCCCGTCCATAAACAGCTGGCCGCGCATCTCGAACATCTTCATGATTTCATGCGCCTTGCCTTTGCTGATGCCGAGGATTTGCTGCACTTCCATGCGGTTGTAGTATCGCTTGATAGGGGCTGGCATGGTTTGCTCCTTTCTTGTCGGTCAGGCCTTTTCTTGATGCAACAGGTTCCTGATCTGTTGTGCGCTCTTTATGAGCTCTTCAATTTCCTTGATGAGGCGCGCCCTGATTTCCGGGCTGTCGATGGTGCCGTCTGCCGCGTCCCGCATGAGTTCTCGCTGCATCTCCTGCAGGTCACCCATCTCTGCGTAGAGGGACAGGATCGCGCCAGACAGGTCGTGCTTAACTGTGCCGGGGTGGATGCGTCCATAGCTGGCCGGGTATTCCGTTCGCATCCATGCGCACCATCTGCTGACATCGCCCAGCGCCAGGCAAATTCCTTCTCATGCCGACGTATTTCCCATGCGTAATGCGCGCGTCAATGTAGGGCTCGTCTTCACGAATAGCGTAGCTGTTTCCTATCTTTACTGCTGGTAAAGTTCCAGCTATAATTTTATCCCTTATTGTTCTCGGCGACTTGCCGACCTTTTTTGCGTATTCTGCCGTGGATATATATTTTTCTGCCACCGTCTCACTTCCTTTCTTCGTTCCATTTCTTCGTATTATTATATTCCCTCGTGGGCGTGTTGTCAATTTGCAGGCAGTGGAAGCAGACAGAAGCCCTTGCGGGCCTCGTCTGTCATGAAGTTCACGGCGTCCTCCTTTGCGCTCGCATTACAGCGGCGTTCGGCGTCTCTGATTGACGTCGAATACGTTTCGAGGCGCGTGGTCTTTGCAGTATTGTACCCACCGGTCGTGGTCTGCTATCGCCGCTTCCCTGGTGGGGTATTGGTTAACAATGACAGTTTTGTTGGGAGTTTTGAAAACGGCAGTCTCAATGATTCCGTTGTCAACGATGGTGCTGATGGTGTATGGGCCTTCCTGGGTACGCCTGATGGTGGTGGTGGCCGAGCTGGTTTTCATGGTGGTTCCTCCTTTGTTTTTATCCGCGGTTGGAATGCCGTTTCAGGCGCGGTACCGCTCGATGACTGTATCGCGGTAGTTCCAGTCATCCCTGATGCAGTCCGTGCCGCTGCATCCGCGCCCGCAGCGGCATGTGATGCCGCTGGCGACCACCTGGCCGCGTGGGTTGGTGATGGACCAGGCTGGGTAATTGCCGTTGTTGCAGCCTGGATTTTCGATGTCCTCGATGGACAGGGTGTAGCCTTTTCTTAATTCAACCATTGTATTCCTCCTCTTTCTGCCCGGCTTATATCGCTGGCCGGGCTCAGCGTTTTTCTTATGCTTATAGGGCTGCGAGTTCTTCTTCAATCTCGGCCAGGGCTGCTTCCAGCTCGGCTTTGCGCGCCCAGCTTGGCAGCTCGCGCTCGATGATCTCGTCCAGCTCGTCAACGGTCATGAATTCGCCGTTGTCCCTGATGTCATAGGGCGAATCCCAATCGCACGCGTTGCTTTCGTCCTCATAATAGCCCTCAAAGGGCTCTTCTTCGTCCAGCCACAGGGGCACCCAGTACATGCTATATACCGGGAACTCATCCGCGCCGGACAGCACCTCAGCGGCCTTGATGGCGCGTGCCGTGTAGTGGGGATCGTCGTTGGTCCCGCCTATGTAGGCCTGCTCGATCAGGTAGTACTTTTCGCCGTCCGCATCGATCTCGCCGCCGATGTAGGTCAGGTTGTCCAATCTCTCCGCTGTCATCTTTTCCATGGTGTCCTCCTTGTCTGTTTCTACCTGTATTATACGCCTTTGAGGGCGTGTTGTCAATGCCAAAATGCGAATTTTCGTATATTTCTTATGTTTTTATAATGTTTTTTGTGGCAATGTGGGTATACGCAATTGTGCGGTCAGTCTTGCCGATAAACAGGCGCTCAAAGTCACTGTTCAGGAATCGCACCGGGTAGAACTTGTCTACCTTCCACTCACGCAGGGGAGTGCGGACGTAGAACGTTCCGTCGCTCAACTCTACCATCCAGAATTTGTAATTCCTGTCCTCTCGGATGATCTTCGTCGCCCTGTCGGACTTGTACTTGCAGCCAAAGTTGTAATTGCCTGCTGCCTGGCCGACTGTTGTGCGTGTCATTTTTTCCGTCCTTTCTGCCGGGGATTAGCCGCCCCGGCTCGGCTTGTGTGTGGTGTGGTGTGGTCAGGCGTTTGCCGCGTCCAGGGCCTGGTAATGGTCGGCCCATTTCTGGTGCATGGCTCTTGCCGCGTCCTCGGTGTCGGCGGTTCCCAGGGGGTAAACCTTGCCGTCCTGGATCAGGGCCGTGCTGTACTCGCCCTGGAGGCATGTGGTGTAGATGACTCCGTCGGCGAGGAAGGTGGCGTTGATGTGCTGGTACATGGCGTCTCCCTTCTGCCGCCTATTGTCAGGCCCGGCGGCTGGGCTCTGGTGGTGGTCTCAGGTCAGGGCCGGTAGCGCCCAGGCGTAGCTGCGCCCGATGTTGTCCAGGCCCATGTAGCGCGTGTAGGTGACGATGTCGTCTCGGTTGATTTCCTCGTAAATGTAGCGGCTGGGGGCTGTCATGATGGCGGTTTCTCCTTCGATAGCCAGCACCTTCATCTGGTCGAGGTCGATGATGCGGCTGATCTGGATGGTGCCGTCGTCCGTTGCGCGGTGCGTCTGGTGCGTCTCTTCGTAGGTGCGCTGCGCGCCGTCGATGTAAAATGTCTGTTTCATGCTTGTCCCTCCCTTGCTTCTTGTCTATATTATACGCCTATATTGGCGTGTTGTCAATAGAAAAATACGATATGTTGGATAAAATAATGTTTTTATAATGTTTTTCCCTTGTGTGGACATTCCGCCCAGTTTCTTGTATTCTGCTTGCATCTAAATCGGAGGTGTCCCGTGAAACGACTAATTGTAATCCTTGCCGCGCTTCTGCTCATCGGCATCCATGCCGTAGCTGATGTTGCCGCTGTCATGCCGGAAAAGCTTGACCAGGACCCTTGCCTTCAGCTCTATTACATCGAAGCCCTTGACGCCTACGGCTATTACGCTGCGGTGGATGAGGCGCATCTGGTGGCGGAGGGAAGCATCTTGCTTCAGCCCGTGTTTCTTATGATGGATAGCGCCGCGCCAGCAGAACTGCACATCAACGTGGTGGTTGCTCGCCGGAGCGGTTACTTTTCTCTCCACACGCTCGAGTTGAATTGGCCGGAACAGCCCGTGCTGATCTTTTTGAATGCCTTTGATGCTTCTGACGATGGCTTTTTCGCGGAAGAAGCCTTTCCTCTGGTGGATGCCGAAACATTTTCTGCCTTGAAGCAAATTGCTGCAAGCCCGGAGGATGACTACCATGCCACTGTATACGGTCGCAAGGGAGAATCGGTCCATTTTTCGCTGACTGATGCACAGAAGATGGTTATCGTCCACTTCTTGCAGATTTTATCTGAACAGGCTGCTCCTTCCATGACAATTTAACGCCCGCCCAAGAGGTGTCTATGTACAAGAAAACCTATGTCAAGGTTTCTGCTGTCTTTGAGGCGGATGGCCGCATTCACCCTCAGAGCATCGAGCTGCATGACGAATGCTATCCTGTGGATCGGGTGCTGGAAGTCCGCCAGGCGCCCGCTACCAAGGCAGGAGGGGTGGGAATACGGTTCACCGTTCGGATTGGCAAGCATGAAACCTATCTCTTTTATGACGAGCAGGAACTCCGCTGGTTCGTGGAAGAAAAGGCAGGCAGCCAGTCTGTTGATTCGTAGCACGTTAAAAAGCCGCCCCTTCCGGAGCGGCCTCGGCATCATATGATACCCGTTTGCAATTATTGGTTATTCGTTTTCTTCCTGGGCTTCCTCGTCCTCATAGTCAGACGATACGACGTCTCCCAGCACGACGCCGTAAGCATTGCCCTGGTTTAGTGTCAGTTCCTGCACTGCGGCTTCTATCTCGTCTATGTCAACGCGGTAACCTTTTTTTGCCAACTTCGATTTAACGTACATTAGCTTTTCCTTGCCGTTGGACGCACCATAAATTTGTTCTGCCGCATAAACTGCCGTAGTGACAGCTGCACGTATCAGTGCCTGCTGGCGCTCGTTTGTCCGGGCTTTTATCCAAGGAATGAGCTTGCTTGTGATAAGCGTTGCAAGAACAGCGATGATGGCCTGGAACAACGGTGTCAGGTCGATAGCCGGGAACGGTTGCGCAGGCGCAGCGTCCACCGCCTCTGCTATCGCCACGGGGGCGGTTATCATCAGTAACATGGTCAGCAGGATAAATAGATACTTTTTCATTTCGGTTCTCCTTCTATTGGTTGTAGTCTTTTCGCTGGTCCTTGCTTTCGGGTAATGACATGATCATCGCCCGATCCTGTGCCATCAGTGCATCCTCGACCTCACTGCCGAAATACTCCTTGTGGATATCGAACAGCAAGGCGATCTTCTCTTTCTGGCTCCTGGGGCACCAGCCCATCTCCAGCACATACAGGTTGTAGATGCTGCCAAGTCTTTCGCGCAGCGTCGCTGCGTTGAAGTCATCGAATCGCCGCTGCCCGTCCTTGATCTGCTCCAGGCAAGCCAGCACCTTGCGCCGGAACGTCGGATGCTTTTCCCGGTATTTCTGCCATCCCTTCTTGACCAGCGCATACAGGCCGATGGCGCCCGTGATGGTGCCGATCACGGTGCCCGCTGTCTTGATCTGTTCAACCGGATCAGGGGTCTGCATACATTGCCGTCCCTCCTGTCTTTCCGCATTCTGCAAAGATGTCACTTCAAGCACCTCCTTAATTTTTCCTAAGGTATTGCCTGTCAACGAATCCTACAGAGCCTTGATATGAAACTTTAGCCCACGTCTTATTGACTTCCTCTAATACGCCAACGGTTTCATCCCTTGGAATATAACACAATCGTGTTCCTTTGCTGGCGGTTTTCCACAACCCTAAACTATTAGGATACCTTGTTACAACTTTTGCATAGTATGCGGGATTGTTTAATGCCAGTGCTCTTTTTCTTAAATACTTTCTGTCCACAAAGCCCGTGGTGCCTTGGTATCGCACCAACGCCCATGTCTTGTTGACTTCCTCCAGTACGTCTACCGTCGCGTCCCTTGGGACGTACATTATCCGCCGGCGTTTTCTTGCGGTTTCCCACAATCCCAAACTATTGGGATATCTCGTTACAACAGCAGCTTGATATAGCACTTTTTCCGACTTTTCTGGCTCTGTTTTATTGGAAATTTCGGGTTTAATTACAGTTCCTGGATAATAAAACGCAAGAATTTTATCATAAGTTATACCGTGCTCGGCAGCATAAATAGCTCCCCACTGACTCATACCTACGCCATGACCCTTTTTCTCTTTTCCAGAAGCTCTTGTCCATGGGTCATCTTTTGATACAAGATAAGGTCTATCACCACCCCAACGTTCTTTGGACGATACCATGCGCCCTCCATTCGAAGCGGAATATACAGCGGTTTCAATTACCTTGCCGCCGTAATAAAGCATCTGCCCAGCCGTCTCTTTGACTGCCTGATGCGCTACGCTGTGGGCTTTATCAATTCCAAGCGGCGCACGGTACGCCTGATAATTAGACGTATCGTCAATTACCTTGCCAACGCCAGTACGTACATATGCGTAGGTTCTTGCTGCAATCGCCTGCGCTTTGCAAGCTTCCAAATGCACACTACCTATTTCAGCGGGAACAACGCCGAGAAGGTATTCCTCTAAAGGAAGAACTACACTTGAACCTATTGGTTTGTTAAAAAATGTTGCATTTTCTTCCCGTGTGATTTTTAGGGTGACTATGTGTTTTGATGTGTCTGTAACTTTTCCAATCGGTTTTTCTTCTACTTCCGCATTAGCTACCCGCTTCGCCACACGCGCCCTGAACTGGTCCATGTTGTCACCAAACTTGGCCATCCAGTGGGTGGGATCAACTCTCTTAAACGCATAGCCCAAGCGGCCAGCCTCGTAATGACTGGTAATTTTCATCGGGTCATACCCGAACTTCTTGCAAAGCATCGCGCAGTATTCTTCCGCGACGCCGAACGCCTCGCGGTAATAATCTTCGTTCTTGAGGTTATCCTCGCAGATTTCAAACTGAATGTGGCCTACAGGATCGTAGTTGTAGCTACCTCGTTTGCCGGCTCCGCAGCCCCAACAGGCAATGTCATACGGCAGGGTATGCGCCACCGCAACTACGCCATTGATATCCTTGCCGATGAATGCGTGCATGCTTTTTGTGGCGGTTTCTTTATTCCAGTGGTTATTGTACTTATGCTTTCCAAGCACTTCCGGCGCGTCCACATAGCGACGCATCCATGGGTTGTTTGCGCCCGTGCTATGCACCAAGATGTTGACAGGGTTCAACTTCCGTCCGCGCAAATATCCTGCGTTCTTTGTTTGTATCACTTCATAAATTTTCATCCTATCACCCTTCTTTCAGTGTCGTTAAAATCTTGGGCAACCAGCGGTCTATAAAACGCTTTATATGGCAGATCTTTAATGCACAAAAAAACCTATTAAGTCAAACAAATACCTTTGTCCTACTTGCATGCCCTGCGCTTTTATTGTCCTGCTGCCCTGGTCTATCCATGCCGTTGTGTTTATACCTGTTCCCGCATCTATATCTAATTGTGCTTCTATCAATATTTCGGCTTTCGGGCCAGGGTTCGGCTGCACGTTAGGAATATAGCCTATAATTCCACTCTTGGCTGCTGCAACAAAGTCCAGATGGATGATGCCAAGGCCCCACTCAACACGGCATGACTTGCGGCCTGGAACATCCCTTGACGGGCTTGTCTGTGAATACACAGGCCCGGTGTTTAACGTCCAAGTGCCGTAGGGTCTTGCCATGATCTGCGTCAAATGCGAATATTGCGCTTCCGTAAGTCCTCGGTTCAGCTCAACGCTATTGCTGCCGGATATAGACAACACCGATGTTGATTTGTCAAAAGACAAATTCTGTGGATGAATGGCTTTTACCTCAGCCAACGTTTCCGTTGCATCTTCCAGCCATTCTTGTACAGGGTCAGGCGCAGGTCCTTCTGCCGGCGGGTGCGTTACGGTTACGATCGTTGCAATGTTATGACTGCGTTTTTCTTCTTCATCAGTGCCATGCATTCTGATATTGATGCTGCCTTGCCCGACGTAGTACGTCATGCTTCCTGTAACAACAATTGTCATTACAGTTCCTTCCATCTCAACGGGCAAAAGATAAACGTCCTTTGACTTCGGCGGCATAAACGTTGCTACCATTGTCGCGCCGGGATATTGCTCAAGCCACGTAGCGCAGTCAACCTGTATCTTCGCTATCTTGTTTTCACCCTGCCGGCCAAGGTTGATGGACCTCGGCAACGCATCAATGTCATGGATGATCATTTCACACCTCCAGGCGGTATCAAAAAACCGCCCTGTTCAGGCGGTAATAGTAATTCGCAGTAAATTAGGGTTGGTTAGGGTCGGTTAGGGTTATTCTGCATCACGCCACCATCCAACATCGTTAGGTGGTGTGCCGTTTCCGTCATAGTTAGACACTCTGCGTACACCGTTGTGTGTTACGCCATCGCCTGTGTTGTACAGTTTTGAGTGGTCGCCTAACCAGTCAACCCACTCTGACCATTTAACAGTACCGTTGCTGTTATACTCTGTTCCAGGTTCTTCTGGCGGTTCTTCCGGTGTTTCTTTCAATACCCAGCCCCACACGTTGGGCGCGTATGAGTTGTTGGGCTGTGTATTTACATAAATTACGCCATTAAAATCAGCTTCGTCTCCAACTTGATAGGCGTCAGTCGATCCAAGCGGCTGCGTCCATTTCGGTTTGCCGCTTGCGCCAATACCGATGGGCGTATAATGCGTAGGGTCAACATCCGGCGGATAGATTGCAACGGGCACATGGTCTGACACCACCCTGTACAGCTGCGGGTCTCCATGCGCATTTACTCCGTGGCGCAAATGGCTTCTTGCCTTGATAGTTCTGCCCTTTTCTACAAGGCTGTCAAAGGTCGGGTACAGGCTTGTCAGCTCCATAACTTCACTGTCGCCCGCATCTTCAAGCTGTGCTAATCGGTTGGCAAACATTTCAATCGCTCGCCTAATGGCAGCAAGTTCTTGTTTTAATTGCTCAAAATCCATTATTCGTCACCTCCCGCCAAGGCCTGCAACAGGTCATATATCTCCGCGTTTGTCGGCGTATAAGGTGCCGGCGGTATCGCGTCAACGTCCGCTTGGATTTCTTCGTCCGTGCGGAACAAGACTGCGCCGCCTATCAATTTATAGTTCGGTATTCCCTGCTCGCTGTACAGCGGCTTTTCTGTGAAGTAATTGCCCTGCGCATGGTGGTACTTATCGCCGCTGCCTTCATCAATGTAAGTCCAGCTTGACAGTTCTTCTGCCGGAATAAACGCATCGCTATTGATGGCCGTGATACGGCCTTCTGCGTCGGTTTTGACGTATACCTTGTATGTGTCCATACGATACCTCCTTATAGGTCTGCCGAAGCTTCATAAGCAGTAATAATAATTGTTGCATCGGTTAATCCGTGAGAAGATTTGTTTGCGAACAATAAAAACCCATCAGGCATAGCGCTGTTTACATCAAGCACAAAACCAGATTGATTGTTTCCACTTATATCTCTTACCACGCCGTCTAAATTGCTTGTCGTAGGCTTTGTCCTCATTCTGTGTATAAATGCAAAATAAGCTTGTACATTATTTGCGTTAACTTGTGTTGCTCTAAATCTAATTGCACCACTGTACTTTTGATAGAACCTCTGACACTTCGGCAACTCCACAGCCCAGTCCATAGGCGGGTCGAGGTGGAGGGTGCTGTGAGGTCCGATTTCCAACTTAACCCTCTCAACATCCGTTAATGCGGAGGGAGCATGAAGCCTGTAAAAACATATTCCGGAGCTTGTAACCCCAATATAAACTGTTACCGCAGACAAGCCCGGAAGTTGCAATAAATCTTGTCCTGCTTCTGTCCGCCAAATCGCCGATTTATAGTGGATAGTCGAGTAGCTTTTTCTTTTTACACTAACAGTTACCAACAGCCCACGCATGTCTGCTTCGATGTTCTGGCTCATAATACTATTAGCGTAAATCCGAATAGCGTTTGGAACTATTCCGATGGTGCCTGATGCGTTGTACCACCTATCAATCGGGTATGCGTTGTAGCCAACATCACCCGTGGCTCCCCTTTGATTGATAGGGTTCCTGAAATCCCAGTTATGCAGGATGTTGGGGTTGCTGATGCCCAGGGCGTCCACAGCCGCCTGCGTATCACGGGCTTCAACGCTGCCGCCAGCGCCTGTAAACAGCAGCCTGTCTGCCACGGTTCCAACTTTACCATCTTTGCTCACGGCGCCGTGGGCATGGTCTTTCCCTGCGAAGTCGGATGCTTCCTTGCCATCCAGCTGATCGGCGTTCAGGTTCACCACCAGATTAGTGTTTGCCATTTCGCCGCCGGCCTTGGGCAGCGCCTTGTCTGCGGTGTCTTGCGCGTCGTAGATGCCCTGCTCGATATGGTTCATGTTGGCGGCATTTAACGGCGTGCCTTCCTGGTAAACATCGCCTTCTGCCTTCTCGAGGGTGATGGTTCCGTCGCCGTTGTCAACCTCTGTGTACCGCTTGGGGTATTGTACGGAATGGTCTTTCCAGTCGGTTTTCGTATATGCCATTTCGGTGGTTCCTCCTTAGCTCTCGGTGATGGTCAGCGCAAAGCGGTAATACAGGCCCTCGGTGGCTTGCTTCCGGCTGATATTCTCCACCTTGCTCGCCCACAGGACGTCTGCGCTGCTGTAAAGCTGCACCTCGGTGATGGTCAGGTCTGCGGGGTATGTGTGGTCGATCACAAAGCTGATGATCACGCGCCCGCGCGTGTCCAGCGCTGCGCTGACCAGGGACACGGTATGGTATGTACCGTTGCCCTTGAATTTCGCGTAGCCTGCGTTAGTTTTGATGTAATCCTTCAATTCATTCAACAGGGCTGTTGTCAGCATGTCTCACGCCCCCTTTCTCACAGTACGAACTCGCCCGCGCGGGCCTGTCCGGCCAACAAGTGCGGGAGGCTGTAGAAGCCGGCTTCTACCTGGATGGTCGCTCCACTTTCTGTCTGGAAAGCAAAATCAAACGACTTATGCGCCTGCTTATGCTTCCGAATCAACGCCATCACGGCATCGTAGTCCACCTGGCGGCTGGTGTCGTCGCTGTTGAGGAATATCCCAAATGTGTACGGTCCGGTGTGCTCCTGGTATTCCGTCGTGCGCCCGGTAATGTTCAGCAGCATGGCAATCAGCGTCGACGGGTTCATCGGCTTGGGGACGGATCGCTTCGTGATTACGCGCCGCCTGCGTTCCTCGATGGGGAGGTTGTCATCCGGCGCGATGCCATATCGCTGCTCCCACAGCTCAATTCCCCATGTGGCGGTCTCCGGGAAAAGCTGCGCCGGGAGTGTGTTCACCAACTCCCACGCCTCCTCGTATTCACGGGAGATAGCTTCGAATATCCAAAGTCCGGCGTAGCTGTTATCGTAAATCGGGGAAACGTTGCTGACCATGCGCCTTGCGGTTGTGTTAGTCAGGATGCTGTCTTTCAAGTCTGGCATATCACGTCACCGTCCATGTCACGGTTCCAAGCGACGGGTATTCGTCGTCCGCGATGGTGATGTTCGCGGTTCCGCTGTTAATTGTCAGGCTGCTGTAGTCGATGACGCCTTCCGTCTCTGACAGGATGCTGCCGATGCGCGTGTACCGGATGGATCCATCGGCTTTTGCTTCTGGAAAATACGCTTTGACGCGCGCCTCGAATATCGCCTGGTTGCTCGCGATGTGCGTGTCCGGGTCTATCGTCACGTCCGGTGAAAGAAGGACGGTAGCGGCTATGTTGATGGTTTTTAATGTCGCCGTGACCACGGTCAGGATGGTGTCCGGAGGTGCCAGCCTTTTGCTCGGGTCGTTGGTTCCCATGATGTGGTCGTATACAGCGTCCAGAATGTCCTGGTTCGCCGTGCTGCCATTGCTGTCCATGATGACCAGCTTCAGGGTGCCGGTCCCTGTGCCTTGCCATTCGCTGATCACGATCACGTCACCGACGCCTGGCACTTCCTTGGCCCATCTGATGTAGTCGGCCTCATTCCCGACATGCGACGATTCGCCTGCAAGGTCGCGGGCTTCGATGCGCGCGCGCAGCTCGTCGTCGTCTTCCTCGTCGGTTCCGCCGGTAAAAGCCAGCGCATTGGTAATTGTCATGATGCCGCCGGTCGGCGAAACCATCAGCGTGATGCTGCCTGCCGGAACGTTGCCTTGTGGTCCTGGCTGCGTGCAGCGGACGTACACCTGGGCTTCCTGAGTTGAGCCTATGGTCGTGGATTCCACAGTCTCAAATTCGACGTTTTCCTCGTTATTCAGGCTTGCTGTCGCCCACTTGAAGCCTGCCGGTATCTGCTTTCCCTCAGCGCCGGTGACGGTCAAATATCCGCTTGCGGCGGTGGCGGGACGCCTGGCAAGCCCTGCCTCGCGCGCGATCTGGTCCAGAAACACTCCGTAGCTCCATGCCGGGAAAAACAACTGTATAGCCTCGTTCAGGTCGTACATCATGTTGGATTTCTCGATGGCTGCCGGCATGGTAAAATCGTACGCAAATCCTCCGGGGGTTTTGTCGATGTCTGGCGGCAGAACGGACAGCATGCGCTCATGTATCACGCTGTCGTCCACGATTTCCAGCGCAGCCGGTGCTTTATATTCCATCTTGCAACCTCCTCATAAAACGATCATGTCGATGTCAAATGCGGGCAATCCTCGCCCCTGCACTGTGAACGACACGTTCAGCGCGTCGTTTTGCCATGTGAACTCAAAATCTCGGACGCGCTCGGTCATCGGGTGCATCAGCAGGCCCTCGGTAATGCTGCGCTCAAGCTCCGCGATCGCGGCTCCTGGTTCGTCCTGAGCCGGCGCGCCTTCGTAGTCGATGCCGAAGTCGAGGTAGGACAGGGCTGCGCCAAGCTGCGTTTGCAGGCACTTTTCTACCCATCCCTTGTACGTTGTGAGGCCGTCAGCCATGACGATGCGGTTGCTGCCATCTCGTACAAAGTCGCCGGCCTGGTGGTCAAATAATGGCGCAGGCAGATATGCCGGGGTTTCTTCCTCAACGGCCATGTCTGCGCTGTCATCTGGTATGTCAAAGGTTGCATATGGTGTTTCCTGGTCCGGCATGCGCGCTGTCCTCCTTTATCAGAATATTCGGGAAGCCTGGATGATCACGTCTATCACGACAGCTTCGCTGCCTACCCAGGCGACCAGGACGCGGTCGCCCTTCTGCAGGGGCTCGTTGGTGCGGTAGTATTTTTGTTCGCCGTCAATTTCGATCATGATGCTTTTTGATCTGAGCTGCCTGCAAATGTGGTATTCGCCTTTCGGTATTGGCACCGGGAATGTGTTCGTCAGCAAGCTTCCGTTTTGCTGGATCACGCCAAAATCAAGCACCGGCGCATCCCGGCCGTCGCGGCCAAGATTCTTGATTGCTCGCGTCAGGCGGCTAATGCCTGGGCTGTTGTCTCCCTTGCTCATGCTGGCTCTACCTCCATCTGCATCTGTGCGGTCGTGGCGTTGTGCGAAACGCCTTTTACATAGAAATATCCGCAAATTTTCCCGGCGTTGATGTGGATGCGGTCGCCCTTCCTGATGCCTGGAAACTCCGGCGCTCTGACGCTGATGATGCGCTTGGGCTTTCCTCGCTCATTCAGGATTTTCTGCGCTGCGTTCTTTGCTTCTTGCAGGCTGGCGTCGCCCTTCGGATGGATTTCCTGCAGCAGCCCGTATTCCAGCGCGCCGTTGAGCGTCGCTTCCACCGGCGGCTTGCCTTCCTTGGGTTCTTTTCCGGTCACGATCACCTTCGTGACCAGGTCAACCATGCTGTATGCTTGCCGGATGTCTACCAGGTTCTCGCCAAGGTTAAAGCCGTATATGGGGCTGTTCTCGCCCTGCCTGATGATTTCCGCTTTGCCATCGCGCATACGGATGATGGTCTTCCGGGTGCGCGTGTTTTCGTCTGCCAGGGCCAGCGTCTCTGTCATCATGCTGCCAAGGGTCTTCCCCTTGAATGCAAGTTTTTCATGCGCAATATCAGCGCCGGTGTATCGTCCCAGCGGGATGCCGTGTGGCTTGAGCAGCTCGGTGGCGATGCTCCTGGTGCGCGTTCCCTTTGCAAAATATAAATTGTCCTTGTGCTTTTGCAGATAATACAACCGATCGTAGGCGGTGATTATGATCTGCTCATCGTCAATCGGGCTGCTGTCGTGCTGCCAGATGGCGCCTCTGAAAACCTCGGCCTGTTTTCCTGCCCATGTTGCATAAACATGCACGCTCGTGCACAGTGCCAGCTGGGATGCGATCGTCTTCCCGTTGTCGGTCTTCATGTCGCGCAGCGTTAAATTCAATCTGACGGCAAGCTCGCTTTCGTTTTCCTCCCACGCGATGTTCTCCGCAGCCGGCTCCAGGTGGAGCTTCTCGCCGCTTTTGAGCGCGGCCACCACCTGGTATGTGATGTTGTAAAGGTCGATGGCGGCCACGTCCTCGCCTCCTTATTTGAGCATCACGTTGCGGCTTCCTCCGCCGCCGCGTATTGGTCTTTTCACCGGCGGCTTTGTCGCTTTCGGTATGATGAGCTTAATGCCCGCTTTTAGCTTCCCAACGATTGTCTTTGCGGTTTTTGCAATCTTCTGTAGCGCGGGCTTGTTGGCATTGATAATGTTTTTAACTGCGGTGTTGCTGCCGTATGTCCTGCGGGCAATATCCGCAATGGTTTCAAAGGGGTTGGCGGTGTATGTAGTAGTCTTCGGGTCGGCGATGGTTGTCCGTATCTCGGTCAGGCCGGTCCTGCTTCCGCCTGTTCTGCTGGTGGCCTTCGTCGGCGTTGTGGTTGTCTCCAGCGTGATGTAACGCCTTAAAACATAGCCAGTGCTGCCTTGGTATGGGATGCGGTAATAGTTGCCGCTTGTTCCCAGGATTTCCACCTGTTCGTTGTGCCGGATGTACCCCATCGTCCTGGCGCCTGCCTTAGGCTCGCGCAGGACGGGGGCCGTGCCGTTGGGGTTGCTAAGTCGGACACGTCCGTATTGCTTCGCGGCTCCGGCTGTTCCTGTGCTTTTCGGCGGTGCAGGGGGCGCTGGAACTGTCTTGATCGTCAGCGCCCGCCTGGCGGTCAGTGTAATATTGTAGCCTATGTTGCCGTTGGGCTTGTGCTCGTAGGACAGCGCCTCGATGAACACTTCCTCGTTGATGGTCGCCTCTGTCAACATGAAGTTCAAAACCTGGTTATTGGTCATCCACGTCCGGAGCGTTTCGATTATCTGTCTGGGCGGTTGCCATGCTGCCACAAAGGGGTAGTTTCTCATGTGCTCGCCTGGCAACTCGCCGCTCCAGGAATAACCGGTCAGGCTGGTGCCGCGCGGGATTTTCACTTCCCCAACGTTGATGATGTTGCTGGCGATCGTGGTAGCATTTGTGCGCACGTTGAGCCGGTCAGGAAGGATCGGTATTTGCAACCGGCTGCCTGCCGGTACTTCTGTAAGGTACATATACATGCTTTCTGCCCTCCTTCCTGGCTCGGCTTATGCGGGCATGTTGCTGCCCACTTCTTCCATTCGTTCCGCCAATATGACAGCCAGCATATCGGACAACTCATGCGTGTGCTGCATGATGGCGTCCATGACAGCCTGCGGGTTGCTGGCGTCATTGATCTGGAATGTCGGGCTGGCGGATACAGTAACCTGTATGGGGCCACCTGTTGTCTGTGCTGGTGCCTGCATAAATGCTGGCCTTTCATCATCGTCGCCCATGCTCCCGATCAGGCCGCCGTAGGGTGCCATGATGCCGCCTTCGGCAAATTCGCCGATGCCCAGCGCCCGGCCCGCAGCCAGCCATAGGTTGATGCCTCGCTGCCTGCGCCTGGCTCCCAGTGGGATGATGGCCTCCGGGCCGTCCTCGGCTACCCACGACAGGAACGCTCCGTCGTAGATGCCTCCACTGGCGTTTCCCGCTATCGAACCGTCTGTGTTGTAGGCGGTGTTGACTGTGACGGTAGCTGTCTTTCCGTCAAGCCGCTCTATGGCGTTTCGCAGGGAGTCTATTTTTCGTTTCGCGTCATCCGATACGCCTCCAAGCGTGGTGAGGGCGCTTTGCAGCGTTTCGGTGTCCACCTTGGTTAGGTCAACCGCCTCGATGGCTTCCAGCGCGTCGCCGATCTGGTCGAAGCTGCTGATCTTGTCCATGTTCATGGCTTCCAGGGCTTCGTTAATTTGCTCAACAGCCTCGGCCTGGGCTTTCATGTCTTCCTCGCTGCTGCCAAGCGGGGTCGCTACCTGAATGGTGCTGATGCGCTGTTTTGCTTCCGCGACCAGGACAGACGCCTCGGCTATGCGGGTCATGTCCTGGGGGCTTGTCTTTTCATCTTCGGATAAATAGTCGGCTTGTGCATTCAACGCAATTAGCTTCGTAATTGCGTCAATGAATAGCTGTGCGCCGGGAACGTCAAGCGTGCCGAACATAGCCGCCATTTCTTCAATGGATTTCCGATCATAGTCCGTTTTGTGGAAGGTTTCTCCAGCAATCAAGCCAAGCTCTGCCTGATAGTGCTTGATCAATTCTGTGTTGTATATGTCGGCTTGTTCTGCTGCCTGTTTGCTTTGTTCTGCCCAATGTTCAGACTGCCTTGTTAGTTCTTCAAGCGCGATGCTAAACGGGCTTGCTATGTCGCTTGCTTCCCAATGGCGGTTGAAGATATTGCCAACATACTCGCCAAACATCTGTTCCACCGCCGCGCTAAGCGCTTCGGTATTTACCGGCTCTCCGGCAGTCCATTTGCGCTCCTGAATCTGCCTGATAAGGTCCCTGCCGCTGGAAAAAAGTTGCTCATCTGTTATCTCACCTGCTTTGTATCTTGAGAGAAGCGTTTGGCGGTCAATTTCGAGCTGTGCCATAAAGTCTCTATCAGCAAAGACAGAAGCACGGCCTGCGTCTTGATAGGCCTGGTTCGCCAATGCCGCTGCGCGCGCATTAGCGCGTTCTTCTATGGCCTTGCGGCTATCTACAACGTCTGTTCGCTGGTCGCGTAATTCATTTTCCCTTTTCTGTATCTCGCGTGCTACCCATCTGTCTAACACTTCCTGGGTAACGAGGCCCATCTCTACATCCAACTGCGTGATCGCGCCGCCGCTTAGTTCAACTACTTTTGCATAAAGGCTTTCAAGTTCTTCATTGTAACGCTCAACCTGATCTAAGCCCTGGAGTGAAATGTTGAAAACCAGCTTTTCCTGGCCTGCCATTTGTGCCAGCTCATGGAGCCGTTTAATCTCGCCGTCTTTGAAACCCTCCTCGCTTAGTTGTGCTTTGATTGCGAGCGTCTTGTCTTCCAGGGCTTTGTATTCCTTGGCGAATTCTTGGAATTCTTCTTCCGTAAGGTCTCCGCCTGAAAGCAGGAGTTTGAGCATAACTTCCTTCTCTTTCAGGGCCTTCCATTCCTCGAGCCCTTCCAGGGTGCTGGTGTCCACGTCAACTATCTTGGCCTTGAGGGAATCAAGGTCTGCTTGCACCCGGCTTAATGCGCCTTCTCCAAGCTCTGCGCCCTGTAGCAGCAGGTCAAGCTGGATTTTCCGGCCTTCCACGCCTGTTATGTCGGCAATAAACGTGTCGATCTGGTCGGTCGTCCAATTGGTGCCTTTTTCGAGAATGGTGCTCACTTCCAAGGTGAGGTCTTGCGTGTTTTTTAGATTCGTGCGAAGGCCCTCAATTTCCGTTTCGCTAAGCCCTTGTTCTTTCAACTTGGCTACCACTTCTACCTGCAGGTCCTTGTATTCAGCCAACCCCACCTTTAACGTGGCGATCTCTGTTTCGCTGAGGCCGTACTCTTTTAGCTTCGCTTCCACGTCTGCCGTAAATCCATACGCTGTCAGGTTTTCCCTTAGCTCAGTGATCTCTGCTTCGGTCAGCCCTGCGCGCACGAGCTTCGGTACGATGTCGATCGTCGGGTCTGCATTGTTCAGGTCGGTCAGCATCGTCCTGATGTTGGAAATGTCTGTGTCTGTCAGCCCGCCCCTTGATATTTTGATTTGGAGTTCCTTGATGCGGTCAACGGTATCGACCGCCTCCATCGCGTTCTGTGCGCTTTGCTTGTAGTCTTCCCATGCCTGGATTGCTCTATCGCTCTTTTCCAGCAGCTCTCTTTTGTGACGTTCCTGGGCGTCGTTGTGCAGCTTTAGTGCGACGCCAACAGCGGTTAATGCTCCTGCTGCCACCCATCCCCATCCTGGAATTGCCGCGAGAGCGCTTTTGATTCCTGCTAACACACTCACGCTTTTGACTGCTCCAGCGGTACTCGCCGCCGTTGCCACAGCCTGTGTCGGGATGGCTGCCTTTGCGGCTGCTGCGCCAACGCCTACCAGGTCGCCTCTCAGCTTGCTGAAAATGCCTGATAATGCAGAAATGGTCCGGGCGCCTCCTATGACGGTTTTCCCTATGCCGAAAGCTCCCTTGCCAACCAGGAGCGCGCTAATCAGGCTGGTGCCGCTCTGGTTTCCCGTGAGCAGCCCGGCGGCATCCCGCATGATCGCCTGTATGATGCCCGGTATTCGGGCGGCTATGCTGCCTATGTCCAGCCCCTCGAAAAAGCTGCTGACGAAGGTTTTAGCGGTTTCTGCGCCGGCTTTCGCCATGCCGGTCAAGTTCAGGCTTTCGAAGTCCACTTCTTGGCCTGTGAAAGCCGCAACAACTCCGGTGGCGATCCCTCGCAACATCTCGCCGGCTGCTGTGGCTATGCGCTGAACGACGGACAGCACCTTTTCTTTCCCTCCGCTGTTCCACCACCTGAGCAGCGGCTCTACGATGATTTTGTCCCATGCGATGAAGAATTTCTCCGCGAAGCCGTCTGCTGCCTTGAAGTCGTCGCTCTGGAAAACGCTGGAAATGTGCGCGGTGACTTCCTTGATCTTGGCGATGGCGCGGTCGGTAAACGCGAGCAGGCGTTCCTGGATCGCCGGCACCTTGTCGGTGATCCATTGCACGAATTGCCGGAAGTAAGGATTGAGCTTCTCCATGAGCTCCAGCTGCAACGTCTCAAACGCGCCGCTCAATTCCTCGATGTCGCCTGCCAGGTTGTCCAGCCTGGTCTTTGCCATTTCATCGGCGGCTCCGGCGCTGCCTTCCAGGCTCTTCTGGAACGATTCGTAGCTGTCAGCGCCCTGCTCAATCACACCCAACCATGCGGAGGACGCGTAGGTACCGAACAGGGTTTCGGCGGCGTTCAGGCGCTGTTCCTTGGTTAGCTTGCTGAACGATGTTTCTAAATCTCGAATGATCACGGCCATGTCCTTCATCGTGCCGTCGGTGTTGGCAAAGGACAGGTCGAGCTCTTTCATCAGCTTGGCCGCCGCCTTGGTTGGCGTCGCCATGCTCAACAAGGACGATCGGATGGCTGTTCCAGCCATGCTGCCCTTGATGCCGGTGTCGGCCATCTTGCCGGTCAGCGCAGCCACTTCCTCAAGGCTTAAGCCAAAGCTCTGGGCGATTGGTGCTGCGTATTTCAGTGTTTCGCCCATGAGGTCGATGTTGGTGGCGCTGCTCGTCGCTGTCTTCGCGAAAATATCCGCAACTCGGCTGGCCTCCGACGCCTCGATTTTCATGGCGCGCATGACGGTGGCTACGATGTCGGATGCCGTTGCCAGGTCCGCTCCGCCTGCCGCTGCCATGTCCAGAAGGCCGGGCATAGCGGCGACCACTTCGTTCACCTGCCAGCCTGCCAGGGCCAGGTATTGCATGCCAAGGCTGACTTCGCTTGCGCTGAACACCGTGCTGGCGCCTAAGCCTTTTGCCGTCTGGCTTAGCTGCTTGAATTCCTCGTTTGTGGCGCCTGTGAGCGCGCGGACGGCGCTCATGCCTTTTTCAAAGTCTATCCATCCGGCGACGGTGTCCCTGGCTCCCAGCCCCAGGCCCGCGACGGATAGCGCGATGCTGATGGGGCTGGTGATCATTCGGTACAGGCTGCGGAAGGGGGCGGTCACCTTATCCAGAAGCGTAACGGTGACACGCCACGCCTTCGACACAAGTCCCTTTGCGGTGTCGGATATCTTTTTGAGGATAGGGCTTGCCTTGTCCACGGCTTCCATGACCAGCTTGAACTTTTCCTTGAACATGGCGCGCAGGGATTTGTTGGTTTTCTGCAGGCGCTTTTCGAATGCGTCAGTCTTCTTGCCTGCGTCGTCAACTGCCGCGCCTGCTGTTTTCATCCCTGCCGCGGCTGCCTTTGCGCCGGTCGCCATGCCGTCGGTTGCCTGGGTAGAACTGACTTTTAAGTCCTTGACGCCTTTCAATATCTTGGTGAGGTTATCGTCGATCTTGTCGAGCGCGCCCTTGTCTGTCAGGTCTATGGTTTCTATGGGGATTTCTATGCGGAACACTTGCTCAGACACGACGATCACCTACCTTTTGCTGTTCCTTCTGCTGGCTGCTTCGGCCTCAGCCTCAAGTTGTATGAGCATGCTTTGCAGCATGAACGTGCGTATGCCGCGCGGTTTCTGCATCACGGCATCTGGCGGCATGCCTGTCCTTTGGAAAATGTGATGCAAAAGGTACGCATCCCCGCCAGCCAGGATCAGTTTTTTACTGTTTCATCGAAGCTGTCATTTTCCTCGTCTTCCTCGTGGTAACCGGACAGGATTTCGATGCGCTCGATGATGGCGGCCTTCTTGCCTGCCAGCGGAATGAGCTTGTCCACCATGTCGATGCCCGTGATGGCGTTTGCGGCCTTCCAAAATTTCTGGTTGTCCCACAGCTTCTCGCGGTCTTCCTCGACGGTGGCGGTGTATATCAATTCATTGTGGTAGTTGACGGTATCGGTGCTCTCCGGGATTTTGATGCCGCCGAGCTTGCGGTTCCTCTGGTACTTCGTGTGTTTGTCGCGGCACCTGTCCCATTCCTTTTCGGATAGCGGGCGGATGCGGAACTTAATCACAGTTCCGCCGAAGTCCAGCTCAATGGTCTCGGTGGTGGTTTCGTGGTAGTTGGGGTCTGCCAGCGCGCGAAGGATCGCGCTTTCATTCATCACCAGCGTCTGCTGCTTTTCCTCCTGTGTCATGGGCGCATCCTGTTCTTTCTTGATGTCCTTGGCTTCCATCATCTTGGTTCTCCCTTCGCTTATTTTTGATGCTCAAAGATGCCCGGCAGGCGTGTGCCCTGCCGGGCTATGGGTGGCGGTGTTGTGGGTTAGCGGTTTTGCAGCAGGCTCTGCAGGTCGGGCGGCTGGTTGACAACGAACGACCATGCGCGCTTGTATAGCTCGCCAACGGCCATGTTCTGAATGTCGATGGTGCCGTCCGGCACGCAATGGCGGTACACAACTTGTTCCTCGCTGCCGTCGTATGGGCTGCGCATCATGCCGCGTAGGTTAAACACCGGCATGCGGTGCTCCTTCATGCCCTTCATGATGGCTTTGAAGAACGCGCTGTCTTCCACGATGATCTCGCTGAAACTCAGCGTCACCTTGTAGCTGGTCATGGCGGAGTGTTCCTGGGCATCGCCCAGGGGCTGGTAGGTCGCGTTGTTGACGGCCACCTGGGCCGTGAAATTCTCGGCGGTTGCCATCAGGCGGCCTTGCTCGTCATACAACGCGCCGTCCTTGCCGCTCATAACCTTGCGAACGTCTGCGGTCGCTGCGGGGTTAAGGATAGACATGCTCTTTTACTCCTTCCTGCGGTCGTTTCCTATCACGCTTCTGCAAAGCGGAAGCGGTAGGTGATGTACACCTTCTCGATGCTGTCGAGGTCAACCACTTCGATGATGAACCAGGCGGCGTCGCCGGTGGCGGGGTTGGCCGGGTCCTCGCTGACGTCGCAGGAGAGCAGCTTGCCCTCGGCGATCATCTGCTGGCCTACGCCGTTTGTCATGGCGATGAAGGTCTGACGGCCATTGCTGTCGTTGTTGACGGTGCCAACGATGCCCTCGGTGCTGTCCAGGATGCGCTGGATCAGCTCATACCTGGTCTTTGTGCGGCGGATTTTCTTCCAGCCGGCATCCTGGTCGGCGCTCAAGGTCACCAGCGTGTTGATGCCCTGCTCAATCCAGACGATGCCGGAACCGCTGGCCGTGATCACCAGGCCGCCGTTCTGCAGCGTGTATTCGATCTGGGTATTGGTCAGCGGGCCTGCCACCTGGAATGCTCCGGGGATGGGAGCGTGGGTCAGGCTCTGATTGCTGGGGGTGGCGGCTATCATCGCGCCAATGACAGCAGCGGCGTTGAAGCCGTCGTATAGGGTGCCGTCGGCAGCGTAGTAACCGTTCACCGGGAAGATGAAGTTCTCGCTGTTGAACGCAGCAGCTTGCGCCTGGCGGTCCGCCAGCGCTACGGTGATGGGCTCTGCTGCGATCGCCATGCCCATCAGGCCCGCGTCGGTCACGCGGCTGATGAAGCTTTTCAGGATGGCATGGACGGCGGTTTCGTTGCTGTCTACGCATACAACGTTCCAGCTGTCGGCCTCAAGGGCCACCAGGGCTGCTGAATAATCGTTGGTGGTGACGGTCGGGGATGCGCCAGCGGTGGTGAACGCCTTCTGGTTCAGCGCCTCCAGTTTGCCGGAGCCGCTGGCTACCAGCGCAGCAGTGACGGGGCTTGCCGGGTTCGCGTTAATCGCTGCCACGACTGCCTCAGGCTCACCGCTTCCCTTTGCGAAGGTTACTTTGATGAGTTCTTTGGTGCCTGTATAAACGATCAGGTCGCGCTTGTTGGTCGGGTCGCCAAGGTTGTCTTTGACAGACGCTGCCAGGGGACGTGTGCCCGCGTGCTTGGCTGTCAGTGTGATTGCATCGACGCCTGGCGTGGCATCGTCCTTGACGGTGATGGCGGCCTTTGTGCCGCCGGTGCCCACGCGGACAACCTTCACGGTGGCAGCGCCTCCGTCGAAGATTTTCTGGATGAGCGCGGTGTTGCTCCCGGTCGCGCTGTCGTCGCCGAAGTTGTCATAGATCTCGGCAGGGCTCGATAGGGCCACAACCTGGCCGAACGGGCCCCAATTGGCCTTCAGCGCGACGGCTACGATGCCGCTGTTCGCGCCTGCCAGGGGTTCCGGGCCTGCCTTTGTGGTTCGGAAATATACGCCGGGTCTTCTCTTGGTTTCACCGGCTACGAAGTTTCCAGCCATTAGTTATACCTTCCTTTCTGCGAATGCTTTAACGACCTTTCGCGCCTGGTCGATGGTGCCTTCCTTGAAGCCTGAATGGTCAAGGGCCGCGGCTGCGATGTCTGGCGAGGCATCGAACAGCGCCTTTGCGTTGTTTACAAACTCAGCAGCCGAATAAATATCCGCCGGTGGCGTGGGTGGCGGCGCCTTGGGCTGCTCTGATGCCGGCTTCCTGGTAGTTTCCGGTACTTTGGGCTTTTCGCTCATGTGTTTACTCCTTTCGTGCAACAAGCGATAGGTTGATGTCGTTGAGCTTCGGCCCTGCTGGCGGGTTCTTGTACCAGTCTTGCAGGATGCCGTAGCGGGCCCTGGCTACAATCTGGCCCTGCCGGATGTAGTTCATCTGCTGCATCATGGTGATTTGCATGATGAACATCGGCGAGCTGTCGTCCATGGTGATGTGGTTCGCCATGGCTGCCGCGGTCTCTATCTGCGTGAGGACAGCCAGGCGGTCTTGTGCGCTGCGTGCGAAGACATGCCCTTCCAGCGTCACGTTCAGCCAGGTCATGACGTGCTTCTGCTGGTGGACGCTGTGCTGCACGTTGCGCCAATATATAACCGGGGTGTCCTTCGTCGGCTCCAGCCAGCCTTCGAAGTCATCCTGTCCAATTACTGTCGCCTCCGGCAGCAGTGCCTTCGTCCATGCGTTGATGGCGTCGACGGGGTCAGGGCTTGTAGTGGACTGTGGGGGAAAGGCTATCAGGTCGAATGTCAGGGTGATACCGAAGGTTTCCTCCGTCGTTTCGTCCTTGTTTGCGATCCGCCATGCGTCGCTGCGTACCCATGCGATGCAGTAGGGGTTGTCGTCCGGGTGTGCGAATACGGCGTGCAGAAGTTGTCTGAGCCTGATCTCGATGGTCTCCGGTTCTGCCTCGCTTGTCGCGTCGCACCAGACGTGGGTAGTGAGGACGCCGCTGGTGTTTCGCGCGGGGTCCTCCATCATGTTGATGGTGTAGTCGATGCGGGGGTATTGTTTCTCTGCCCAGCCCTTGTGCTCCGAATGGGGGGCTTGTTGATAGAAAATAGCAGGCTTGCCGTCGTGCGTCGTCAGGAGGCTTGCAAGGCCGGGATCGCTGATCAGTCTCTGGTAAACCATGGCGTCTAATTGCATCGGGTGCCTCCTTGCTCTAAATCTCTACGCTATATGGCTCGTTCATGATCTGCTCGATGCCCGGCATCGATTGCTCGATGGTGCGTTCCCTGTATGGTCTGCGGGCCATCCGGCTTGTTCCTTCCTCCAGCTTGGCCGCATATGGGACGCTGGTGTATATGCCTGCCACGTTGGGCTCGTCCTGGATGGGGCGGAAGCTGCCCATCAGCGTGCTTGTTCGCGCAGCTGGCGGCTCGCCTGGTGCTGATGCGATGTAGGTGCCTCCGTTGGGCTTTCTGTAGGTGCGTCCGGATCGCGGGCCTGATAGCACTTCCATCGACGTGTTTTTCAGCACGATAGAACATCGCGTTGCCCTGGCGGGTATCTGCGCTTCCACCTGGCTTACAATGTCCGCCACGATGGCTTTGATGCTCACGCTCATTCCCGGTCGCTCCTTTCCTCGCAGTAGTAGACGGTGTGGATGCCCATACTGCCTTTGTCGTGCACGGCCTGGATGCGGAATGTGCGCGTTTCCTGACCGTCTTTGACCAAAGCAAGAACGTCTCCCTTGTCCGCGATTGGTGCGCCTCGCTGAAGGACGCGATGGGTCACCGTCGTGCTCAGCTGGTTATATCGGATTTGCTCGTCCGGGGTCGCTCTGGATAGAATGCAGGCGATCTGTGCTTTCAGCGCGCGGCCTGTCTCCTGCATGCGCCCGCGTTCCGTTGCCTGGGTTTGCACTTCGTACACATTGAATGGCTGCGGGAATTGCTCTGGCCGCGTCACGCCAATGGTGCCAAACCTCATAGCTTCTTATCTCCCTTGTCGGTGTACGGGCTCTGCTGCATGCCTGCATAGAAGTAATGGCCGCCGTCCGGGGCTGCCATGCTGTCCTTGATGCTGCCTGGCATCGGTATCGGCGCTGCCAGGTCCTTCTTGGCTTCCTCCAGCATCTTGCGCCAGCGTTCTGCACGCTGATCGAGCCTGAACGACGTGCCGTCGTCGCTCCAGTCGGTTTCGAATGCCAGGCGGTTGCATACAGCCTCAATCAGGGCTACCTTCGCACGCTTCCAGCTGTTGGGGTGTAGTGATATGACGGCATCGATTTCTTCATCCGACAGGAATGCGGTTGCTTCCTCGCCGCCCACCTGCGTGTCCCCAAGCTGAAAGCGCATCGCGTCCTTTCCAGGCTCGCCTATCAGGCTGGGATTGTATGTGTACGTCGCCATTTTTCTTACCGCCTGTTCCTACTTTTGCGGCTGCGTTTTTGCCGCGCTCTGTTTAGGGGCCTTAGCGGCCGTTTTAAGGGGCTTTTCGTCTGGGGTAGGGGTTCCCCTTCCACTGGGCTGTTCCGGCTCAGTCTGGGCAGGTTTTGCAACGCTGGCGGCGTCTTCCGGGGCTTCCGGATTATCCGACGGCGATTTCAGGGCTGCCGGTTCTGGTTGGGCGGGGGCGGTAGTTGAAACGATGGTGGGCCCTTCCTGGATGTATCCCATGCGGAGGAGGGCGGGGATGCGGTTTTCCACGATAAGCTCGCGCGGGATGATCATGCCCGCATTAACCTGTTTGCCGTTCAGAATGCAGGCTTTTTTACAGATATAGGTATTAACGTCTTTCACTCCTGCGTCTCCTTTCTTGGTATTGTAAATGCAACGTTAGGCGCGCTTTGCGCCCCACAGGGCTATGATTAGGGAGGTTCCGGGTGATGAATCCGGTGTTTTTAGTGTCGGCCCTGTGGAGCGAGCGTGCCGCCCATATCCGGAGGCGATATGCGGCTGCGCTTATAGCGCGTTGCGGGGGCTATCGGTGCTTATTAGGCGCATTGCTTCATGAACACGCCCAGCTCGTCGCAGACTTTCTTGTGGTCGTAGCTGACGAGGCCCTCTATGAACTCGGTGTGGGTGCCGGGCTCGCCGTCGAACTGATCAAACGCCAGGTATTGGCCGTTGCCGAGCATGTCCCACGTGAAAGTGTAGCCCGCGCTGGGTTCGTCAATGCCTGCGTTGGGGGCTGCGTATGCCAGCAGCGCGCCCTTGCTGTCGCACGCGAACTTCATGTCTTCCTGGCCGTAGCCCGCGTCGTTATAAACGCTGTTCAGGACGACGACGCGGTCGATCTCCAGTAGCTGCGCGATCACGTTGGGGTTCACGGTCGCCGGGTTGGCGGTGCTGCCGCTGTACTTCACTCGGTCCAGGATGTCAGGGTTGGTCTTCAGCGCGTTGTACGCCTCGACGCCCAAAGCCAGGACGTTGGGCTTCCTGCGGCCTGCCAGCATCATCTCGGTCTTCCTGGCGTCGAAGAAGCTGATGGGGTCGAAGTTGGCGTCGTTGAATTTCAGGAATTCCTTTGTGCCGGGGGTGCTGGCTACGCCAGTCCATTCGTTCGTCCAGACGCCCGTTTTGAAGTAGCTCTCGCCGAACATTCTGTCCATGTGGATGGCCATCTGTTCGGTAGCCAGGCGCACCTTTGCCCGGCGTGGGTCGTTGATGCCGGGGGTGCCTGCGCGCTGGTAGTTGACAGCGCCAATCTGGTCGATGCCGATGAGCACCTGGTCAACCTCGCAGTCGTACAGTTCCCGGCTGGTGCCGAACAGCATGGGGGTCACTTTGCCGTAGCGCGGCTTGCGCTGAACGTTGTCGCGGGCCAGGTCGGCCTTGTTGAACTTGTAGAAATAGCTGGTAGACAAACCTACCGGCACGATGGGGAAGACAAACGGGGCGACGAACCAGTCGTTGGGCTGGAAGTTCGCCACGGCCAGGTTGGTCAGGTAGTTGTTGGGCTTCCAGCCCTTGCTGATCTTGGCCGCGATGCCCAGGTTTGTGGGTGCGCTGTTATTCATGATGATTTATTCCTTTCTGCTGGTCGGTTGGTTACTTGTTCTGCCACTCGGAGTCGGTGCCGTCATAGGTCAGCGTCTCGGTGTCCGCCGGGGTGGTGATATTGACGTCGGCCAGGTCGTTCAGCTCCAGCGCCTTGTTCTGCCACTCGGAGTCGGTGCCGTCATAGGTCAGCGTCTCGGTGTCCGCCGGGGTGGTGATATTGACGTCGGCCAGGTCGTTCAGCTCCAGCGCCTTGTTCT
>JBMNUR010000006.1:0-31274 GCA_050946395.1 Peptococcales bacterium
ATCATAAGTGAAGCATTTGGCGAGTTTAGATAAAAAGAACGCAGACGGCTGAAGACCAGAATTAGCAACTGTTTGAACCGAAGGTGAGTTTTGCTAATTCCTGAAGCCGTTGAGTTCATTCACAATATAATTGTCTGAGCCAGCGTAACGTTGATAAATATGGAGTTTGTCTACATTCTGCTGCGTCTTTTCAGACGCATTATTTATAAAAACAATCTCACGAAGAAATGAGATGAGGAGGAATAAGATGACCAAAATTCCAGTGACTTTAGAAAGTGGGACAATTGTTCAAGTTGAACAAGGTTCCACTTTAGAAGATTTAGTTAAAACATTAAAAAAAGATGGTCCGTTGATCGTTGCTGCCCAAGTAAACAATGTTCTTAAAGAACTAACTGAGTCTATAAATGAACCAATAAATGTAAAGTTTTTCGATTTAACTAGTGATATAGGTATGAGAATCTATATTCAAAGTTTATCTTTTGTATTTATTAGGGCGGTTAGGGAGGTTATTCCTGAAACTTCAACAGTAACAGTGGAACATTCATTAGCCAAAGGGTTATATTGTGAGGTTAGAGGCAAGGCCTTGCGACTAGAGACAGTTAAAAAAATAGAAAAGAAAATGGCAGAAATAATTGCTGCTGATGAGCCTTTTGAAAAAAGCAGGATTACCAAGGAAGAAGCTATTAAGTTGTTTGCCGAAGATGGCCAAGAAGACAAGGTGAGAATATTAAAGTATTTAAAAAAACCGGAAGGCAATATTTACAAGCTTGGTTGGCTCTATGACTTCTTTTATAGCTATTTAGTTCCAAGTACTGGTTATTTGCAAAAATTTAGTCTTCAATTTCATTTACCAGGTGTGATTATTCGCTTTCCTACTAAAGAAAATCCCTTCGAGATACCTGAATATATTCCCCAACCTAAATTAGCTAGCATTTTTTATGAAACAGAACGTTGGGGAGAAATTATGGAAGTTGATACTATTGCTGCTCTCAACGATTTAATTATTAATAAACAGTTATCTACAATTATCAGGGTTAACGAGGCTTTACATGAAAAGAAAATAGCTAATATTGCCGATGAAATTTATGATCATAAAGATCGAGGAAATGTTATTTTAATTGCTGGACCATCTTCCTCGGGCAAAACCACATTTGCTCAAAGACTGATGATTCAAATGATGGTTCACGGTTTAAAACCTGTTTCCATTTCTGTAGATGATTATTTTGTTAATAGGGAAGATACACCCAAAGATGAAAATGGTAATTTTGATTTTGAGGCCTTAGAGGCAATTGATATAGAATTATTTAATGACCATCTATCTCGCCTTATTCAAGGGGATGAAGTCGAAATACCAACATTTGATTTTAAAAAAGGCAAAAAGGAATATTTGGGAAACAAATTACAAATAAGGCCAGATCAACCTATAATTATTGAGGGTATTCATGGATTGAATGAAAAGTTAACGTATTCTATACCTAAGGATCATAAATATAAAATATACATATCGGCTTTAACACAGCTAAACATTGATAATCATAACCGGATACCTACAACAGATGGGCGGAAAATTCGAAGAATAGTTAGGGATCATCACTCTAGGGGAACTGATGCTTTAGGAACTATTCGCCTGTGGCCTTCAGTTAGACGGGGAGAGGATAAAAATATTTTCCCTTTCCAAGAAGAAGCTGATATTATGTTCAATTCAGCTTTAGTTTATGAGTTAGCTATTTTAAAACCTCATGTGGAGCCATTACTTAAAGCTATTGGCCCCGAAAATGAGGAATATCTAGAAGCACAAAGGTTATTAAGATTAATAAGCTATGTTTTACCAGCTAGTTGTGAAGATATACCTAAGAATTCAATTCTTAGAGAATTTATTGGTGCAAGCTGTTTTGTTTAGTAAATATTAAACCACGGGCCCCTATAGGTGCACACGGATTAACACGGATAATTTATTAAAGTAGGTGAAAAGATGCAATCATCGTGGTGGGTAGGTTTTTCGGGGATACTTTTCTTATTTAATTTCGCTATTATGGCTTTATTTATCGGAGGTTTTATATTTTTTCTTATAAAAATTGCTTCAATAGATAAGAGTTTAAAAGAAATAGCAGAGAAAATAAATAAATGAAAATTTTATTTAAACCTAGCGAAGCGGAACCTCAACCTAATGAGTAAGTGAAACCTTAACCTTAAAAAGACCTCTTACGAGGTCTCAGCCTGTTGACAAAGTTATTCATAACAAAATCCATATAAATTTATCATAAGTGAAGCATTTGGCGAGTTTAGATAAAAAGAACGCAGACGGCTGAAGACCAGAATTAGCAACTGTTTGAACCGAAGGTGAGTTTTGCTAATTCCTGAAGCCGTTGAGTTCATTCATAATAAAGTGTCTGAGCCAGCGTAACGTTGATAAATATGGAGTTTGTCTACATTCTGAGACCTCTTGCGAGGTCTTTTTACTTTGCTTCATATTGTCCTACAGGTGTCTGCATTCTTCTTTCTTCTCTTACAAATTGTGGTTCAGGTATTTCTTCTTCTATAGTAGAAAGACCTAATAGATATAACATAGGGCAAAATCTTGTAATACCTTCTGCGACTTTTCCCGCACCTACTGCCATTAAAGTAGAAGAATCCCTATTTATGCCCATTCCAAACATAAACAGACCACCCCAAATTCTAATCAAAGCATCTAAATCACCTACATTTTTCTGCATTATATTCACCTCCTCTAAGTAGCTAGTGGGGCTAGTAATATAAACTTTCCAGCCTTTTTAGTTTTCCCAGAGAGGGGGCACAATTATTTGGAATAATATCTGTGAAACATAGGGAAAATAAATTAGAATAAATATTTTAAAAGATACACATATTAATTGGAGGGATAGCATGAAAGAAAAAGTTGTTGCAGTAAATAAAGATCCCAATGGGAATATTCTCTCTGTAAAAACAAATCATGGTCAAGTTTATAGGGTTGAGCAAGCAATTCAGCAGGTAGAAAATGGTAACCTTACGGGCATTGAAGTTGCAGAACGAAATGGCCGCCAATATCTAAAGGCCTTTTCCGACACTCCGGAAAACAAAATATAAAAAGAGTGAATCAAAAGACTATAGTCTATCGACCAAACCATTAAATAAACAAAGACTAGTCACTAATCACTAATTAAAAAGGATGGTGTTTATAAATGAAACTTAAAGACATTATGACAAATGATGTATCAAGTGTTTCCCCCAAAGATCCTATTATTGAGGCAGCAAAGGTAATGCAACAAAGAAATGTGGGCTGTATTCCTGTTTGTGACAATAATAATGAAGTTAAAGGCATTTTAACAGATAGAGATATTGTTATTAGGGTCGTTGCAGAAGGAAGAAATCCCAAGGATTTAGATGTAAGCAAGGTAATGTCAACGGAACTAACTTTATGTGGACCAGATATGAATGTAGAAGAAGCAGCTGAAATTATGGCTGAACATCAGATTAGAAGGTTGCCTGTTGTCCAAAATAAGAAATTAATCGGAATTGTATCTATTGGTGATCTAGCTACACATAATATTTTCATTGATGAAGCTAGTTTCGCTTTAAAAAATATTTCTCAGCCCAGCCGTCCATTAATGTAGTTTAAAAAAGAGGGGGTACTTATTTATGAAAATGAGTTTTATTCCCGGAGGCAATATTAATGTTCCGGAAAATCAAACTGTACTTGAGGCAGCTCTTAATAACGGTATGCATATTCAGCATACCTGTAATGGCCAAGGGACTTGCGGAACTTGTAAGGTGAGAGTACTAGGCGATGAAGATCAACCTATTACGGCAAGTGAAAGTGAGCTTTTAAGTGAACATGAGATTAAAATGGGATACCGATTAGCCTGTCAAATACAATGTGAAAATAATATGGAAGTTCATCCACAACATTAAAAAAGTGAAACAGTGGAAAAATAAAATAGTACTAAAAAACCTGCCCTAGTGCAGGTTTTTTACCTTTAGGCGAAAAGTCGTCCGGCCCTAAATCTTTATATCGTAGGGACAGACGACCCTGCGTTCTAATCGATTTTTAAGAATATATTGTTCAAAAAAGTAAAATTTGGGTATATACTAAGATGGACTAATAAACAAAGGGGTTTTGTAATTTTATGTTAAATTTCCAAACAGTTAAGCTTAAAGACAAAGTCTTATTTGATCGTTATTTTAGGCAAAGACGCCATGAAGGTTCGGAAAGTACTTTTACCAATCTTTATATGTGGCAGGATTGTTATAATATAAGATGGACATTAATTGATGATTTCCTCTGTATTAAAGCCCAACTCGAAGGAGTAGATTATATTTTACCTCCTTATGGAATTACAGATGAAGGTATCGAAAAAGCTCTAGACAAGTTAATGGAGTATTTCGCAAGCAATAAACTTCCTTTCTTAATGCGGGCAGTTTCTCCTGAGATGAAAGAAACCTTGGAAGGTCTCTATCCTGGGAAATTTATTTTTACAGAAGAACGAGAGGTTTTTGATTATGTTTATCGTGCAGAGGATTTAATAAATCTTGCCGGTAGAAAATATCATCGTAAGAGAAACCATATCAAGAGGTTTAAAAGGGATTATCCCCAATATCAGCATTTACCTTTAACAGAGGATTTAATCGATTTATGTATTATTAATTTAAAAGAATGGTGTTTGAAAAAGGGTTGTGAGGAAGATGAAAGCCTTTTATGTGAGCGAAATGCTGCAATTAAAGCTTTTGAGGCTTTTGAATACTTGGATTATATTGGTTCAGTAATATTAATAGACGGTAATGTAGAAGCATTTACCTTTGGTGAAGCCGTTAACGAAGATACAGTATTAATTCATGTAGAAAAAGCAAATAGTGAAATTAATGGAATTTATCAAGTAATTAATCAGGAGTTTTTAAAAAATAATTGGCAACATATGAAATATGTTAATCGTGAAGAAGATTTAGGAGTCGAAGGGTTAAGGAAAAGTAAAGAATCCTATTATCCGGTGAAAATGGTAGTAAAATATAAAGCGGAAATGAAGTGAGGTGAAACTCATGGATATACGGATAACTACTATCGATGATCTACAGCAAGTAAAAAAACTTTGGGCCTATTGTTTTGAAAATTACGAGCCCTTTTTCAGTTGGTATTTCCGTGAGTATTATCAAGAAGAAAATACTTTAGGGGCTTTTTTAGGAAACAAGCTTCTTTCTTCTTTGCAACTTATTCCCTATAATATTTATCTTAGGGGCAGTGTTTTACCAACTTCTTACATTGTTGGTGTAGCAAGTTTTCCGGAGTCTCGGGGCGGGGGTATCGTCGGAAAGCTGATGCAAGAAGCATTAGTAGAATTGCGGAAAAGAAAGCACGGAGTTTCGTTACTTATGCCTTTTCAAGCGGGGTTTTATTACCCATTTAACTTTGAAATTTGTTACCATCACTATAAATATGAGATAAAACTAGAAGATTTAAGACCGGTTGCTTCAGTCTATGGGGATTTTGTGGAAATAGAAGGTACCGATAATATTACGGAACTTAATAAAGTGTACCAACAGTTTGTCCAAGAAAGACATGGTTTTATTATAAGAAGTCCTAGAAATTGGCGTCTATTATTAGAAGAACATATAGGGGAAAAAGGTTTTTCTTATTTACTTCAAAAAGACGGTAATTTTGAAGGTTACATATTATATTATTTGAAAGATAACAAAATGATAATAAGGGAAATGGCTTATACTAACTATAAGGCCCAAAAATCCTTATTTAAATTTATCTATGATCATCGTTCCCAAGTTGAATATTTAGAATGGAATGCTCCATTAGATGATTCCACTTTTTATTTTTTAAAAGACCCGAAAAAAGGCATTACACTTTATCCCTTCTTGACTGCTCGGATTGTTGATGTGGCAGAAGTTTTAAGTACTATTTCTTATCCAAAGGAAATTAATACAGAATTAGTATTTAGAGTAAAAGACAATTTGGCCCCCTGGAATAATAATGTTTTTCACTTAACGGTAGTTAATGGACGGGCAAAAATTCAGGAAACTAAGAGGCCTCCTAATTTTATTATTGATATTGGTGCTTTTTCACAGCTTGTTTTCGGTAGGCTTAGTGTTGGGGATTTGAAATATCAAGGACGTTTGGACATTTATGTTCCAGAAAGTAAAATCCTATTGGAGAAACTCTTTCCTCCTTGTAATAACTATGTCAATGAATATTATTAAAAAGGTTTAATAAGTAAAAAAGTGGGTAAATTAGTAATTGTACTATTCAAAATGAAAGGTGGAAATTAAATGGAACTTTATGTTGATCAAGATCTATGTATTGCTTGTGGGGCTTGTATTAGTCTTTGCCCAGAAGTTTATGATTGGAATGATGATGGCAAAGCGGATGTTATTGTAGAAGATATTGCTTCCGATGTGGAAGAATCAGCAGTAGATGCCAAGGATAGCTGTCCGACAGAGGCAATTAAAGAAAAGTAATATCAAAAAGGCCCTGCCAATATGGTAGGGTCAATTTTTTAAGAAGTCTATGGTCGACAGACTATGGTCTATAGTAAAAAGTTTTTATTATCTATCGATCATAGACTATCGACTATTGACTTTCAAGTATCGACTTTTACTTATTATATTGGTAATATTTATATAGAGATTAATTTGCCTTTTTTGTTTGCAAATTATCCTACTATCCTGCATAATCTTTTAGTAAGGGAGTTATTTAAAATGCCTCGAGATCGACGACAAGAAATTATCAATATCTTAAAAGATATAAGTAAACCTATTAAAGGAAATCAACTAGCTGATTTTTTGGGTGTTAGTCGTCAGGTCATAGTTCAGGATATTGCATTATTAAGAGCTGAAGGCAAAGACATCATTGCAACACCACAAGGTTATTTTTTAATTTCAAAGGTCAATAATGATTCTGGAAAGCTGATTAAAGTGTTTGCTTGTCAACATGATCATCAAAATATGGAAAAGGAACTTAAAATTATTGTTTCATTAGGTGGTAAAGTAGTTGACGTAATAGTTGAACATCCTCTCTATGGGGAATTAAAGGGCAACCTTATGTTGGAAAATTTAGAAGACGTGGAGAGCTTTATAAAAAATTTAGATAAATCAGGTGCAGGTCCTTTATCTGCACTAACAAAGGGGATTCATTTACACACTATCGAGGCACCTTCTCAGGTCATATTGGATAAAATACAAGAGGAACTAAAAAGTGCTGGGTTATTAGTAGTTACAAAAAATTAAATGTATTTTTCCGACTTTTTCTATTGACTTTGAAGTTGTTTCACATATAATAATTGTACATTCCCCTTCAAAGTGGAGGTGGTTACCAATGAAGTTTAAACGTTTAAGTGATGACAAAGTACAAATAATTGTAAGTAGCGAAGATTTAGAGAAGCGAGACGTTAAAAAGTGGGATTTAATGCCTTCTAGCCCTAGAGCCCAAGAGCTTTTTCAGGAAATGTTGGATAAGGCCTATGAAGAATGTGGTTTTGAAGTAGATTCAGAGACTCAGTTAATGGTAGAAGCATACCCAATGACAAGAGACAGCTTGGTAATTACCTTAACCAAGGTTAAACATAACGAAAAGGAATTTTTTGATTCAGATTATGAGGATGATAATGAAGCCTTTTATGATGACATGGATGAGGAAGATTTTGCTGATCTGGCAAGTGATGAGCTTATTTATCTCTTCAAAGATTTTGAAGATGTTGTTCAACTTTGTAAGACCCTGGGTAGTGGCTATCAGGAACAGTGTAGCATGTATAAATTGGGGAAAGTTTATTATTTAGTTTTCCTAAATCCGGATGCTTTAACTGATTATGCATTGGGAATGTTAGGTGAATATAGTTCTTTAGTACATTTATCCGAAGCTTATTTATTGGAACATGGACAGCGCATGATTGAAAATGAGACAATACAAATACTTGCTACTATGTAAATTGTGTAGTTTAACGACTTAGGCCGTAAAACTACAGTAACTACAGAATCTATAGTACCTACAGTGCTACAGAAAAATATAAAAATATGGTAAAATAAAGGAGCCGACAGGCTCCTTATTTTAGTTGGAAAGTAGGAAACATGTGTTACGGTTTCACTAAAATTATGTCATCGGGAGGGTAGTGCCGCGACCCCGCTTAAAGGATTGCCATACCTCCGGCTTGCAATGGCATATAAAAAGGCGAATCCACGATTTTTCGAATCGACGATAGACGAATAGACGACTAAGGAGAACATTATGAACCAAGAAAAAATATTACTAAAATTACAAGCTTGTTATCCTCGGGTAAAATCCGCATTAAGATTTTCTAATCCCTTTGAACTTTTAATCGCTACTATTCTTTCTGCTCAAACTACTGACAAGCAAGTAAATAAAGTTACTCTAAAACTTTTTGAAAAGTTTCCCAATCCTGAAACTTTAAGTAAACTAAGCCCGGAAGAATTAGCCCAAGAAATTAAGAGTATTGGTCTTTATAAGAATAAAAGCAAAAATATTATTGCCACTTGTAAAATTTTAGTTGAACAGTACAATGGGCGGGTTCCAGATACTTTAGAAGAACTTATAACTCTTCCCGGGGTAGGACGTAAAACGGCTAATGTGGTCTTGAGCAATGCTTTCAATACTCCCGCGATAGCTGTTGATACCCATGTTCAAAGAGTTGCCAATAGATTAGGTCTGGCAAAAAGCAATAACCCCTTAAAGACGGAAGAACAATTAATGAAAATAATTCCCAAAGAAAACTGGTCAGATGCTCATCATTGGCTAATCTGGCATGGGCGCTTAGTCTGTAAAGCCCGCAACCCGGAATGTGATAAGTGTAAACTTAGTGACTTATGTAATTTCTGCCATCGCGTGGAACAATAGCGACTTGACGATCTTGACCATCGACCCTCGTCTGACCTCCAAATATGACTATTAGAATTACTTTAGATACTGTAGGTATGGGGGCGTAGCCCCTTAAGAAAGGAGATCTAGTTATGGTTTTACCTCCCTTGAAGATTCTAATTTTCTCTGTTTCCATTGGGGCAGGGCATAATTCCGTTGCTAATGCCTTGACTGAAAAAATTAAAGAAGAATCCCCCGATTCCGAGGTTTTAATTGTTGATACTTTTAGATACATAAATCCTATCTTAAATAAAGTCGTATCTGGTAGTTATATGGAGACCATTAAGTTTACTCCTAAGGTTTGGGGTTATTTATATGAACAAGCTGAAGATGGTGAACGTTTAGTAGATATGGGGCAAGTTCTTTCCAAGCTTCTTTCCCCTAAATTGGACCATCTTTTAAAGGAATTTAATCCTGATGTTCTAATTTGTACCCATGCTTTTCCGGCAGGGATTTTATCAGTTTTAAAAGAAAAAAGAAATATTAAAGAACCATTAATTACATGCATTACAGATTTTAACGTTCATAGTTTTTGGATTCATCCTCAGGTGGATTTATTTGTTATCCCCAGTGCAGACTTAATCTATCCTTTTATAGATGAAAAAATAGATTTAAACAAAGTCAAAGCTTTTGGTATTCCTATTAGGTCCCAATTCTCCCGAAAACCAGAAAAAGAACAAGTAAGGCAGAAATTAGGTTTAAGTGATTCACGAACAATTTTAGTAATGGGTGGGGGATTAGGTCTCGGTAAGATAGAAAGAGCAGTTGTAAATCTATTAAAGGAAAGCGACTTACAGATACTTGCAGTTGCCGGTTCCAATGAAAAACTAAAGAAAAATCTTGAGCGACTAAAAAATAAGAATCGCTTACATATATATGGCTTTACTGAAAATATTGCCGAATTAATGGCAGTTGCGGATGTTATTGTGACCAAACCGGGTGGTATTACGTGTGCTGAGGCATTGGCCATGGAACTACCTATGGCAATTATTTCCCCTTTGCCCGGCCAAGAAGACAGAAACACCGATTATTTTATAAATAAAGGTGTAGCTATTAAGGTTCGGAAAGAGGAGCATTTAGTGCGAGAATTAAAAACTTTATGCAGTAATGAGTTGCGTTTAAGTCATATGCGAGAAATGGCAGCTTATTTGAAAAAACCCTATGCCAGTTTCGAAACTATTCAAGCTATCTGGGAAATGGTACAAAATTAATTTTAATGTAAATTTTTTATATTATTAATCAATAATTGAGAATAATAAAAAAGAGGATAAATAGCATGAAAGAAGAATAAATACGTAGATTCGGCGATAATAATTGGCGTGCGACAATAAAAAACAGGAGGCGGTTTTTATGACTGCGAAAATTATTGACGGTAAAGAAACTGCAAAAAAAATTAGAGAAAATATTAAAAAACAAGTACAAGAATTAAAAACAACAGGTATGGTCCCCGGTTTGGCGGTAATTTTAGTTGGTAGTGATCCTGCTTCACAGGTATATGTTGGTCACAAAGAGAAAGCCTGTAAAGAAGTAGGTTTTCATTCCGAAGTATACCGGCAAGCCCATGACACAACCCAAGAAGAACTTTTAGAACTTATTGACAAACTTAATAATGATGAAAAAATTCATGGAATCTTAGTACAATTACCACTACCTAAACATTTAGATGAAAAAGAAGTACTCAACAAAATATCGCCCCAAAAAGATGTTGATGGATTCCATCCGTTAAATGCCGGAGCCTTATTTGTAGGTGAAAAAAGCCTAGTACCTTGTACACCTAAAGGATGTATTCATTTAATCAAAGAAACAGGCCTAGATTTAAAAGGTAAGAAGGCTGTAGTAGTGGGTAGAAGCAATATTGTGGGTAAGCCTGCAGCTATCTTACTTTTAAATGAAAATGCTACAGTCACAATTTGTCATTCCCGTACTCAGGATTTAAAAGCTGAACTTTTAGAAGCCGATGTGGTAGTAGCAGCAGTGGGAAGACCCAATTTTATAACAGGTGAAATGATAAAACCTGGTGCTGTGGTAATTGATGTGGGCATAAATCGCTTGGATGATGGCAAGCTTGTGGGTGATGTTGAATTTGAAACGGCTAAAGAAAAAGCCGGCTGGATAACTCCTGTACCAGACGGTGTTGGCCCTATGACTATTGCTATGCTTTTACAAAATACCTTAGAAGCAGCACAACAATAGATGTGACATCGTGTCATCAAAGAGCCATTAATACTGTAAAACGATGACACGGAAATGTCCTTTCTTATTGACAAAATTGCTTGATTTTAGTATGCTTTTTACGAATACTTGAAATTTCTGCTACGAAGGCAGATATAAAATAAATTATTGTTTATACTTTAATATTAAACCAAGAAGGTTTGTGACGCATTAGAAAATGTGTACATTCTTCTTGGTTTTTTAATTGGGGAGAGATATTATGGATAATCAATTATGGCAAAAATGTATAGACTTTCATGGACATAGTTGCCCTGGTTTAGCTATTGGTTTTAAAGCAAGTGAGCTGGCTAAAACCTTATTAAACATTTCTTTTTCGGAAGATGAAGAGGTAGTTTGTGTAACTGAGAACGATGCCTGTGGTGTTGATGCTATTCAAGTAATTCTCGGATGTAGTGTAGGTAAGGGCAATCTTCTTTTTCGTAATAGAGGAAAACAAGCATACGCATTTTTTTGTAGAAAAACCGGGGAGTCTGTTCGCCTTGTCTTAAAGGATTTGCCGGAAATGAACAGAGAAGAAAGAAAGAGCTTCCTATTACATAGTAATGGCAAAGAATTGTTCGAGATTACAAAACCCTCATATTCATTACCGGAAACAGCTAGAATATTTACATCAATAAAATGTGAAAAATGTGGGGAGAAAACTGCGGAACATATGATAAGGCTATCTGAAGGTAAAAAGTTATGTTTAGACTGTTATTCACCCTATGTTAGAGGATTTTAGGGGGAGTATAACATGAATGTAAGAAAAATAATAACAATTTTATTGATGTTGATTCTTACGATGCCATTTATCGCATGTTCAACTAAAGTTTCTCCGGAAAACCAGAACACTACTGATTTAAGCTATCAACTAGAAGTTTTAAAATTAGAAGGTGGTACAGATTGGGGGATTCCTAATCCTTTTTTACATGACCCGAGGGGCCCTGGAAATGCCAAAATGAAACTAGTATTTGATTCTTTGCTTGAGGCAGATGAAAAAGGTGATATACCCTGGTTGGCTAAAGAGTGGAGTATTGAGGGTAATACTTATATTTTTACCATTCATGAAAATGCTAAATTCCACGATGGTGAAAGAGTGACAACGGCAGATATTGCTTTTACTCTGGACTATTATGAAAAGCATTCCCCCATTACAAATTATTTAGCTTGGGGTGAAGGTAGTATCGTTAGTAACTATGAGATTGTTGATGACTATACCATTAAAATCACGGTAGCAGAACCATTAGCTACAACCCTTACTAAATTAGGTAGTTTTGTTATACTTCCCAAGCATATTTGGGAAAAAGTTGAGGATCCTTACACCTATAATGAACCAGAAGCAATAATTGGTTGTGGGGCATATAAGTTTGGCAGTTATGACTCAGCTACCGGTAGTTATGAGTTTATTGCTTTTGATGATTACTATGGGCACAAGCCGGTAACCAAAAGGTTACTTTTTGTTCCTGTCAGTGATCCTATTTTAGCTTTTACAAATAGGGAAATCGATATCACAGATGTACCATTCGATTTAATGGATAGATATATGGATGATCCTTCCATTGGCATGATTGGTAAGGATAATGACTTTGGTTATAAAATGTTATTAAATATGGACAAATTGCCTGTCTTTAAGAACGTGGAGATGCGAAAAGCTCTATATAACGCTATTGATAGAAAATCTATAGTGGACAAAGTATTTAGAGGTAAAGGCTCGGTAGCTAGTGCCGGTTATGTACCTATCAGCAGTATTTTCTATAACGATCAAGTAATTAACTATGATTATGAACCTGATAAAGCAGCTAAATTATTTGCAGATGAAAATATAGTAGTCAGTCTTCTTACGGGAAATGCAGGTACCGATGTAAAAATTGCGGAGCTTCTAAAAATCAATTTAGAAGAAGCTGGAATAAAAGTAAAAGTAGTTGCGGTGGATTCTAAGGTTCGTGACGAAAGAATCTTTGCCGGTGAATACGATTTTGCTCTTGTGGGTAACGGTGGTTGGGGACGTTCCCCTGATTACCTAAGAACTCTGTATTCCTCCAAATCAAAATTTACCGGAACAAATCCCCATTTTATGGGGCCAATTGGCTACGATAATGAAAAAATAACCAGATTAGCCGAAGAACAACTAAAAGAGTTGGATTTTAATAAAAGGGTGGCCATGTTCAAAGAACTTCAGTATGAGATTAGTAAAGAAATTCCTATCATAGTTATTGCAAACCAAACATCTTATGTGATGTATAATAAGGAATATTATGATGGCTGGGTAAAGACCTATGATTATCAGCAATTAGAACAAAACAGGATGTCTTATGTGGAAAAATAATTGTTGTGCAATCGGCAAGAGAGTATTTGTTTTTCTTTTGACATTTTTAGTTGTCTATACTTTTAATTTTTTTATACCTCGCTTGATGCCCGGTGACCCTTTTTCTCATTCTTCCTCCGTTTCAGGGGAAGACATGGAGGGTTTATCTCAAAAGGAATTGGATAGGTTAAAGGCATATTATGGTTTGGATAAGCCAATATTGGCCCAGTTTACAACTACTATCAAGCAAAATTTGAAGGGTGATTTTGGGGAGAGCATACTTTATAAAAAAAGTGTCAAAGATGTGATTATGGCCAGGATTCCTTGGACCATTTATATAATGTTCGTTACTTTAGTTACCAGTCTATTTCTAGGAATTTTCTTGGCCTTAATCTGTATCAAAAGGTCGCAATGGGATGCTTTTATTTATAAGGTGATGTCTTTTGTTTGTGAATTACCGTCTTTTATCATCGGGGTGTTATTTTTATTTTTAATTGCTAATAAAGTACAGTGGATACCTCTCGCGGGAAATATTACTCCTTTTAAAACATTTAATACCCCGTTAGAATATATATCTGACGTTTTTTTGCATAGTCTTTTACCTATTTTAGCATTAGTAGTAGTAACAACACCTGTATTTTATTTTACTTCTCGGTCAAGCTTTAAAACTATTATGAATAAACAATATGTATTAAACGCTCATGGGAAAGGACTTTCAGAAAGAGTAGTGAGGTATAAATATATACTTCTTAACGCCATCCTACCCATTGTGGCACGATTTTTTCTAAGTGTAGGTAATTGCATCGGGGCTACTATCCTTATTGAAAATGTCTTTACCTATCCAGGTTTAGGCAAAATTCTACGTGATGCTGTCATGTACCGAGATTTTGTTTTGATTCAAGGTGTATTTCTGTTATCAACAAGTATTGTATTAGTGTCTTCCTTATTATCCGATTTAATTAATTACTACATTCACCGAGGTACTAAATGAATAAAAGGATAAAGCTATATATACTTATATTAATAATGCTGACAGTTATTTTTACTTACGGGAGTTTGTTGTATCCTTTTAGCCCCGTTAAGCCCACCGGTGAATCTCTGGAAAAACCATCATTAATTCACTTTCTCGGGACCGATGATTTAGGTATTGATATTTTTGCTCAGATTTCCCGGGGGTTTTTTATAAGTTTGCTTATTGGTATTTGTACGGCTTTGCTCTCTTTTTTTGTAGGTGGTTTAAGTGGTGTTCTCTCAGGCTATGTAGGCGGGAAAATTGATGTAAGTATTAGTTTTTTCATAAACCTTTTTCTATCAATCCCTCAACTCCCAGTAATGATTGTTTTGGGAGCCTTTTTTGGTCAAAGTATGGGCAACGTTGTTATTATTATTGCCTTTTTTTCCTGGGCGGCTATTGCCAAAGTTGTTAGGGCAAAAACAATTCAAATAAAAAATCAGGATTACATTAAAATTGCTAAAAGTTATGGGGCAAGTTTCTATTATATCTTTTTAAAGCATATGTTCCACGATATTTTTCCTTTGCTTTTTGTTAATACTTTAGCCGTAATTGGCAGAGCAATCGTCCAAGAAGCATCTTTAGCCTTTTTAGGATTAAGTGACCCGTTATCAAAGTCTTGGGGCTTAATGATTAATAAGGCTATTAATTTTCCTGGAATTTATTTTACAGAATATTGGTTGTGGTGGTTGCTTCCACCCCTGGCATGTCTAACCATCACTATCTATTGTATCCGAATGATTTCCAGAGAAATTGAAAACATGATTACCAGTTAAAGAGGGATAAGCATGAAATCATTAATTGAAGTTACTAATCTAACCGTTAAATATAATCAAGGGTTTACCTTGCATCCTGTAGACTTTCGAGTAAGCCAAGGTGAGATTTTATCTATTGTTGGTGAATCAGGTAGCGGAAAATCTACCCTTGCTAAAGCTATGGTGCGCCTAGTGGAAGAAGGTGCAAAAGTTTCTGGCAAAGTAATTATCAGTGATAAAGATATCTATAGCCTCAATGAGGATGAATTAAAAGCTTTGCGAATGCATAATTTTGCCATCTGCTTGCAAAATTCACAAGAGCTATTAAACCCGATGCTTTCCATTCAGGAACAGCTTTTTGAAGTTTTAAGAAAAAGGTTTTCTAAAAGGGAAGTTTTTGAAGAATCCCGTAAACTTTTGAGCTATGTAGGGCTTCCCTTTGATGTCTTAAAAATGTACCCCCATCAACTTTCCGGGGGAATGACTCAAAAAATTCTTATTGCATCTAGTATTGCTCTATCGCCCCAAGTTGTTATTTTAGATGAACCAACTAGTTCTTTAGATATAGTTTCCAGAAAAGAAATTGTGAAGCTTATTAAGGAATTAAATCGGACTCAAGGCATAACATTTATAATTATTACCCATGATCTTTCACTGGCGCAAAACCTTAGTCAGCACATACTGATTTTATATGAAGGTAAACTTGTGGAAATGGGTAGGACATTAGATACATTTTCCCATCCTCGTCACCCATATACTAAAGGGCTGATTAACTCTAGTGTAGATATTAATCCTTATCGAGATGTCTGGGGCATTAGAAATGTTATCGGAGAAAAAGAAACTATTACAGGTTGTCCTTTTTATTTTAGGTGTACGCAAAGTTTAAGTGAATGTAAGGATATTATGCCACCTCTTAAAATTTCTCCAAGTGATCCTTCAAGATTAGTTGCCTGCAATCGGGGTGGAATTATCAGTTTACTGCAAGGTAAAAACATTAGTAAAAGTTATAAATCTCAAAAGGTAATAGACAATATAAATATCGAACTCTTTGCATCAGAGGTAGTGGGATTAGTGGGTATTTCTGGTATTGGTAAAACTACCTTATCTAGGATTTTAGGGGGGTATCTTAATCATGATGCAGGGGAAATTTTCTTTTTAAAGGAAAAAGCAGATTTTAACAAACTACATAAAAAGAAGCATGGGTTACAAATGGTCTTCCAGGATCCTAATACATCCCTTAATCCCAGATTCTCAGTATATGAAGCTGTTTCGGAGCCTCTTAGGCTTAACTACCAAGAAGATGACCACTTACAGAGTGTCAAAAACATACTCCATGATGTTGGATTACCTACTGAAAAACGGTTTTTAACCCAAAAAATAAAGTATTTATCAGGGGGACAAAAACAAAGGGTAGCTGTGGCCAGGGCTTTAATTATGGAGCCCCAGGTTTTAATTGCAGATGAGCCTACTTCCCTTTTAGATAGTTCTAGTAAGGCTAACCTTTTAAGGCTCTTAAAGGGGCTACAAAATAAAAGAGGCTTCTCGATGCTCTTTGTCACCCATGATTTAGCTGCAGTGCTTAAAATATCGGAACGAATTTATCTTTTAGAAAGAGGTAGAAAGATTTTGGAGCTAACAGATTTAGATAGTCTACAAGATTTTGAACTTCTTTTAAATGGAGCATAAAAAAACAGGATAAAACTCTTTTATGGAGAAGTAATATTGAAAAATCAAGAATAGTGGGGGAATTGGGATGAAAAAGATTATTATTGCTCCAGATTCTTTTAAAGGTAGTATGTCTGCCAAGGAAGTTTGCGAGGCTGCAGAAAGAGGAGTAAAAAGTGTTTTGGAAGATGTAGAAATTATTAAAATTCCTATGGCTGATGGTGGGGAGGGTACCGTAGAAACACTGGTGGATGCTACCGATGGTAAGCTTATTAAAATAAATGTATTAAATCCACTTGGACACGAATTTGAAACTTACTTTGGAATTTTAGGTGATGGTCGGACAGCTGTTATTGAAATGGCCTTAGCTTCTGGTTTAACATTAGTGCCTAGGGAGCACAGAAACCCACTATTAACAACTACCTATGGAACAGGTCAATTGATAAAAGCCGCCTTAGACCACGGTTGCCGGGAATTTATTATCGGTATCGGTGGCAGTGCAACCAATGATGGTGGTGTAGGGATGGCTCAAGCCTTAGGAGTTCAATTTTTAGATAAAGATGGAAAGGAAATCGGTTTTGGAGGCGTTAATTTATCTAAACTTGAGCGAATAGAATTAGGAGGATTAGATTCAAGAATTAAAGAATCCATCTTTAAGGTGGCCTGTGACGTAGACAATCCTTTGTGTGGCCCTAAAGGTGCTTCCTATGTGTTCGGTCCCCAAAAAGGAGCTACTTCCGAAATGATTCAATTGTTAGATAGCAATTTACTTCATTTTGCAAAAGTAATTCATCGGGATGTAGGGGTATCTGTACAAAATGAGCCTGGTGCCGGGGCTGCTGGAGGTTTAGGTGCAGGATTGATGGCCTTTTGTCAGGCTCGTCTCCAAAGAGGCATTGATTTAATAATAGAGGCTACTAAACTTGAAGGTCAAATCAAAGGAGCTGACCTGGTTATCACTGGGGAAGGACAAATGGATTTTCAAACAGCCCATGGCAAAACACCTTATGGTGTAGCCCAAATAGCTAAAAAATATGATATTCCGGTCATTGCCATAGTAGGTAGTATCGGCTATGGAGTGGAGGAATTATATACCAAAGGAATAGACTCTATCTTTTCCATTGTAGAAGGTCCCATGACTCTGGAGGAATGCATGAAAAATGGTTCCCTATTATTAGAACGAACCACGGGTAGGATAATTAGAACTTTAAATATTTGCTAATTTAATTTGCACTTCCGGTAGGAAAGGATTATAATATTTATGGTAGGTAAAAAACGCCTTTGGGCGTTTTTTACTGTTTAAAGTTTCGACGGGGTGTGGCTCAGCTTGGTAGAGCGCTGCGTTCGGGACGCAGAGGTCGCAGGTTCGAATCCTGTCACCCCGACCAAATTAGTGAAGCAGATAAACTGTAGGCGGACGACCCTGTCTGCCTTTTTCAGGGCGGGCCTGTCTCCGCCCTTTCGAGTATGAATCTCCTTAGCAATGCATAAATTTTCCAGACAAAGCAAATGCTATTGCTAAAGGAAAGGAGGTACACTGAATGCAAAAACAGCGCCAAGAGTTAGATAGAAAACTCCTAGAAGCTTATGAGGATTTAGCGAGAACCTATTGGCGAGTTAAAGAAAATCTAGCTGAAGTACCTTCTAACTATCCTGGTTTAGAGCGATGGAGAAATATCGAACAAAAACTTCATACCGAAAGAAAATTAATAGAAGAAATCAGTTTACCTTGTAGATTTATTTTAGAGCACTTTACAAGCTTTATGGGCAAACTTGATCATACCCTCGGTTATCGAGTAGGTCAATTTCAAGTAGGTAGAGCCTTATTAAGTGATTTTTGCATAGATGAATGGGGTAATGTTACCTTAACTTTGGGAAATGTAGAGCTTACCTGGCGAGACAATGATTATCGTTATTTCTTTTATCCTGATAAAGTGATACTTCGTCCTTGTGAAAGGGTTAAACCTGAGATTCATTTGTATTTTAGTTTTTCTTTTAAATATTCTCATTTATTGCAAATGTATCAGGATGTAAAAGACCATCCTCAAGTAGAATATTGGCATGAGGATCTTTTTATAAGTGAAAGAGTGAAATAGTAGAAAGTGAAAAAGCAAAAGATGTGGAAACCTGCGACGCAGGTTTTTTTGTTTTTTCTAAACTTCCACCCGCTCCTCGCCCACTTCTTGCCTCCTTCTTCTAACTTCTTGCATCTTGTTTATGAAATAAATGAAATTAACTAGGATTCCAAATGGAAATGTAGTATTATTTGTTTTACTTAAAAGATTATGAAAATTCTCCCCTATAACATGTATGATGTCATCCATCTTATATGTTACTTTAATCACAAAGAGAAAGGAGTTTTAAGAGTGACGATAATTAATAAAGATTTATGTAATGGTTGTCGGATTTGTAATAAGTATTGTACTGTTGATGCTATTTATTATCTGCCCGAGGAAAAGAAGTGTTATATTGACCAAGATAGATGTACTGAGTGTTATGTATGCTTACGCCAAAAGGTTTGCCCAAGGGGGGCAATTCAACCTGCGGAATTAGATAACTTTTATAAGCAATTTCAACATGTTATCAGTGACCCGGTAGAAACCCATGGTGTTACCGGTGTATCAGGAAGAGGTACGGAAGAAGTTAAAACTAATGATGTATCAGGGCGGACTAAGAAAGGTGAAGTAGGTATAGCCATTGACATGGGGAGACCTGGAATGGGTGTATATTTAAGAGATGCTGAAAAGGTGGCTATGGCTATTGCTGCTGCGGGTGCAGAATTAGCACCTGTTGAACATACTCCCTTAGCTGCACTAATGCCGGATATCAAGACTGGTAAATTAGTGGATGAGTGTTTAAACTATCATCTACTCTCAGTCATTGTAGAAGCCAAATGTCGAGAAAATCAACTAAAAGACATATTGGTTGCATTACAAAAAGTAGAAAAAGAAATAGATACAGTATTTTCCTTAGGCTTAATCTTACGGGTAGATGAAAACGGTGAGAATAAGACTTTAGATTGTTTAGATGAATTAGGTATTGCTAGGCCTTATAGAGGTAAAGTGAACGTTGGTCTAGGCAAACCACTATCATTGGCATAGGAGGTATATATTATGACACATTCTTTACACCGCTCCGGCCCTATTGAGTCTCAAAAGAAAGATTTTAACTGGTTTATGTATCAAACCAAAGGGGTAAACGATGTAAATATTAAACCCAAAGCCTTAGAATTTATTGCCGCTGCCGAGGCTGTTGGTTCTGAAAACTGGGGTGATGTGAAAACCGGTCCTAAAACACAGTACTCAGTGGAGGAGATTCAGGAAAAAATTACCGATAAATCAAGGATTCGAGGAGTATTTACCAAAAGAGAACAGGTTGTTGAATTTCTAAAAAGAATTAAAGAAAAAGATTTGGGTCAATCAGTTGTTATCACCGGCGTATTAGAAGAAGTTTTACCAGCTTGTGAAGAAGCGGGAGTTACCCCTCATTCTATTAATTATTCTTTGGGTGTCTGGGGTAAAAAGGACAATCTCCCCGACGATACCACTTTATCAATTACTACTATGTGTGGTCACCACATGATACCACCTAAATTTGTAGAACATATGATGGATCAGGTAAAAAAAGGTCGTATAACCGCAGAGCAAGCTGCTATTAAACTAGCAAATTTTTGTTACTGTGGAATCTTCAATCAAGTTAGATGTGCTGACATTATAAAAGAAAATACTAACACGCCGGAAAAAGATGTTGCTGCAACAAAAGAAGAATAGTTAGCCCCCGGAGGATAGGATCAAGTATTTAATAATACTCCTATCCTCTTAAACCCTAAGAATTGAGGAATACTTATGATAGATAAAGTTTACTATCCCTATCAAGAGTTGGCCGTATTTTCTGAACAGTTACTTATTAATTTGGGTGTTTCTAAAAGAGATGCCCAAATAGTAGTGGATGTTTTATTAACTGCTGATCTTACTGGAGTAAGATCCCATGGGTTAACACGGTTGCCCATATACCTAGAAAGACTTTCTAAAGGATTAATTAAAGCTAATCCAAATGTTACGGTTGAATTTCCATTCCCGGCTCTAGGAATCATAGATGCTGACAATGGTTTGGGCCATGTTGCAGCTTATCATGCTATGGAAAAGGCCATTCAAAAAGCCGATAACTTTGGTATTAGCGGGGTAGGTGTAAAAAACAGCAATCACTTCGGCGCTGCATCATATTTTACTGATTTGGCAGTAAAAGAAGGCTTGATAGGAATAGTTATCGCCAATGGTCCACCAGCCATACCTCCTTATGGTGCCCGGGAACCCTATTTTGGTACAAATCCAATTGCAATTGGAATACCCGGGGGTAACGAATATGGTGCTATTTCTATTGATTTAGCTACAAGTATTGTAGCTCGCGGTAAAATCATAAATGCCGCTGCGGAAAACACCTCAATAGATCCTGGTTGGGCTTTGGATGAAGAAGGAAAACCAACTATAGATGCTAAGGCCGCTTTAAAAGGATGCATTCTTCCCATGGGTGGACATAAAGGGGCAGCCTTGGCCATGGCTATCGAAATTTTGGCCGGAGTACTGACTGGAGCAGGTTTTGGTAAAGGGGTTATCTGGCAGTATAGCGATTCACCTCAGCCGAGCAATGTAGGAAATCTATTTATAGTAATAAACCCCAAAGGATTTTTAAAAGAAGACGAGTTTAAATCTAAAATGGATCAAATTATCGGTGAAATGAAAAATCTTGCTAAAGCCCAAGGATTTACTGAAATTAGAATTCCCGGCGAAAATAGGAGAATGCTGGCTAAAATAAATCTGGACAAGGGGATTCCTCTCAGTCGGGAATTAGTTGAAAAGTTAAAGGAGTTTTCATTAAAACTTAAAGTAGAAATGCCATCTTTAGTGACTAGTGACTAGTGGCCAGAGAGAAATGGCGTGGCAATCCCAAAGGATAAGATTGCCAATATGATGATACAGATAATCTGTTAGATACTGTAGACACGGGGCGAAGCCCCCTTCAAAAAGGAGGAAAAACATGAGGATTGATCAGGAAAAATGTATCGGTTGTGGAATATGTGTACCCTACTGCCCAGCCAATGCAATTACAGTTGTCAATAGAAAGGCACAAATTGATGAGGATGCTTGTTTTGAATGTGGTAATTGTGGTCGAACCAGGGTAGTTAAGTGCCCTACTAAGGCCTTTTATGAACAACCAGGTTTATATGAAGGAACAAGGGCTGCTAGAAAGTTTTTTAGTGACCCGATGACTACGCACACTGTTACCAAAATACCCGGTAGAGGAACAGAAGAGGTTAAGACAAATGATGTTACCGGTCGTGTTGTTCGGGGAGAAATCGGTATTGCGATCGAGATGGGTCGTCCCTGTGTAGGTACAAGTCTAGAACAAGTTGAGACGATGACGACCGCTTTGGGTGAGTTAGGCATAGAATTTGAAGAAATGAACCCTTTGACACATTTAATGGCAGATCGTAATAAGGGAACCATTAAGCCAGAATATCTAAATGAGAAAATGGTTTCGGCTATTATAGAGTTTACTATTCCGGAAGATCAACTGGTACCTGTGATGGATGTTATTAAAACTGTGGCAAATCAATTAAATACAGTATTTTCTTTAGACATGATTTATCGCTTTAATGAAGATGGCTCGTTACCTATTGTGCCGGTATTAGAAGAAATGGGCGTAAGAGTTCGCAAAAATTCGAAAGTTAATTTAGGTCTTGGTCGACCTTTAGTAACAATATAGGGGGAAGCTAAATGACACACTCATTACATCGGAGAGGAACCGAGGAAAGCTTAAAGGATGATTATGTATTATTAGTTACTTCCGCTTATGGGTTTAATCATGAAGGTTCTAAGGAAAAAATGCGGAAAATCTTAGATGAAGTATTTGCTAATGAGCCGGCTAATATAGGTTCTTATGATACTGGAACTATATTATCCGGAGTGGATATTCAGGAGATTCGTGATGCCTTAAATGATGTACCAAGGGTTAGATGCTCATTTTCTTCCAAAGAGAAGATGAAGCAAGTTCTTGCCAAAATTAAAGAGATGGACCTAGGAATGTCGGTAACAGTCAGTGGTTTAACTGAAGAAGTTTTGGACATAGCCCAGGAATTAGACCTCAAGCCACATTGTATCAACCTTTCGCTAGAGGTATGGGGTAACGTGGAAAAACTTCCTGATGAGGAAGTACTAGAATTAGTGACTATGTGTGGTCATGGTTTAATTTCCTCAGGTCTTGTTGAAGATTGTATTGAAAAAGTTAAAAAGGGCCGCATGACACCGCGGGATGCAGCAGTAAAAATCTCCCATCCTTGTGTCTGTGGGATTTACAATCCTGATAGAGCTGAAAAATTATTAGAAAAATATGCACCCCAAAAATAAGAGTAGAAGTAGCTAAAAATGCTGCAAAATATAAAACGAAGGAGGTGAGGTACTGGGGTAAAATCCTAACTTTTTGAAGATGGGGAAGATTTTGAATCACTCAGACAAAAAAGGAAAACTTTTGGAGGTGGATTTTTATGAAAATTAAAAAGGTTTTGGCTTTATTGTTGGCCGTTATGTTGATTGCAAGCTTGGTTGTAGGTTGTTCGGGAACACCTAAGGAAGAACCTAAAAAAGAAGAACCTAAAGAAGCAGCAAAACCTACCTATCCCGAAAGAGCTATCGAACTAACTGTTCCCTTTAGTGCCGGCGGTGGTAGTGATATTTTCGCACGTAGCATAGTTAAGGTTATTACTGATAACAAGTGGGTCAGTCAACCGATAACAGTTGTTAATAAGCCTGGTGGTAGCGGTTCAATCGGTTATGCTTATGTGGCTGAAAAAAAAGGTAACCCATACTATATTGCAACTGTTAGCTCTAGCTTCTATACAGCACCTCTTTTAGGAAACTCTCCCGTATCTTATAAAGATTTTACACCGGTAGCTGGTTTAGCTATGGATACTTTGGCCCTGTTTGTTAAAACAGATTCCGATATTAAAAGTATTAAAGATGTTATTGAACGAGCCAAAGCTAAACCCAAGAGTATTGCCGTAGGTGGTACAAGTGGTACATCTGATGATGCTGTTATGTATCGTGTTTTACAGGATAAAGCCGGCATTGAGCTTAAATATGTGCCTTTTGAAAGTGGCGGGGAAGTTATGACTGCACTTCTTGGTGGTCACGTTGACGTAGCTTGGGCCAACCCCGGCGAAGCTTTAACCCAAGTAGAAGCAGGTCAAGCTCGCGCTATCGTAGTCGCTAGTGAAGAAAGAATTCCCGGTTTTGAAGATGTTCCTACTTTAATTGAAGAAGGCGTTGATGCTAAGCTTGCTCAGTTTAGAGGCGTAATCATGCCTAAAGATGCTCCACAAGAAGCAGTTGACTATTTAGAAGGTGTATTAAAACAACTTCACGAAAGTTCCGCATGGCAGGATGATTATATTAAGACAAACTCTATAACACCTCGTTTCTTAGGTCAAAAGGAATTTGCTGAAGCTATAGTCGAACTTAGCGATATGTATGCCGAAATATTTGAGCAAATTGGAGCTCTAAAAAAATAACCTATTAAATAAGGGAGAGTCCAACTCTCCCTTTTAAACAAAATTAATAACCCAAAAGAAGGGGTAGGTGAAAAATGAAGAAAGCAGATCAAATAACAGGTGCAATATTGTTAGCCCTTTCTGTTTATATTAGTACCACTGGATTTTCATTGGACCTTTGGTGGGGTGATGAAGGCCCAGGGCCCGGTTTTTTACCGTTTTTTGCTGGAATCACTTTAGCTCTTACATCAAGTATATTAATTTATAGTACCTTTAAAAAGGATTACAAAAATCAAGAAAACATCTTCCCCAAAGAAGGTTTGAAATTATTAGTAACTTTAATTGGTAGTGCAGTAATAGCGGGCCTTTTAGTAAAAATTGTAGGTATGATTATTGCCATGGGGTTATTAGCTGGCTTTTTAGTTACTTTTTTGTCGGAAGAAAAAAAGCTTTTTACAACTATTGGCATGATAGTGTTTTTACCATTGGTACTTTATTTAATTTTCCGGCTGGGATTAGATGTTCCATTCCCTAAGGGCATCTTAGGTTTATAGAAAGGTAGGGATATTAATGTTTGAAACACTTACTAATCTTTTATATGGATTTTCCGTTGCTATAACACCCATAAATATTCTCTACTGCTTAATAGGTGTAATAACTGGTACAATAATTGGTGCTTTACCAGGTTTGGGACCATCGGCCGGTTTAGCTGTATTATTACCGATTACTTTTGGCATTGACCCTGTGGGTGGTATTATTATGCTTGCTGGTATTTATTACGGTGCTATGTACGGGGGGGCTATTACTTCAATTTTAATTAATACTCCCGGGGACTCGGCGGCAGTAATGACTACTTTGGACGGATATCCTTTAACCCAAAAGGGGAGAGCGGGTGCAGCTATGGGTATGGCCGCTTTTAGTTCCTTTATTGGTGGTACTATCTCCGTAGTAGCTTTTACATTTTTGGCACCGGTCTTAGCTAGTGCAGCTTTAAGTTTTGGCCCACCGGAGTATTTTGCTTTGATGGTTTTAGGTTTGACAACTATCGCCGGTATGACCGGTGATAACCCAACGAAAGGGTTTATTGCTGCTATTTTTGGTCTAATTTTAAGTACAGTTGGCCTTGATTTAGTTACAGGTAAACCCCGTTTTACCTTTGGTATGTTGGAATTATTCAGCGGAATAGATTTTATTCCTGTAGCTATGGGTGTATTTGGTATCTCGGAAATTATCCTAGCTTCCGAAGGCAAAGTAGATATGGAAGGCTTGAGAAATACTGATTTAAGATGGCGCAAACTTTTCCCAACTGCCGCTGATTGGGCTAGGTCCAGATGGCATATTGTTAGAGGTACATTAATAGGTTTCTTTATCGGCATGCTTCCAGGTGCTGGAGCAACTATCGCTTCATTTATCTCTTATGGCACAGCGAAAAAAACCTCCAAGAACCCGGAAGAATTTGGTAAAGGGGCTATTGAAGGTGTTGCTGCCCCGGAAAGTGCCAATAATGCTGCATCAGTAGGTGCCTTTGTTCCACTTTTAACATTAGGTGTACCAGGTTCAGCCAGTACAGCTATCTTAATGGGAGCTTTGATGATGTTTGGTCTAAGACCTGGGCCCATGCTTTTTGAGAAAAACCCTGATTTTGTTTGGGGTTTAATTGCTAGTATGTATGTGGGTAATATCATGCTGATTTTAATGGTAATGCTTTTTGTGCCCCTTTTCGTACGGGCTTTACTAGTACCTAAAGCATCATTAAATGCTCTTGTTTTAGCTTTTATTTTAGTTGGTGCGTATAGTTTAAACAACTCTATGTTTGATGTTTATTTAACACTTGGTTTTGGTTTTCTTGGTTATTTCATGAAAAAACTTCATTATCCAGGAGCACCTATGGTTTTAGCTCTAGTTTTAGGCCAGTTACTAGAAACATCATTAAGGCAATCACTAATATTGTCTGAAGGTAGTTTTAGTATTTTCTTTGCCCGACCTATTTCTACGGTTTTGATGATCATAGCCTTTGGTGCAATTTTCATACCTGTTATTAAAAGTATGTTAACAAAAATGAAAAATAAAAATGTGGCAGCTTAGACTAATTATCATTGATGCAAGTTATAATATAGCAAAAATCAAATAATTGAGCGATTTGGAGGCAATCATGTTTAAGCCAGTTACTGAAGATCATATTAGTTTGTCTGATAAAATAGTTGAGCAGATCAAAGAAATGATTATTTCAGGACGACTAAAACCAGGAGATAAACTACCTTCAGAAAACGAATTATGTGAAATGTTTAATGTCAGCCGCACTTCTATTCGCGAGGCAGTAAAAATACTTTCAGGACTGGGCTTTCTCAAGATAAAAAGGGGATTAGGCATCTTTGTTGAGGAAATAGATGCGGGGTATATTATTGAACAGTTATCTCCTATTTTAGTACAACAAGAAGATGATCTTTTAGACATTGTTCGGGTTCGTAAAATATTAGAGACTCATGCTGCAGCATGGGCTGCAGAGAATGCAACCTCTGAGGACATTGCGGAAATGGAAAGGGCAGTAAGTTATTCTAGCGATTTATTGGAAAAAGGTATTGTCGATACGGAAAACTTATCTGAGGCCAATTTAGACTTTCATATGATTTTGGCTAAAAGTACACGTTCAAAAGTACTGTATCGGATTATGGAATCTTTATTGGATATTCTTAACGCGGCACGACGTGTAACCATTGAGCTTCCCGGGAGAAAAAAGGATTCGGTAGAAGGGCACAAGAAAATCTTAGAGGCTATTAAATGCAAAGACCCAGGGGCCGCCCGGGAAGCAATGTTAGTACATCTGGATACTATCGAATTAGTAGTCGCCAAACAAAAAAAGGCTAAAGTTTAACATTAGAAACGCGGGCGAAAAATAAAACTGGAGGAATAAATTTATGAAAGCGGAAATAAAAGGAGTATACCCACCCATTACAACGCCATTTGATAATGAAGAAAACATTGATTTTCAGGCTTTAGCAAAAAACATTGCCAAATGGAATGAGACAGATTTAGCGGGTTATGTTGTTTTTGGATCAAATGGAGAATATGCATTTCTTTCCGAACAGGAAAAGTTAGATATAGTTAAAGCATGTGTAGACAATGCCGCCGAAGGTAAAAAAGTGATAGTTGGTTCTGGGTGTGAATCAACTCGAGATACAATTGAACTAACTAATAAATGTGCTAAATTAGGTGCCCATGCAGCCTTAATAGTTAACCCCAACTTTTATAAAGGGGCAATGAATAAGAAAGTTCTAAAGGCCCATTATACAGCAGTTGCTGATAATAGTGATCTCCCTATTTTGCTATATAATGTACCTAAAAATACTAATATTAACCTAGATCCGGATTTAGTGGCCGATTTGGCACAACATCCCAATATCGTAGGTATCAAAGATAGTTCGGCAAATATTACTCAATTGGCTCAAATTATTTCCATGACTCCAGCTGACTTTAGTGTTTTAGTGGGTACTGCTGGTGTATTATACCCAGGTCTTGTATTTGGTGCTAAAGGTGGGGTTATGGCTTTGGCTACTTGTTGTCCGGATAAATGTATTGAGATTTATAATCTTTTTCATGCAGGAAAATTTACTGAGGCTAAAGAATTACAAATGCGCATGATTCCAGTTAACAATGCTGTTACCGGAACATTTGGTATTCCGGGACTTAAATATGTAATGGAAACTTTAGGTTATCACGGTGGTCCCACTAGAAGACCCCTCTTACCATTAACCGAGGAAGACAAAGTTAAGTTAGATAAAATCATGAAAAATGCAGGATTAATCTAAAAAATTCTATCAAGATATATAAATAGAATAAATTTCAATGTTTATATTTTATGGTTCGGCTTTAATAAACACAAAGTCGAGCTTTTTATTGCTATTTTCTAGTCTTAGGGGAAATAATTTAAATAAGCTATTTACCAAAAGGAGGGTAATAAGTGGATTTTCTTTTAGCTGGTATAACCTATGTTACACCCCAACAATTTATTATGTATTTGGTGGGTTTGCTATTAATTTATCTAGCAATTTACAAGAATTTTGAACCGGCTTTGCTTTTACCTATGGGATTTGGTGCTATCTTGGTCAACTTGCCGGATTCTGGCGTGGTGAATCAGACCCTGGCAGGAATCGGAGAAATTAATGGTATTATCCAATGGTTATTTGAAGTAGGAATTGATGCATCGGAGGCTTTTCCCATCATACTCTTTATCGGAATTGGCGCAATGATTGATTTTGGTCCTCTACTTTCTAATCCTAAAATGTTTTTATTTGGAGCGGCAGCCCAGTTTGGTATATTTTTTGCTATATCTACCGCAACTTTATTAGGCTTTGATTTAAAGGATGCAGCATCTATTGGTATTATTGGTGCAGCAGACGGCCCAACTTCGATCTTAGTTTCCCAAATTTTAGGTTCTAATTATGTAGGACCAATTGCAGTAGCTGCTTACTCGTACATGGCCTTAGTACCAATTATTCAGCCTATAGCAATTAAAATGGTTACAACCCAAAACGAGAGGCGAATTAAAATGCCTTATAATCCAAAATCGATTTCTAAAACAACAAGAATTTTGTTTCCCATCATAGTTACCTTTATTGCCGGATTTGTGGCACCCATGTCGGTAGCGTTAGTTGGCTTTTTGATGTTTGGAAATCTTATTAGAGAATGTGGTGTATTAAGTAGTCTTTCCGACACAGCACAAAATTCCTTGGCTAATTTAATTACTTTATTATTGGGTCTTACTATCGCCTTTAGTATGCGGGCCGACCAATTCGTATCAGTAACAACTATATTCATTATGGGCATTGGTCTTGTTGCTTTTATATTTGATACTATCGGTGGTGTACTTTTTGCAAAATTTCTCAACCTCTTTTTAAAGCAGAAAATCAACCCCATGGTTGGTGCAGCAGGTATCTCTGCTTTTCCAATGTCAGCTAGGGTCGTCCAAAAGATGGCCTTGCAGGAAGACTCAACAAACCATCTTCTCATGCATGCTGTTGGGGCAAATGTTTCAGGACAAATAGGTTCAGTTGTAGCCGGTGGGATTATTCTCGGTTTGATTTCAAACATGCTTTAAGAAAGGAGTACATTATGTTTAATAATTTTATGATTTCTTTAGAGATTATGTGGAAGGGAATGGTTGGAATCTTTACTGTAATAATTCTCATTATGCTAATAGTTATTTTACTAACAAGCGTCACTAATAGGAAAAGTCAGTAAAAACAATGCAGACTATGAAATAGTTCGTAATCGAAAGTTATTACACTACTAACCACTGATAAAGAGAGGTGTTAAAAAATATGAGTACACGAGCAAAATTAGCTGACTTAAGAGCAAAAAGTGAACAAATCGAATTAGGTGGTGGCTCTAAAGCTATTGCAAAGCAGCACGAGCGAGGTAAATATACAGCCCGTGAGCGTCTAACACTACTATTTGATGAAGGTTCTTTTACAGAGTTAGATAAGTTTGTAGAACATCGCTGTGTGAACTTTGGCATGGAGAAGGTTTCTTCTCCTGGTGAAGGTGTGGTAACTGGTTATGGTACTATTGATGGTCGCTTGGTTTATGCCTATGCCCAGGACTTTACAGTTATAGGTGGATCACTAGGTGAAATGCATGCCAAAAAAATCTGTAAAGTTTTAGATTTAGCTTTGAAAATGGGTGCACCGGTTATAGGTCTTAATGATTCAGGGGGAGCTAGAATTCAAGAAGCAGTAGATGCTTTAAGTGGTTATGGAGAAATTTTTTATCGAAATACAATTTCTTCGGGGGTAATCCCGCAAATATCTGTAATTATGGGACCTTGTGCTGGTGGTGCAGTATATTCACCGGCTATAACAGATTTTGTCTTTATGGTTAAAAACACATCCCAAATGTTCATAACGGGTCCTCAGGTTATTAAAGCGGTAACCGGGGAAGAGGTAAGTGCAGAAAAACTAGGTGGTGCTATGACTCATAATAGTGTTAGTGGAGTTGCTCATTTTGCCGCCGACAATGAAGAAGAGTGCATCGCCCAAATCAGGACACTTTTAAGCTATATTCCTAATAATAATTTAGAGGAAGCACCGGTTTACAATCCTGGTGATGATCCTGAACGCTGGGAAGAAGCTTTGAACGATATTATTCCGGATAATCCTAATGCACCTTATGATATCAAAGATATTATTACCACAGTTGCCGATAATGGTGAATTTTTTGAAGTACAGGCTTTTTATGCCCAAAATATAGTTATTGGCTTTATTAGACTTAATGGTAGAAGTATCGGAGTTATTGCCAATCAACCCAAATTTTTAGCCGGTTGCTTAGATATTAATGCCAGTGATAAATGTGCACGCTTTATTCGTTTTTGTGATGCATTTAATATACCCCTTTTAACATTAGCCGATGTACCAGGGTTTTTACCAGGTGTTAACCAAGAATTTGGCGGTATTATTCGTCATGGTGCTAAAATGCTTTATGCTTATTCGGAAGCTACTGTACCCAAGGTAACATTGATTACGAGAAAAGCTTATGGTGGTGCATACATAGCCATGTCTTCTCGTCACCTAGGTGGTGACCAAGTAATAGCTTGGCCTACTGCAGAGATCGCAGTGATGGGTGCTAGTGGTGCAGCTAATATTATTTTCCGTAAGGAAATTGAAGCTGCTGATGATAAGGAAGCTAAACGTAGTGAAATAATCAAAGAATATGAGGAGCGTTTTGCTACCCCTTATGTAGCAGCGGAGCGTGGTTATGTAGATATGATTATTGAGCCTGCTGCTACCAGACCGGTTCTCATTAATGCTTTTGAAATGCTTTCCACTAAACGAGAAACTCGTCCTGCTAAAAAGCACGGGAATATACCCTTGTAAGTGGCTAGTGGGCTAGTTGGTTAGTGACTAGTGATTGGTAACTGTTAA
>JBMNUR010000007.1:0-31159 GCA_050946395.1 Peptococcales bacterium
CCCTGTAATCTTCTGATAGAATTCACTTTTTTAAAAATCTACTTTTTCCAACTTCTTTTCTTTTAAATACTGGATTATTAATTCATCTAACTCTTTTGCCTTTTTTAAAACTTCCTCGTGTTGAAAACTGCCTTTTTTTTCTGCTAATATGGTAAGTTCTTTTTTTTGTTCATGAATCTTGCTAAGGAAATTAAAATCCATTCTTATTACCTCTTAAATAACAAATGATTAAAATAATAAGCTCCATAATTGGAGCTTATCCTCATTATGGCAACTGGCTGTCATAGTGTTTATTACACATTAGACCCTCTAGCTTTGCGTCACATCCTTTCGAATGTTTTGCCCAATATTTACATTAATATGATAATTATAGCATATTTCTTATCTATTTCTACATAATTATGCATTTTTTGTATTGTAAAAAGCCTTTTTGTTAATAATCATACTTTTACTATTTATTCATACCCGTATATATCAATATAGCATCCCGCAAAAATGCTGCTGTGCCGGGTTGTTCTTGATCATAATATGCTCTAAAGCGTTCATCATCAACATACATTTGGGCAAGACCAGCATGGGCTTCTTTCGAATAGGTATCCCAACTAAAGCTTAGCCATTGACGGTGAAGATCTGCAGCTCTTTGTGCAAGTTCACTTCCTGGATCACCTGTTTGCAATGCCTCTTGCAAGGTAACAGCAATCTGTTTACTTAGTTCTTGCAATTTTTCATATTGCTCCTCAGTCATACCTTTAAGCTTTTGATTTGATTATCTATTGTTTCATCGCCATACTTTTCCCTAATTTCTTTACCATACTTTTTCTCATTATCCCCTATCATTTTTTCCTTGAATACTTCAAACTTTTCTTTGTCACTCATTTCTATTCTCCCTTCCTTAAATTCAATTGTTTTCTCCACATTAGCGATTAATAGATCCAGTAGTCTTCTTCTTTCCAGGAGCTTTTTGCGATGTTGTTTAAGGGCTGTTACTTCGTGAAAGTTCGGTGCAGTAATAATTTCTTTGATGGTTTTCAGGTCTACGCCTAATTCGCGGTAAAAAAGAATTTGCTGTAATCTATCCACTTCTTTTTGACCATAAATCCGATAGCCTGATGAATTAATTCGAGCCGGTTTTAAAATACCTATTTCATCATAGTATCTTAATGTTCTGGTACTAATACCTGCAAGGTTCCCCAACTTTTGCACAGTATATTCCATCTGTATTCACCCCCTACAAGATTAGTCTACACCTTTACGTTACGTTAAAGTCAACATCGGAAATATTCTCTTGCAAAAATAGTATATAAATCATAAGCCTACCCAAAGGATAGGCTTATGAATGTAGACAAACTCCATATTTATCAACGTTACGCTGGCTCAGACAATTTTATTGTGAATGAACTCAACGGCTTCAGGAATTTGCAAAACTCCCCGACACTTAATTGGAAACTTATGATACACATTATTCTTTATTCAAGATGCAGAGTTAATTGTTGCAATTAAGTGTCGGGGCAAACAGTTGCTAATTCTGGTCTTCAGCCGTCTGTGTTCTTTTTATCTAAACTCGCCAAATGCTTCACTTAGCCTAAATGAAAGAAAAAGTTTTAAGTGGCATAAATGCAACTATGGCTTTCGCTTAAAGCTAAGCAAAAGCCAAGTTTTACTAATGATAAAATATATGGATTTTGTTTTGAATAACTTTGTCAACAAGCTGAGGCGACCAAAGGTCGCCTCTATTTACTGTTTCACTCTTTCACTGTTACACTAAATTTTAGGATACCTTTTGTAACTTGTTAATTGCCTCTTGGGCTAAGGTCCCTACAGTTTCTTGAGAAAGTTTTCCACCTTTAAAGATTAAAACTGACCTATTATCATCATTTAATAACTGTAATTCTGATAGAATTTCCCGATAACCTATTTCTCCTAAAGCCCAGGCAGCAAACCCCCTTAAATCAGGAGTAGAAGAAGAAATAAATGGATGTATCTCATTAATAAAAGGTTCTACTAATGCACTTTTTATACCCCCTATTCTGCCTGCAGCCCAAAGCATACCCCTATGGCACATGGGATTATCCAAAGCATTAGTAATTAGCATCGGCGTAAAATCGGCAAATAAGAAAGGCTGATTAGCAATAATACTTGCAATGCCCTCGGGGGAACTCCAGGGAACATTACCACTTTCGTCATTCATTGCCCATAAAAAACGGCGAATTAGATTACGATAAACTTCAGGTTCCTTAGGTGCCATCTCCCTTGCAAGCCTACCAATAGCCTCAATAGCATACCATCGCAAGGGACTGTTGATATCTTCGAATAAATTCATCTGAATATATTTTAATGTTTTGTTATGTTTTTTTCTTGCTAGCTTTAATAATTGCTCATATTTTTCTTCATTCAGTAATTCTTTAGTTAATATCTTATTTTCCATATTCCACTTGCCTCCTTCACTATTCTTTGAATTATCTTACCCCCATAAAAATTATTTAAAACCTCGCTACATTTATATCTACTTTTAATATATACATAGCCAACTTCTAACTTACTTGTTTCTTAAAACAATAAATGCGCGCATCCATATGAATTTATTATTAGTAAAACTTGGCTTTTGCTTAGCTTTAATTGTCTGAGCCAATGTAAAGTTGATAAATATGGAATTTATCTACATTCTGAAACATTTAACAATGCTTAAAAGGAAACTTTTTGTTATTCGTATTATGAAATTTAATAGGCTAAGGTGAAATATTATTTCCTACGAATAATGAAAAAGGAAGCCGGAGAAAAACCTCCGTGCTTCCTTAAGTTAATTAAGATTTTTGATTAAATGTTTAATATTGTAGCCATTTTCTTTAAGTTCTTTTTCAATTGGATCTGTATTAATCGTATTTGTTCTAATTATTACATCGCTTTTCCCGCTGGTACCTCTGTAGACCACAATATTAGCAATATTTGCTTCAAAGGCTTTAAAAATTTCGGTAATTCTGGCTAGCGCACCCGGTACATCTAAGGCTTCTATGGTAATTCTACTGCCAGGATCTCGGGCACCGAAAAGGTCAATAAAAGCATCAAAAATATCACTTTCAGTTATGATTCCCACAAGTTTGTCTTCCTTAACAACTGCCAAAGTACCAATCCTATTTTCCCGCATCAGGACAGCCGCTTCTTCTAAAAGTGCGTCTGGGGAAATAGTGATTACATTTTTGGTCATGGCATCACTTACTTTTGTTTTAGATAACAAGTAATTTACTTCAAAAATACTTAAGGTGGTGGCTTTAGTTGGCGATACCTTTTGTAAGTCACTTTGGGTTAAAATTCCTACCACCTTTTCCCCGTTAACTACAGGGATTCTTTTCAGGTTCTTTTGTCTCATCAGTTCCATTACTTCACTTATAGGAGCATTATAAGCTATTGTGTATGGGTTAGCAGTCATTCGATTTTTTACATACATACTATTTACCTCCTAAATAAGCTTTTTGAATTTCACTGCTTTTAGACAGTTCCTCACCAGTGCCACTAATAACGATAGAGCCATTTTCTAAAACATACGCTCTGTGAGCAATTGATAAAGCAATACTGGCATTTTGCTCAACAAGTAAGATAGTTGTCCCGGATTTATTAATGTTAGTTATTATTGAAAAAATTTCTCGTACTAAAAGGGGAGCTAGGCCCATAGATGGTTCATCTAATAAGAGAATTCTTGGTTTGGACATTAAAGCCCTACCCATTGCTAGCATCTGTTGTTCGCCACCGGAAAGAGTACCGGCTGTTTGTTTTTTTCGGCTTCCAAGAATGGGAAAAAGTTCATAAATATGTTCTATTTCTTTTTTTATGTTGGCTTTATCTTTTCTAAGAAAAGCACCCAGTTCTAAATTCTCTAAGACACTCATTTCAGGAAAAATTCTTCTTCCTTCCGGTACTTGAGAAATACCTAAGGCTACTTTTTCCGGGGCAGGTACTTGAGTAATTTCTTTTCCCTCTAGCCAAATCTCACCACTGGTAGGTTTGTTTAGACCTGATATTGTTCTTAAAGTAGTGGTTTTTCCAGCCCCGTTGGCTCCTATTAGGGTTACAATTTCCCCACGATTTACCGTTAAGGAGACATCCTTTAGGGCATGGATCACTCCGTAATGAACATTTAGTTTTTTAATCTCAAGCATTACTGACATCCTCCCCCAAATAGGCTTCTATAACCCTTTTATTTGTTCTTATTTCAGAAGGTGTACCTGAAGCAATCAGCATACCATAATCCAATACATAGATCCTTTCACAAATCTTCATAACAAGGGACATATCATGTTCTATTAAAAGTACAGTTAAATCAAAATGTTTACGAATCCAGGAAATAGTATCTGTTAGTTCTGTAGTTTCATTGGGATTCATACCCGCAGCCGGTTCGTCTAAAAGCAAAATAGCCGGTTTGGTAGCCAAAGCGCGAACAATTTCCAGATGCCGCTGTTCACCATAAGGAAGGTTTTTGGCTAACTCATTTTTTTTGTGAGACATTTTAAAAATATCTAAGAGTTCTTCCGCTTCCTTTAATAATCTGTCTTCTTCATTGTAAAATTTATTAAAACGGAAAAAGGCCGTACCTATATTATATTGGATATTTTGATGCATAGCGATACGGACATTATCTAATACCGTTAGATCTTTAAAAAGTCTAATATTTTGAAATGTACGAGCCAAGCCGGCTTTAGTAACATTGTAAGGTTTAAGTCCACTTAGCTCCTTTTCTTTATTGTCCAAATTTAATTTAATCGAACCAGAGGTGGGTGTATATACTCCAGTAAGAAGATTGAATAGGGTGGTCTTCCCTGCACCGTTTGGGCCAATGATGCCTACCAACTCTCCCTTTTCAATATGCATACTTACATTTGAAACAGCAGTCAGCCCACCGAAGGACTTGGTTAATTTGTCAACAGAAAGCAATGACATTTAGTTTTCCTCCTTACTCTATTCTCTTTTTACCGAATTTAAAAATTTCATTAATTTCTTTTGATCCCATAATGCCTTGTGGTCGGAAGATCATTATTACTACTAGTAAAAGAGCATAAATAATCATACGTACTGCGGTAAAGGATTGTAAGAAGGCGGTTAAAACAGCAAGGAGGATACCGGCAATAATAGAACCTGAAATGCTCCCCAACCCACCTAATACGACTATTACAAGAATGTCTATCGATTTTAAGAAACCGAAAATATCCGGTCTTATAAAGTAAAAATAGGATGAATATAAGCCACCTGCTATACCAGCAAAAAAAGCACCAATGGCAAAAGCTATTACTTTGTACATAGTAGTATTAATACCCATTGCCTCGCTGGCGATTTCATCTTCCCGGATAGATATACAGGCACGTCCATGAGAGGACCTAATAAAGTTATTGATTAATAAAATAGTTGCTACCATAAAAAAGAATAGCCATAGCCAATTAGTATATCTGGGAATACCACTTAGCCCGGCAGCTCCGTTTGTAATATCTAAATTTAAAAATATAACACGGATTATTTCCGCCATCCCTAAAGTGGCAATAGCCAGATAGTCACCTTTTAATCTAAGAGTAGGAATCCCGATTAAAATACCAATAAATGAAGCAACAATAGCACCAGCTAGAATTCCCAGAAGAAACCCTGCAGTTGAATCCATTCTCATATTTATTAATGCACAAACATAGGCCCCTATGGACATAAAGCCCGCATGACCAAGAGATAGTTGTCCGGTAAAACCTACAACCAAATTCAAACTTACAGCTAATATAATGTTTATGCAAATCATAGCTATGGTAATCTCATGAAAGCTTGTTAAAATTCCTGCTGATCTTAGAAATTGGACAAGGAAAAAGGTTAATATGATGCAACCAAGAATGACTAAATTGTTTTTAGTTAGCGCTCTCATAAAATCACACCTTCTCTCTCGTATTTTTGCCAAGAAGGCCTGATGGCTTTATAATCAAAATGATAATCAGAAAAGCAAATACTACGGCATCTCGATACATGGAGTTTCCATAGCCGGAAACAAGTGTTTCCATAATCCCTATGGCCAATCCCCCTATCATAGCTCCGGGGATACTGCCAATACCACCAAAAACAGCAGCAACAAAAGCTTTTAAACCAGGCATAATACCCATAAGGGGATCTATGGAATTGTAATATATTCCTACCAATACTCCGGCAGCACCGGCCAAGGCTGAACCGATAGCAAATGTTACAGATATGGTTTTATCAACTTTGATGCCCATAAGTTGAGCTGCATCACTATCAATGGAAACGGCACGCATTGCTTTACCGGTTTTAGTTTTATGAACAATAAATTGTAACAAGATCATTAGTGCTAATGCGGTAACAAGTATATATATCTGTTGCAAGTTAATGACAACATCGCCAAAATGATAAATTTTATTAGTTAAAACTTTGGGATAAGAGCGAACCTCGGCACCAACGAAAAACATCATTACATATTCTAAAAGTAGTGATACTCCAATAGCAGTAATCAAAACAGTGATTCTTGAGGAATTCCGTAAAGGCTTATAAGCTACTCTCTCGATAATCATTCCTAAAACGGCACATAAAACCATAGTAATTATTAGGGCAGGGAAAAAACTTAAATGCGCGTAAGTAATAGCGGCAAATCCAATATAAGCCCCAATCATATACACATCACCATGGGCGAAGTTAATCAGCTTGATAATTCCGTAAACCATGGTATAACCTAAGGCAATAAGTGCATATATACTACCTAAAGAAAGGCCATTAACCATTTGTTGTAGAAATTGCTCCAAGGTTGTGCACCTCCAAATTAACATATTTTATATTAAACAAATTAAGTTAGAGCAGCAGAGCACTCTAACTTAATTTGTTTCTATTTACAAGTTTAATGATTAGAGAACTTACTTAGGGTCTACTTTTACACTTGTGGCTTGTACGCCATTTTCCAACCCAATAACTACAATAGACTTAATGGGGTTGTGGTCGGGTCCCATATCAAAAGTACCAGTTACACCCACGAAATTTTTTGTTGCAGCAAGTGCATCCTTAATTGCTTCGGGATCTTTAGAACCAGCGCGCTCAATAGCATCGGCAATATATTTACCAAGGTCATAACCAAGAGCATTAAATGCATTTGGTTCTACACCATTTTTTTCTTTATAAGCTTTTATAAAATCTTGTACCATTGGGTCTTCATCAATAGCTGAGTAGTGATTTGAAAAATAAACATTATTTAAAGCTTCTTCTCCAGCCAATTGTAAAAGAACGGGTGAATCAAATCCGTCTGCACCAAGTATGGGAACATTAATATCTAAATCACGAGCTTGCTTAATTACGAGACCAGCCTCTTGGTAATAGCCGGGTAAGAAAATAACATCAAAATCTTGTCCTTTTAATTTAGTAAGAATTGAATTGAAGTCCTTTTCCTTGGATACATAACCTTCTTGGGCAACAATTGTTCCACCGGCACCTTCAAAAGTTTTTACGAAATTTTTAGCTAAACCTTCTGCATAATCACTGGATTTATCTTGGATAATCGCAGCCTTTGTTGCATTTAGGTTATTTAAGGCAAAGTTAGCCATTGTTACACCTTGGAAAGAATCGTTGAAGCAAAGACGGAAAACGTAATCATTTACTTTACCGTTTTTGTCAACTGTAACACCTTCATCCGCAGTTGCAGAAGCAGAGATGATGGGGATTTTATTACCCATAGCAACGGGGATTGTAGCCATAAAGTTACCAGAGGTTGCTGGCCCTAGAGCAGCTACAACGCCTTCTTGAGTCATTAGTCTTGTTGCTAAAGAAGTAGCTTCAGCAGCATCTGACTTGTTATCAAGTTTAACTGGAACTATTTTCATACCATTAATACCACCAGCTGCATTGATTTCATCAAAAGCCATCATGATACCATCAACAGAAGCTTCACCGTAGGAAGCAACACCACCAGTTAACTCGTAATTGATACCAATTTTAACTTCATTTGTATTAGTATCGGCATCACCTTTCTTTTCACCGCCACTGGTGCAACCAGAAATTAAGGAGACTACTAGTGCAAATACTAGCAAAAAAACAAGAGACTTTTTCATGTTTACTACCACCTTTTATTTATTAATTAAATACAACTATTATTTTATAATCTTTTAAGAATAAATACAAGATTTTTTTCAAACAATTAAATAATTTTTAAACTGTTATAAAACAGCCTTTTTGCCCTACTTAATTCCGGTGACTGCCAACCGTAAGAATGCCAACTTCTATTTCGGTATGAGCAGACCTCTTTTTGAATGTTATCTAAAAGATAAACCTCAAGGTATTTTGGATACCCTGAGGTTTATCTTCTAAAAGCATTTTTTCGTAGAACCGTTTATATATTAGCCACTTTGACCATAATATTATTTAACATTTCCTTACTTAAAGTAATTTGATTGGAACCAACCTGAACTAACCAATCCACCGTTTGTTGTAAGACAATGACTGACATTCCTTTAGCAATGCCAAGTTTCTCGCTCATATTATTAATCTTGCCATTTTCTTTTAGCTCTACAATCTCTCCAATTTGACCAATTTTCATCTTAGCTAAACTGAAAACGTGTGACATAATAACCCCTTTCTTAATTTATAAAGTAAATTAATATAATGGCACTATACACTTTTTTTACCCAAATCTATTACAAGGTTAAACAAGAAAATGTGAATTTCAGACAACCTCGGCCTACTATTTCACTTTTCCACTAGGTTTTTAAATTTAGCGAAGCAAAACTTTAATCTTAAGCTTAACCTAAGCTTTAACCTCAACCTTGTTTTTTTCTGAAGATACTGTAGAAGACTTAGTCTGCTTTAAAGATTTTCATCTTCTTCAATTTTTTCCTTTTGCTTTTTCCTATATAAAAGTGCAGAAATAATAATACTAATTTCATAAAGAACTAGCATTGGAAAGGCTAAGAGGATTTGAGATATAATATCCGGTGGAGTTAGAATTGCCGCTAATACAAAGATTATAAAGATAACATAGCGTCTCTTTTGCCTCAAATATTGAGGAGTAACAATACCCATTCTAGTTAAAAAATATGCTACTAAGGGAATTTCAAATACAATTCCGAAAGGCAATAAAAAGGTAATAACAAAGGAAACATATTTGCTTACGGAAATCATGGGGGTCAATCCACCACTAAAATTAATTAGGAGAAATTTTAGACCTAATTCCAAAACAAACAAATAAGCAAAGGCTATTCCGGATATAAATAATAATATACCCAAAAAGAATAAGGGAAAAAATACCCTCTTTTCATGACTATATAGTGCAGGGAGAACAAAACTTAATATTTGCCAAATTATTACTGGGGAAGCGAGTATAATTCCAGCAAAAAACGCTACCTTCAAATGTGTGAAAAATCCTTCGGTAACAGTGAGAAACACCAATTCTTGATTTAAACGGTTTAAAGGTCCTACTACTATACTCATTGCTCTGTCTAAGAAAACACCATAACTAACAGCTGTTCCAAGAAAAACAGCAATAAAAGTTCTTATTAAAACTTTTCGTAAATCTTCTAAATGCTCGGTTAAAGGTGCCGTTTTTTCACTCATTTTATCCACCTTACTAATAATTTTCTGCATCCTATTATACCATAAAAATTACTTCAAATTGTTAATAGTTAGACATATATTTTGTTTTAAAATGAATTATTACAATTTATCTTCACTTTAGCTATGGAAACATTTGATTGTTAGCTTCATAAAAACTATGTCCTCTTTCCTAAAGTAAAAGATGGGATCTACTCTTGTAGTCTTCGGATAATGTTATTAATTTCGGACAAAAAATGCGCGAATTTTCGGTTCCCTTAAACGCGCATTCCAATACGGTAATCCTTGACACTTTGCCAAATGGCAAAGTATATAAATTCCTGGTATTATAAAAAAATGTTAATATTATGTGTAAAAGCAGGAATTTAATGTTATATTGGCGTATTTAGAACTAATGTTTCTGGTTTTTTAATACATATATTGGAGGTTATTGATTTGAAAAAAATTGCTCTCGTTACTGATAGTTCCTGTGATTTGCCTCGGGATATTATAAATAAATATAATATTCATGTTTTGCCTTTACATATAATTTTTCAAGATGGGGATTTCCGGGATCGTGTAGATATTACATCAGAGGAATTTTATGAACGTTTGAAAACAGAAATTCCCTCTACATCTATGCCAAGTGTCGGAGAAACTTGGGAACTATTTGAAAGGCTAAAAAATGAGGGTTATACACATGTTTTAGCAATTCTCTTATCCAGTGGTTTAAGCGGTACTTTTAGTATGGTAGAAGGTTTAAGAGACAAAATTACTGAGTTAGGTATCAATCTAAAAATTATCAATTCTAAAGCTCTATCTCTCGGCCTTGGCTTTCTGGTAATGCATGCTGGTGAGTTAATTAAAAATGGTACTCCCCTCCATGATATTATAGATAAAGTGGAAGGATTGGTTAAAGAAACAAAAGTATTTTTTGTACTAAAGACACTGGAATATTTACGTAAAGGCGGTCGAATTGGCCTAGTTGAAGGTACCATTGGTGATATTCTTGATATTAAACCTATTATCTCGATAAATGAAGAAGGAATTTATTACTCTGTTGCCAAAGTGCGAGGACGATTAAGATCCCTTAATAGAATCTCGGAAATTGCTCAAGAGGCGATAGGTAACCGTAAGGTCTTTCTGGCTGTTGTGCATGGTGATGCTCTGGAGGATGCTCAATATGTTTTAAATAAACTTAAAGAAGCTCAAGTAAATATCAAGGAATCATTCATAAGTCAAACTACTGCATCCATGGCAGTCCATACCGGCCCCGGCCTGGTAGGGATTACTTTTTGCCCAGCATAATTTAGTTACTAGTGACTAGGATTTAGGGGCATTTATCCGGCTTGGTTAATGGCCCATAGTCGATAGTCAATGGTCAATAGTGGATACATTTTTTATAACAAAGAAGGCTGTTGCATAATGAACTAATTAGTTCATTATGCAACAACCTAGAATGTAGATAAACTCCATATTTATCAACGTTACGCTGGCTCAGACAATTTTATTATGAATGAACTCAACTGCTTCAGGAATTAGCAAAACTTACCTTCGGTTCAAACAGTTGCTAATTCTGGTCTTCAGCCGTCTGCGTTCTTTTTATCTGAACTCGCCAAAAACTTCACTTATAATAAAAATTGGATTTTATTTTGAATAACTTTGTCAACAGCCTCTTCTGTTTTTACTAGTGACTAGTCACTAGCTACTAGCCACTAGCTACTAGCCACTGGCCACTAGCCGCTAACTTACCTTTCCCCTAAAACATAACCGGCAATATTTACGGCATGGTCTCCGATTCTTTCTAAATTACTTAAAATATCTAAATATATTGCACCTGCACTACCGTTACAGGTACCCTCGTTTAATCTGGTAATATGAGCTTTTCGAAGGTGGATTTCCATTTGGTCAATTATATCATCACTTGAAACTGTCTTAATAGCCAACTCTCTACTTTCAGTCTTTAATGCTTGTAAAGAGGTAGCCAGTATTTCTTTTACAGCATTAATCATCTGTTCTAAATCATCCATAGCTGTATCGGAAAACTCAACATTATTTTCCTGGGCATAATCAGTTAATTCAATTAGATTTTCGGCATGATCACCTACTCTTTCCAGGTCACCTACCGCCTGTAAGATAATATAACTATGGCGGTATAATTCATTATCAAGCTTTTTGCCCGAAGTAGCTTTGACAACATAATTGGTAATTTCCTGTTCTAATTGGTCAACAACATCTTCAAGGCGAATAGCGGATTGCTTATCTTCGCTTCGCCGATTGATAAAGTATTTTGCTGCATGATCAAATGACTCACTAGCGAACCTACCCATCCGTAATAATTCCCTACTAGCATTAGCTAAAGCAACTGGTGGATTACCTAATAAACGTGGTTCAAGATACCGAGGTTTTCGATCTACTTCCGGTTCCCCACCTGGAATAAGTTTAGTAACTAACGTCGCCATAAAAGTTACAAAGGGCAAATGAATTAATGTATTTGTTAAATTAAATACCCCATGGGTTTGTGCAATCTGCATCTTTATATTTAAAGTTTCCCAACTACCTGAACCCGGTAATAACAAATATGCGAAATTAGTTAAGCCACTTACTATTACCGGGAAGATACCAAGTAGAAATAATGGTAAGAAAATTATTGTACCAATTATATTAAATAATAAATGCGTAAGGGCCGCTCTCCTAGCTGCAATTGAAGCTCCAATACCAGCAAATAATGCTGTAACGGTTGTACCAATATTATCACCAAATAATATTGGTACAGCTTGAAAATAAGTAACTACACCTTGATTAGCCAGCTCTTGTAAAACACCTATGGTAGCACTACTACTCTGTACTACCGCGGTAAAGATAGCACCGATTAATACACCTAATAAGGCATTATCCTCTACCCCTTTCATTAAGTTAATAAAGAAAGGTGCATTTCTTAAAGGCATCATCCCTTCTCCCATAATATCCATCCCATAAAATAGAAGGCCAAAGCCTAAAAATATTTGCCCAAGATAGTTTATTCTTTTCTTTTTAAAGAAAAATAACAAAAATACCCCAATAGCAATGATTGGCATAGAATAGGCACTTAAGTCAAAACCAATTAAATAAGCAGTTACTGTCGTTCCAATATTTGCCCCCATAATGACACCAATGGCTTGTCGCAGGGGTAAAAGGCCCGCATTAACAAGACCAACCGTTAAAACTGTTGTACCACTACTACTTTGGATTAAGCCAGTAACAATAATGCCGGTTAAAACACCTCTTAAAGGAGTTTTTGTTCCCTTTTCTAAAATTACCCGTAGCTTGTCCCCGGCTATTGCTTGCAAACCCTCGGACATAGATTTAATTCCAAAGAGAAATAAACCCAGACCTCCTAAAAACATAAATAGTATTTCTAAAAAATTCATTAATTACCCTCCAAATCGGATTGAATCATTTTCCTATACTATTCTAACAAAAAAGGTAATAAAAGCACACAAGATTAATGATAACATATTCAGTATTTACAAATAAAGAAAAAAAATTACTTAGTATAAATGAACCCTGCCTTAGATAGAGCCTTATAGTTTAGAAAAAATATTTAAAAACCAGCCTATAAGCTGGTTTATGTTTTGTATTCAGGCCACTTCTGATGATTCATATTGATCAAGCCTGGTTTTATATTCTTTTATCAGTTCATCAAAAAAAGGAGTTGGTTTAAAACCATATCTTTTCATGCTTTCATAGAGAACCATCTGAATTAAGCGTTTATGTTCAATGCCAAGTTTAGATGCCATAAAATTTAGGGAACCATTAGCTGTCAAAGAGGGTGTACCATTAACATCTATTACATAAATTTTTCCATACTCGTCCTCTTTTAGATCAATCCTCAATAAATCATTTGCCCGAACCGCTTCAAATGTTTTAACACCTATTTCGGATATTTCACTAAAGCGAGAATCACTATTAGCAATAATATTAAATTGATCCCGTATTTTATGTTCATTTTTTTTAGTAGCTGTATCTCGCACTCCCAACTTCCTGGGAAATTCAATTATAGGTAAGATATATTTTAACCTATTACCTAAAAGGCCAATAGTATATTCCGGTCCATCCAAAAACTTTTCGATAATTAAATTAGTATGACCTAGCTGTTTATATAAATTTTTAACTTGAATTTTTAAGTGTTGAAAATTACTTACAACTGATTTGGAGGTAATCCCAATGCTATTACCCCCACCGGCAGGCTTAATTATTACAGGATAACCTAAATCAGTAACCTGGTTTTCTAAAAAATTAATATTTTTTAAAAAATGCGTTTCAAATACTAGAAATTTAGGAATTGGAATATCCCAATCTATAAGTCTGGCATATGTTAAGTCCTTATTCCGACAGATTTCCATGCTTTCAACCGAGGACAGAGTGCTTGGGATATTAAATTTTGCTAGATATCTACGTATCAGAGCAGCTCCGTGTCCATTATAAAGGGTATGAGGTTCAGCTTTAAAACCCTCGGCAATAACAAAAGCTAAATCCACCGGCTGATTGGCTAACACATATTTCTCTAATTGCTCTGGTGATTCAAGGTTCAAAGACAAAATGTCGTTATTACTTTCTTGTAAAGCACTTCTAATAATTTCTACGTCTTTCTCTAATGTACATTCACCAAAAAGTCCTTTTCTTTCTTTCTCGGATACTTGATTGTAAACAAATAATACTCTTGTCATGGCATCCCCTCTTTATAGTTAATATTAGCCCTTCTAGGCCTAAAATATTATATTTAAAGTAAATATTTCTATTTTATCGACTTTAACTCTATTATACTCCATTTTCCTTATATTTGGAATAAATTGTTTTCATTAATAAATGCTAAAAAAATTTAGAGCGGACATAATAGTCCGCTCCTACAGTGAAGTGTAATTGTTGTTATGCCCTGTCATTCTGAGAAGAATTTTAAGATCCTTCGCTATGGCTCAGGATGACAAAAGTAAGTAGTCTTTTGCTACGCAATAACAATTTTATTGGTACAATTAATACTCTTTCACTCTTTCACTCTTCCACTATCTTAGCAACAGCCTGACACATCTACTTCCTGGGATTTATCCCGAAAAAGGTTTTGGCAAGATTCCGCGTTTAATTGGTTTACACCCCGGCAATCATTAGTTAAAAATTTGCTGCACCTTTTACAATTCTTATTTACCATTATAAAGATAACACCCCTTTTACTTTAATCTTTACTAGTTTCTCTAAAGGTTTATCTTTTATTCAAGGTAAATTAAATAATACTTAACTTAAGAGAAGGTTTATGGAAGTCAAAGGATAAGCTTTCGATTGGTTTTAAAAAACCTTATTAATAAAATTCCCCCTAAAAACCCACCGATATGGGCCCACCATGCAACTGAATTTCCTACAGTTGATATGCTAAAAACTCCGTTAAATACCTGGAGGATAAACCAGAAGATAATAAAAAATGATGCCCGCACTTCCATTAGAGTAAAAAAGAAAATAATCGGAATTAAGGCTAGTATTTTAGCCCTAGGAAAACTAACATAATAAGCACCTAGTATTCCCGCTACTGCACCACTCGCTCCAATAATGGGAATCGTGGATAGAGGATCAGCCAAAACTTGAGTAATATTGGCTATTGCCCCTACAGTTAAATAAAAAACTAAATACTTAAAATGCCCTACTCGGTCTTCCACATTATCGCCAAAAACCCAAAGGAAAAGCATATTACTAATAATATGTAACCATCCACCGTGTAAAAAGATGGATGTAAATAAGGGAGTAATTGCTGCGCTAAAATTACCCATCTCAAGGTTTCTTAAAAAAGAACTGGGTGTTAATCCGAAAAGGTAGAAAATTTCTACTAAACCGATCTCATTTAATGAAGATTCCATTAAAAAGAATATAATGTTAAGAACTATGATCGTGATATTGACAATTGGATAAGTTCGAGGTCTTATCGTATCACGCAAAGGTATCATCTTCTACCCCCAAATTTATTTAATATATGTTTTAGATAGTCTATAGTCTTCCTTTTACCCGTAATCCACTATACGCAAAACGTTAAAATGTCAATTCGTTGGAATATCTACGAATAAAAAGCCTACAGTCCTAGACTATCGACGATAGACTATAGACTATAGGCGAAATTTCTAAAACATAATTTTCTGACGCCGGATATAAATATTTAACAATAACCCTAGACCTACCATATTTGTCAGCATGGAACTTCCACCATAACTAACAAAAGGTAGAGGAATCCCGGTTACAGGCATAATCCCCATTGCCATGCCTACATTTTCGATAATATGAAATAAATACATAGATATTATCCCGGTGGCTATGAGACTTCCGTATAAATCTTTGGAAACTAAGGCGATTTTTAACCCACGACTAATAAGAACAAAAAATGCTATAAGAAGCAAGCCCGCTCCCAAAAAACCTAATTCCTCAGATAATACAGCAAAAATAAAGTCAGTCCACTGTTCAGGCAAAAACTGCCCCATACTCTGGGTACCACCGCCTAGTCCTTTTCCAAAAAGTCCCCCACTACCAATGGCAATTTTTGACTGCCAAACATTCCAACCTGCCCCGCGGGGATCAATATTTGGATCAAAAACAACTAAAATCCTATTTAACTGATATTGTTTAAGGGGCATCCACCAACCAAATTTCCAGTGACCAATAACATACCCAATGGCTGCCAGCGAACCACCCCCGAAGATAGTAATTAGAAGGGTTCGATTCGCTCCTGCAACAAAAAGCATCCCCACCATAATAGCAACTACAACTAAAGCTGTTCCTAAATCCGGCTGTTTCAAGATTAATAGTAGAGGTACCGAAACAAAAATAAAGCAAGGAATCAAATCTTTTAAGGTAGATAATTCCCCTTGTTTATTTACTAAATAATGTGCAAATGTAATAATTAATAAAATCTTGGCAAACTCGGAAGGCTGAATACTACCTACAGGTGTTTTTATCCAGGATTGAGCACCTTTAACTTCCGAACCAAAGAAAAACACAGAAACTAAAAGCAAAATATTTAATAGATAAAGGTACTTAGTATACTTGATGAAAACAGAATATTCTATGCGTAGAATAGCTAGAACCACACCAATGCTAACAAAAACCCACATTACCTGCCTTAATAAAAATGAAGAATTTAGGTGAGCTGTAGCACTATTTAAAACAAACAAGCTCATCACTAGGATGAGCACCACTGCACCAATTAAAGTATAATCAAGTTTACCGGCAATTTTTCTATAAAAATCCACTTAAGATACCCCCGTTAACTAGTGACTGGTGATTAGTGACTAGTCTAAGTAGCAATCTGTTCAAGTTAATTATATATTCCTCCCCTGGATGCGTCTAGACCTAAATAGTTGGAAAGTTGGAATGTTGGACTAGTCACTAATTCGCTTGGGCATCCTGATATGTGCGTTTCATTTTAACAACCGGTATGTTAGCAACTAAGGCTACTGAATCATCTTCGCGGTTCAGTTGAACATCTAAAGCCTCTTGATCAATTTCCATGTAATTAGTTATAACTTTAATTAAATCTTCTTTTAGATTCTCCAGTAAATGGGGAGAAACGGTAGCTCGGTCATGGACAAGTACTAGACGCAAACGTTCTTTTGCTACATTTTTACTTCCGGCCGGCTCTTTACCTAGTATGCTTCTTAGGAAGTCAATCATTATAATACCCCCCTTTACCCTTTCAATCCTAGTAAGCGTTTAAGTTTATTTACTAAACCCTCTTCATATTCCAGATTAATTAACGGCACTTCTTGACCGGTAATCCGTTTTGCAATATTACGATAAGCTTGTCCTGCTCTTGAATTTACATCTAAAACCGCAGGCTCTCCTTTATTTGTTGAAACTACTATGTATTCATCATCAGGCACTACCCCCGCCAATTCAATGGCCAAGATATCAAGCATATCCTCAATATTCATCATATCTCCACGTTTAACCATATCCGGGCGAATCCTATTGATGATAAGCTTAGGTGCATGTAAACCATTGGCCTCTAGTAAACCAATAATTCTATCAGCGTCGCGTACTGCCGATACTTCCGGAGTAGTAACAATAAGTGCTCTTTCTGCACCAGCAATTGCATTTTTGAAACCTTGTTCAATACCTGCCGGGCAATCAACCAGTACATAATCAAATTCTTCTTTTAACTCATCACAAAGTTTTTTCATTTCCTCCCCTTTGAGGGCAGACTTATCCTTGGTTTGGGCAGCAGGCAACAAAAATAAGCCATCAAAACGCTTATCTTTGATTAGGGCTTGTTTAAGGCGACAATTACCTTGAGTAACATCAATTAAATCATAAACAATTCTATTTTCTAAACCCATTACTACATCTAAATTTCTTAAACCAATATCAGTATCAATAAGTACAGCCTTATATCCTAAAGCTGCCAGACCTGTACCAATGTTTGCTGTTGTTGTTGTTTTGCCAACTCCACCTTTACCTGATGTTACTACAATTACTTCCCCCATTTGGCTATCCTCCTTATTTTTGCAAATATTTTTCTAGTACAATGATATCGTCTTTAATCCTTGCAATTTCCGGCTCAGAAGGTAATATCACTTCTTCATCAGGAGCTCGGGTTATAAAATTTGCTATGCGTAATTGAGTAGGCTGTAGCCGTGAAGCATAGACCAATGCCCTGACATCACCATGTGCCCCTGCATGGGCAATGCCTCTCAAATGTCCCATCACAAAGATATGACCCGAGGCGATAACCTCTGCTCCCGGATTTACATCCCCAAAAATAATCACAGTACCTTCGTGAAAAATAGCTTGTCCCGAACGTAAATTTCTGCGTACTACTAAAGTTGATCCTTCAGCTAAAAAGTGATTATCATCTTCTATTATATTTGGTAACACCATTTTTCCCATTCCCTCTTGTTCAACAGTGTCAGGAATAAACTTTTTGATGCCCAATTCCCAAGATTTAAAAAGGTTTCTTAGCCTTTCTGTTTGTTCCTCATTTAACACCAAAGAACCTAAATTTATAATTACTTCCGTATTGTTGCCTAAAAAGGAATCCGCACTTTTAATTTTTGCTTCAATTTTTTCACATAGTTCTTCGAAATCCAGGTTGCAATTAAGTTGCACAACAACCCCTTCCCGATTACCTTTTAATGTCACTGGCTCCATTATCTTTCTCCCTTACGTAAATAATATTATGATGCATTTGTTAATTTCTACAAAAAATGTTATTATCCCTGCTTTTAGTTAATAAAAAACGGGGGTTTTTTTCCCCGCTTTTTAGCTATTTCTAGACATCTCTCAATTTTTTATTCTGTTATCCGACGACTACCAGCCGTGAGACCCCCACTTCATTTCGGAAAGGGGACACACCTCCATCCGAAACTAAAAATCACTTAATTTTAATCTAGGCTAAAGTTTTCGACATTCGGGGACTGCTGAGTTGGTGGAGCATCTTTTTGCACTAAACCAAAATATTCCTCAAAAACTGCTTTGGCAATTTTACCTGCTGAGCCACCACCACTATAACCATGTTCAACTACACCGGCAAAAGCAATTTGTGGGTCATGAAGGGGAGCAAAAGCAACAAATAACCCATCATAGTACTGTTTATCACCCACTCGATAACCGGCTTGTCCCGGTTGGGCTGTACCTGTTTTAGCTCCAACCTGAATTTCCTTGGGAAATTTACTAAATAAAGAATAAGCTGTTCCACCGGGTTGAGTAGTATAGCCCATTGCTATTTTAATTTCATCAAGAGTTTTCTGGGAGATATTGGCTTTGGCAGCTATTTCTGGACTAAACTCCTTTATCACCTCACCACTTGGGCTCACAATTTTCTCTACTACATAAGGCTTATATCTAATACCATTGTTAGCGATAGTAGCTATATAATTGGCTAACTGCAAGGGAGTATAGTTTTGTCTTCCCTGACCAATAGCAATGTTAAATGTATCCACATCATGCCAACTAGTATTCCATTTTAAATCAATTTGCCATTGAGCTTTAATTTTCTTGATTTCGTTATCTTTTTGCCACTCTAGCTTTTTCCGCTCATTTTCATCACTAGTTTGGGCTAAAAGTTGGTTGTAATATTGTTCCTTCTCACTTATTTTATCTTCATAACGCTTATTAACAATCATAGCTGCCCAATCAAAATACTGAACACGTTTTTCAGAGGTTGGCAAGCCTTGTAAAGGTGATACACCGGAATTCTCATAGGGGAGATCGATACCTGTTGGCCCGTCCAATCCCAATTCTCTACCAATTGTGGCGATCCCATCTATCCCCGCTCTACGACCCATTTCCTGGAAATAGACATTGTCGGATTTAGAAATGGCAGTATATAAATTCGTTAGACCGATGGGTGCCACACTTTTAATATAAGGGGGGTACCAATACCTTCCGGGATTATAGATGGTTTCCTTGGGGGTAACTTTGCCCGCTTCTAAAGCAGCTATCCCGGTTACCATTTTAAAGGTTGAACCTGGAATATATCTGCCTTGAATGGCCTTGTTTTGTACAGTTATCTTGTTATCGGGTCTGGTAGACATAGCTAACACTTTACCAGTTTTAACATCAAGTAAAACTGCTGCACCAGCCTCAGCTTTATCGGACCTTGGGTTTTTTTGTAGTTCTGCTAAAACATTATCAAATGCTTCGTCCATAGTTTTTTGAAGGTCAAAGTCAATGGTCAAAATTAGATTATTACCCGGTTCAGGAATAACCGTTGTTACCTCCCGAATCGGCCTGTTTTTCACATTGACCTCAACCTGCCGAAAACCGTTTTTTCCTCGCAAATATTTATCGTATTGCTTTTCCACACCAATCTTACCCAGTAAATCCCCCAGTTTATAATCCTCATAACCTTCTTTACCTAATTCTTCATTAATTTCACTTAAATATCCCAGTACATGGGCTGCAAAATTTCCGTAAGGGTATATTCTTCCTGGAGCAGGCTCAATATTTACACCGGGAAGTTCTTTTCTCCTAGCTTCAATAGCAGTCACTGTTTCAATAGGAATATTGCGTTTGACAATAATTGGTTCATATAATCTTGATCCATTGGCTTTTAGAAGCTCATTAATATACTCCGGAGTAATTTCCGGATCATCTAAAATTTCCGCCAGTCTATTGATTACCTGTTCTTGATTTTTTAATCCCAAATAGGTAATCGTAACGCGAAAGGATGGGTAATCCGTGGCAACAGTAACTCCATCGGCTGTTATGATATTACCTCGTGTGGCCTGGATAGGGACTAAACGCATTCTATTACTTTCGGCTTTAGTCCGATAGATATCAGCTTCAACAAGTTGCAACCAACCTAGCCGGGTAATTAGTATAAAAAAAATAACCATGACAATACGTCTAAAGATAATTAAATCTTTTTCTAAAACTTTTCTTCTTTTACCATTCACCCTGCTATCCTCCTTCCGTTGGTCTAAGCACTTGTATGGCGTTTTAAGATTCCTTTTGTGCTGGACTTATAAAATGGCCCATAGGTAAAAGGCGCAAAGCACATATTATAAATAGCAAAAGGTACGGCAACTCTAAAAAAATCATGTACTCCCACTGAGTAACCAACAATATTTGTATAAAGATAATAAAATGCCATGTGAATAAAAGAACCTATAAATAGTACTAAAATAGGTACTAAAAAATTATCTTTATATATACGTTTTTCCATAAAACCGATAATAAGTCCAGTAGTTAATTTGCTTGCAGCATTTAATCCAAAATATTTGGCCTGAAACAAGTCTTCCAAAAGGCCAAGGCCCAAACCGATAAAAGCCCCTTGACGAGGCCCATTAAAAAGCGCAAAGAAGATGACAATGATTAGTAATAAATCAGGTTTCACTCCGGCAACAAGAAACTCATTAAAAATGGTGGATTGGAGTATTAAACTAAAAAACCCTAAGAGGGCCAGAACCAAGTATCTCATTGTTCGCCCTCCTCTTGTATTGGTAATTCCTCTTGGATATAATAACTGTCATTAACATTTGTAATAACTAACACTTCTTCTAGACGATTAAAATTAACAAAAGGTTCAATGCTAGCCCTTTTCATTAAACCTGAAGCCTCATCTTCAACTTTTATTACTTGCCCGATTCTTATACCTGGTGGAAAAAGTCCCGATAACCCAGAGGTGACAATAGTCTGCCCTACCTCAATCTCGGCATCATGGGGCATATGAATCATAGATAAAAGATTGTTTCCTTGACCATTACCTTCTACTACACCAGGTGTTTCCCTCGTCTCCCATACTCTTCCACCTACCGCACCTTCCTGATCTAAGATTAATAAGACCTCACTGGCTCGTGGGGAAACACTAATTACCCTACCAACTAAGCCCTGGTGGGTAACTATAGGCATATTCTTTTGTACTCCATCATTAGTACCTTTATTAATTGTTATCGTACTATACCAGTTACTAGGGTCACGCCCTATGACTTGGGCAGCTAAGAATTGAAAATCATTAATATGAACTTCTTTATAATCCAATAATTTTCTTAAGCGCATATTCTCCAAACCAAAATCCCGTAGTAAATCAATTTCTTGGTTTAATTGACCAATTTCCTTTTTGAGATTTGCATTTTCTTCTCTTAGCTTAGCAATTTCCCCAAAAGTGCCAAAAAAGTCCTTAACCCGTTGGGTAACAATAGTAGCCCCACCAGCAAGGGGGGCTCTTATCGATTGCACACCGGTTTCCAATAGGCTAAGATTTAATCTTTCCATTCCTGTCAAACTGGCAATACTGAGTAAAATAACAATAAAAGTTGTTAGCAAAATTATTTTACCGAAAAATTTGTATTTGGTCACTTAGACCACCATTCCTATCCAATTCTTTTATTAGCGATTGCCACCCTTTTTAAGATATCAATATTATCCAACACTTTACCTGTCCCCACTGCAACACAAGAAAGGGGATCATCAGCCACATGAACGGGCATGCCAGTTTCACTGGCTACTAATTGATCAAAACCTTTTAGTAATGAGCCACCGCCAGCCATAACAATACCTCTATCCATAATATCAGCGGATAATTCGGGAGGGGTTTTTTCCAAGCAAACTTTAATTGCTTCAATAACACTGTTTACAGGATCTTTAAGAGCATTTTGGATTTCCTCACTGGTTATGGTAATATTTTTAGGTAAGCCTGTTACTAGATCCCGTCCTCGTACCTGATAAGTCTCCGCGTTAGCGTCTAGAAAAGCTGACCCGATTTGAATCTTAATTTCTTCCGCGGTTCGATCCCCAATCATTAAATTATAAGTTCGTTTAATATAATGGATAATTGCATCGTCCATTTCATCGCCACCGATTCGGATTGAACGGCTTGTTACAATCCCACCCAAAGAGATAATAGCTACATCGGTAGTTCCCCCACCGATATCAACGATCATATTACCGGTAGGTTCATGAACCGGTAAACCGGCACCAATAGCTGCAGCCATGGGTTCTTCAACTAAATGAGCTTCTTTGGCACCTGCCTGTATAGCAGCTTCTTTCACCGCTCTTTCTTCTACAGAAGTAACACCTGCGGGCACACAAACAACTACCCTGGGCTTGACTAAAAAGGTTTTACCTTTTAAAGCCTTGCTAATAAAATATTTAAGCATATTCTGAGTGACTTCAAAGTCAGCAATAACACCATCTTTTAACGGACGGATAGCAATTATATTGCCAGGGGTTCTCCCAATCATTCTTTTTGCTTCCTCACCAACAGCTAAAACACTACCTGTATCCCTCTGAATAGCCACAACTGAAGGCTCACTTAATACAACACCTTTTCCACGTAAATATACAATGCTATTGGCCGTTCCTAAATCAATGCCTATGTCTTTTGCGAATAACATTTTGGTTAACCCCTTCCTTTTTTGCGAAAATTAATTAGTCGTAAGCTCGTTAATTCGTTAGTTCGTCAATTCGTGGACACGCGGCTCGAAAACACTGTCATTGCCACGAAAATTTCCACCATTGTCATCGTAGGGGCGGACGACTCTGTCCACTCTCTAGCGGAAATTAAAGTTCGCCCCTACAACACTATACCTCTTTGTTTATTCAGAACTACACGGTTTTTAATTTTAGATTAATTTTTATTGTTACATATATTATGGCTTTTTCTTCTAAAAGGAACCTTTTACAAGATTTCTACACCGAAATGCTTGAGGTTTTTAGCTAACCTATTTAATGGTAATCCTACTACATTAAAATAACAACCGGAAATACCCTCCACAAAAAGAGCACCTAAGCCTTGGATACCATAAGCTCCAGCTTTATCCATAGGTTCCCCACTAGCAATATATGCATCGATTTCCCCTTCAGTTAATTCCCTGAACCTTACCAATGTATTCTCTACATCAGTAATCGTCTTTCCCGATAAAGCATCCACTAAAGCAATACCGGTGAGCACTTGATGGGTAGCACCGGACAGGAGATTCAGCATGTTTTTGGCTTCTTCAACATTTCGGGGTTTGCCAAGAATTTCATTATCTTGCAAAACAATAGTATCGGCACCGATTACCAAACCGCTCTTAAAGAATCTTGCTACATCTTTTGCCTTTGCTAACGCTAACTGTTGAACCCATTCCTTAGGCACTCGACACTTTATACTATTTTCATCAAGACTACTAACTTGAATAGTAAAGGGAAGTTTAATCTGCCGAAGAAGTTCAGCACGACGTGGTGAGCCGGAAGCCAAAACAATATCCACTAAAAAACTCCTTTCCGGTAATTCATCTTTTCGTCTATTCATGGGCGAGTGGGCGCCATAAACCGATTCAATATGACAAAGACTTTCACAGCAGTGACAATTTTGTTGGTTATGAAAGACGAAAATAAAGTAAAAGAGCGAGCAAAAAGCCAATTATACTTGCAACATTTATTTTTATAATGAAACCAAAAGTAACGGTAATAACTACCAGGTTTATAGTCGTAGGTTCTAGGCCAATGGGTTGAAATCCGGTTTTTAATATTGGTAAGTATTGGCCTAAGGTTTGTCCAAGAAGACTACCGATTAACCCACCAATTATTAATAATATAACCAATATCCATGGGCTTTTAAAACTACTTTTCAACAAATCCCCCCCTCGGACCAATAGTTACATCTTTTTCATTAATTAGTTTATCATCAGGTCTCCACATACACAAGGAATAAGATCTTTGTAATTGTTACCTTTTTTCGGAGATTCCTTATTTGGGTACTGCGCCCCGAATTTAGGATTTTGCTATGCTAGTTGTAGGGAACGGTTAACCTCGCAGCACAATGTTTTCTGTTAAATATAGTTTAATCCAATCCAACACTAACGGAGTATTAATTGGAACATCCTCTAGTGTTACCTTAATTTCTTCGGTATCAAATGTAAAAAGATGTCCGTCGGAATCAATTTTAAGCAATAATTCTGTCTCGGGATTTACAGCAAGAATTGAAATGATTGTTCCTATTATATCGCCTAGCGGAACTCGATCGATGTGGCTATGTTGAAAGGAGGCAAAAACTTCGGTACCAATTCCAAGCCGGGAATCTATCTGGAACTTTCCATCACATAATTCAGCATTAGCTTTAAATAGAGGAATACCTAATCCAACTTTGCGGGTGGTGCGACTAGTATAAAAGGGATCAATAACCTTAGTTAATTCATCTTGACTCATTCCTTTACCATTATCTTTGATGGTAATCTCTAACAAATCATTTGCCATATCTTCTTTAATCCATATTTCAATTTTCGTTGCATTAGCAGCCACCGAGTTTTGCACAATATCTAAAATGTGTAAAGATAAATCTCGCATAGTTTTTCTCCTTTCGCGTCATTCTCAATGTCAGGATCTGCAGTATCTACAGTGCCTACAGTACCTACAGAACAGGCAGACAGGGTCGACCACCCCTACAGTAGCATCGGGCGACCACACGGGTCGCCCCTACGACAATCTAGCGAAGTGAAATATTAATCTCAACCTTAACCTCAACCCTAATCTTTTCTGTAGCTTCGGAAAAGTTCTAGAACTTTTCCTTATCATATACAAGATATCGTCCTTTTTCGCCTTTAATGGCTAAAGTCAGTTCAGCTACACTAAATTCTTCGATATAGGCCCAGGTATAAGGTCGCTGTAGTTGATTGAGCCAATGAGCATCAGAAGACATTACTATACCAAGTTTTTTTTCTTCTAGGTACTTAATCTGCTCTTTATTACGTGGAAGGTGATGTGTCAACTCAACACCTACGAAACCTAAGTATTCCGGAATAAATCCCAAATGGGACCAGAGACTAAAAGCAGGACGATCAATGTGAGCCGGAAGAGCTAGGCCACCTATTTCTCTGACATTTATTACAATATCATCAATAGAAAGATTGGTTCCGGTTAATAATAGCCGTTCCTCTTCCGCCACTTTATTTCCTAAATCATCAACTATTACCTGCTCGCCAAAGATTTCAGTCTTATTTTTTATCGGAGGTAGATGGTCATAAACTAACTTTTGCAAAGTCAATGCCTGGTCTAAAGTATCGAAAATACAAAGAATGTGTACATCTTCTTTAGACTGTACTTCCATCCCTGGTAGAGCTTGAATATTCATAGTCTTAGCACATTTTAAAAACGCCTTCTGGTTCTCTGCAGTATTATGGTCTGCTATTACTAAGGCTTCCAGGCCTATCTGTTTAGCCCTTGCAAAAACCTTTGGCGGTACCATTTCCGGTCCACCACAAGGTGATAAAGCAGAGTGAATATGAAGGTCCATGCCAACAAGTTTCATGTTAATTACCTCTTAGCCCCATCTCATATAACTTTCCAGCTAACTCAAAAACTCCTTGAGCTGATTGTAAAATAGGTATCTGCCCTTCACTTGCTTTTTCCAAGACAGCTTGTTCAGGTGTAAGGCCTTCCGGCAATATAATAGCAGAGAAATTTAATAAAGATGCTACAGCTAAAATATTTTGATGGGTTTGAACAGTAATCCAGAGATTTCCTTCATGTCCATGGGCCATTACATTACTTAATAAATCACAAATATATACACCTTGAACATTCTTTTCCTCTAGATTGGCTTCTACTAAAATAGTTAAGTCCAACTCTTTAACTATTTCGGTTAATTTCATCTTAGTCCCCCCTAAAAGAATATTTGAATACGTAGCTCCGTCCCTTCCCCGGGACGGGAAGAAATATCAAAAACGTCACTTGACTTTTTAATGTTAGGGAGTCCCATCCCTGCTCCAAAGCCTAGTTCTCTGATTTGGTCCGGAGCGGTTGAGAACCCTATTTGCATGGCTTGATCAATATCTTTGATACCCGGTCCGGTATCAGTAACGTTGATAATTAACTTTTCCGGGGAAATATAGGCCTTAAGTATACCTTCATAAGCATGAATAACCACATTCATTTCCGCCTCATAAGTAGCTATAGCTGCTTTCCTTATTATACTTGGGTTAATTCCTAATTCCACTAATTTCTTTTTTAAGGTACTGGCCACTACACCTGCTTGTTCAAAATCTCCACCCTTAATACTAAATTCCATTGTATGACTATGGCCCAAGGAGCAAGAAAGTGGAGGTTCTTCGACAATATCCAATTGCAAGTAATTTGCCAAACGTTTTACTATGTCATTTGGGGTAATCATGCCCACAATTACATTCTGATCATTCACAACAGGGAGTCTTCTATATTGATGCTTTCTGAAAAGGCTTAAGGCTGTATTTACGGTATCATGAGGTTTAACAGTACAGACATTAACCGTCATCCGCTCTTTAACTAGTTTATCAAGTACTTGATCATCCAAAGCCTGCACTACATCTGCAATACTTACAATACCTAATAAACGCCTTTCATTATCAACTACAGGTGTACCAGAGACGTTTTTCAAACGCATAATCTCTTTGGCTTCTCGCATAGTCATGTCAGGCGAAACTGTGACAACACAAGTTGTCATCATATCCTCGATTTGTAGTTTTGACTGAAAACCAATTTGTCTATCCACAATAGTCATCCTCCACTCCTAGCCCTGCTTGATATAGCCTACCACAGGCTTGATACATAGGCATTGTCGTGACCAAAAGAGGCACGTTTTCCTCAGTCGCTAATGTAATCACTTCTAGAGGTGGAACCTTACCTCGGACAAAAACAATAGCTCTAATATCCAACATCTCTGATGTCCTAATTACCTGGGGATAAATAAGCCCCGTAAGTAGAAGGCTTTTTTCTTTGGCAAAAGCTAACGCATCACTCATTAAATCCGCCCCACAGGCTGTATGAACTTCTATATCTTCCCAGGAGAGCTGATTTGTTAGCACTTGCGCTTTCAAAATTTCCTTAACCTTCTTAAGCTTCATCCTTTTTTCCCTCTCCAATCAAATATTTGTGAAATATATAGCAATTATACACCAATTTCTATATAGTGGCTAGTGACTAGTGGCTAGTAGCTAGTGTTGAAATAGCTAAAAAAAACCAGCCTCCACCGGTTTTACAGGTTTTGCTGGTTTTAAAATTTCCCACTGTTTAGTTCTAGATTAAAAGTTAGAATTTCTAGGTTTACTGCCAAATCAACATTACGTAATTCAACTTCTACAGGTAAAGAAATCACTACCGGTGCGAAGTTGAGGATCGCCCGAATGCCGCTTTCTACCATATTGTCGGCAATATCTTGAGCGAAGGGTGAAGGAACTGCTATAATCCCAATTTCTACATTTTGCTCTTTAACAATTTCTTTTAATTTACTAATTGGGCTGATAGGAATACCATTTAAGGTCAGACCCACCTTATTTAAATCATTATCAAAAATTCCGACAATCTCAAAGCCTCTTTCCTTAAAACCTTTATATTGAGTTAGGGCCGATCCTAAATTACCGGCACCCACAATGATAACCTTCCACTTTTTATCCAACCCAAGTATTTTAACTATATGCTGATTTAAATCACGAACATTGTAACCTACACCACGAGTACCAAATTCCCCAAAATAAGCTAAGTCTTTTCTTACTTGGGCGGGACTGCCACCTACTCCTTCTGCAATTTCCCCCGAAGAAATACTAGTAACACCTTTATTATCCAATTGTGTCAAGTAACGAGAATATACAGATAGGCGGATAATTGTTGCCTCTGGGATTTTTAGGGTCTTCAAGCAAATCCCCTCCTTTCCTGTATTATAACACAAAATAGAAAGTGTCAACAATGATTAGTTGATCCTTCAAACATTGTTGAGCTTTTCATTAGCTAGATTTATTAAATTGTGATACGCGGCAATTAATTCTAATAAGTGCCCCTGACAATAAACTACCTCATCATCACTTCTAGTATCTATGATTCTACCTAAACTACCCTGATAAGCTTGGGCTTTATCTTTTAATTTTTTTAGTTCATTTTCATAAATCCCACTTCCCGAAATCTTCAAAACCTCATCAAGTGATCCTAGCCCATCTGCTACTTCATTTTGCAACTTATCTATCATATTATCCCAAACCACCGGTTTATATGTGCTAATTTTAGGTGATTGAAACATCTTTAGCGAATGGTTAAGAATCATATCAAAGGTCCCCAATAAAGGTGCCATATAATCAAGAATAAAATCATCATCACCAGGGAACTTCAAAGCTCGATCATTGATGATTCCTTTGCCTATAAAAGCTTCAAAGCCATGCTTTTTTAATGCATTTTCTAAATCTTTTCCGGAATTTACGTCACTAAAACAGCCTACCCATATCTTATAAGGTGCCTGGGAGGTAACAAACGGCCTAAGACCAAGCCCAGTCAATTTTTTAAGGCTATCTTGAGCATTTGTTGTATCTGGGAAAATACCTACTTGAATGGTATAGAATTCTATTGGTTCCAAACGTAATACTTTCTTTTTAGAAGGTGGGGGAATAGGGGCCTTTACTTCTGTATTTTCACTGATAGGAAGGTTGTCCCCTACCACCAGATTATAAATATAAAAGCCACCTAGCAATTGTGCAAATAACAATGAAACAATTAAAACAACCAACCCTGAAATAATAATTGCAAAAATTCGTTGCATAACTTTCCCCCACTTTTCATTAGAATCTTCTAATATTTTTATGTGAGGGAGTAATTGTTTAGAACATATTCGCGACTTTCCCCGAGTAAATATAAGGAACCAGTAATTACAACTAAATCATTATTTTGAGATAGTCTAAAAGCTAAATCAATAGCTTTTTCATTATTTTCTTCTAGAAATATTTCTTTATCATATTTTTTCAGAAGTTCTAGTAAATCATCCCAATGTCCTGCTCGCGCATTGGGAGGTTTGGTAACAATAAATACATCTCCGAGAGGACCTAAATAATTAATTATTTCATCTTTATCCTTGTCAGCTAATACACCTAAAACAAAAATCAAACGTTCATATTGAAAATATTTTGGTATAGCCTGAGCTAAAACCTTGGCACCAGCGGGGTTATGAGCACCGTCCAAAAGTGTCGGCGACTTGAGTTTAAGATATTCTAAACGACCCGGCCACTTAACAGATTGCAAACCCTGTTGTATTTGCTCGGAGTCTATAGCCCAACCCAAAGTCCCTAATATCTCTATTGTCAATACAGCAGTCATAGCATTTTCTAACTGATGATCCCCTAACAAGGAAAGTGAGAGATTTTCATATTTTTTATTGGGTGTGGAAAGATCAAAACTTTGGCCAATGTTGCTATATTTAGTCTGTTTATAAGAACAATCTCGAACTAAGTAAACAGGTGCTTCCAAACTTTGAGCTTTATCGAAAATAACTTCTTCTACAGGGGATTCCTGTAAAGCGCACACAACAGGGGTTCCCATTTTTATGATACCGGCTTTTTCTTTAGCAATATCAGTTAAACAAGGACCAAGATAATTAACGTGGTCTGTACTAATACTTGTTAATACAGAAACTAGGGGTTTAATTACATTAGTAGAATCTAGTCTACCACCCATCCCAACTTCAATTACTGCAATATCAACTTCTTGAAGAGCAAAATAATCAAAAGCCAAGGCTGTCAATATTTCAAATTCAGTAGGACTCTCTCCTGTAGCTTCTAAAACTTGAGGCACTATCTCTTTTATTTTTTCCATTTGCCGGGCAAAATCCTCGGATGGGATATCAATGCCATTAATGCGAATTCTTTCTGTATATTGGTGTAAATGAGGAGAAGTATAGACTCCTACTTTATATTGGGCAGCCTGAAGAATACCGGCAATCATCGCCGTTGTAGACCCTTTACCATTTGTACCTGCAATATGAACAGTTTTTATTTTAAGATGAGGATTTCCTAAGAGACTTAATAATTTCTCAATCCGCTCCATTCCTAGATTTATACCGAATTTGCATAAATCGTGAAGATATTCCAGTGCTTCCTGATAGTTCATATTGACACCAGCCTTTCGTTGGTTCGTCAGTTCGTTTATTCGTTTGTTCGCTTATTTGTCTATTCGTGGGCACATGGGCGCGTCTTGTTATGTCATTGTTTGAGCGCAGCGCAGCAATCTGGATGCCACGCCTATCGGCTCGCCACGTCGCTATCCCTCCTCGCGATGACAGAATAGCGACTTCTTTCAAGGCAATGACAAGAAAGCCACTAATAGACAAGTTGTATCTGCACGACGGACTCAGGGGTCGTTCACTATTCCACTCTTCCACTATTTTAGTGTTCTCACCCTA
>JBMNUR010000008.1:0-30382 GCA_050946395.1 Peptococcales bacterium
CATAGATTTCACCATTTAATACTGCATCCCGAACACCACATTGTGGCTCGTTATTGTGAAGACAGGTAGAAAATTTACACTTTCCTCTAAACTCATCAAAATCCGGAAATAAAAAGGATAACTCTTCCCTAATAATATCAGGTGGTAGATTTAGAGAACTAAACCCTGGTGTATCGGCAACTAATCCTCCCCAATCTAAAGGCATTAATTCTACATGTCTTGTGGTGTGCTTACCTCTTTTTAGCTTTTCACTTATTTCACCTGTTTGTAATTTCAAGCCCGGTTGGATAGCATTTAAAAGGCTTGACTTACCCACACCGGAAGCACCGGCTACAACTGAAACTCGGTTTTTTAACAATTCTTTTAACTCATTTATACCCCTGCCAGTTTTAGTACTGGTAACGATTATCGGAAATTCCGTGTTTTGATAATTGTCATAATAAAAGGATAACATTTCTTCATGGACTAGATCCCCTTTATTAAAACAAATAATGGGATCAATCTGGTTCCATAAGGCTAGAATCGTTAAACGATCTAATAACCACAGATCTGGATTAATTAGAGAGTTAACAATTATCACCTGGTCTACATTGGCAATGGGAGGCCTAATTAATTCATTCCGCCTAGGCAAAACATCATTAATAACTCCGGAAACCTCTGTTAAAGGTTCAAAAGTTACATTATCCCCGGGTAAAAATTTAATTTTGCGAAGCCGATTTTTACCTCGGAGAGAACATTCATAAGTTTTTCCTTGGGAGTTTACATAATAAAAACCACTATATCCTTTAAGGATAATTCCTTCTTTCATAAAACCTCCATTATTGTTCTAAGGGTACTACTTCTTCTTTTATCTGTTTATCATTAAGATAAACGGTAATAACTCCTTGACCGAAAAAGTTAACGTTTACCACAAAAACATCACCACGTTCATGATAGTGATCATAAGCAATCCTAGTGCCCTGCACATCCCGCACCTGAATTTTTACCTGTCCCGGTTCATTGAGTCTCACTACTACTCGATAGGACTGAGTACTAGGTCCAGGTCCTTCACTTACTATTAAATTCACCTTAGAACCCTGTAATACTTCGTTTCCAGCCGCTGGATTTTGCTCTATTACGAAATTTCGGGAATAAACTTCACTTTTTTCCCTTTTAATCTCACCCAATTCCAAACCTGCTTTTTGAAGTTCTGCCTCTACTTTACTTAAGTCTAAGCCAACCAAAGGAGGCATGGATATATTAAATGGTTCGGGTCCTTTACTAACTACTAAGTTAACCTGACTTTTTTCCGGAACTAATTCACCCGCTTTAGGTTGTTGATCTATAACAACACCATTGGGATACCGAGAGCTATATTGAGGCTCTACTTCACCTAAAATTAAATTCGAGTTAGTAATATCCACATCAGCAATTATTTGGGAACTACCGATAACCATAGGAACAGGCACTAAGCGGGGTCCAGAACTAACAACTACCGATATAGTACGACCCGCTTTGGTTTCGGTATTTGGTAAAGGGTCTTGGCTAATAATATGATCTTTGGGTATTTCGGCATGGAAAATCTCCTTTTCCACCGCCATTTTTAAGTCTTTCTCGGCCAAAATCCTTTGAGCTTCCGGCGCGGAATGTTCGATAATATCCGGAACTAATATTATTTCCTTAACCCAAAATTGGGAAAAACCCCAAATTAATCCCCCTAAAATAATTATGGCTAAAAATGATATAAGTACATAACCCATAGGTTTTATTTTACGTATCTTTTTTTCAGAAGGCTTTTCTGCTTGACCTTGATTTTCGACAAGAGGAAGATCAGTAAAAACTAAGGTATCATCAGAAACAGCAGGTGAATTTGTTTTTTCCTTTGGTGGTTCTTGGTCAAGATTTTCTCCTATTCCCATTGTCATTTTATCCAAAAGAGCAACGCGTAAATCAAGCCGAAGTTTAGCTGCATTTTCATAACGTTCATTGGGATTTTTATTAATAGCCTTAAGAATAATCTTTTCAATATTTTCAGGAAGATTCGGGTTGTAATGAGATGGCGGAATAGGTTCGTTTTGAATATGCATTAAAGCAACACTAATAGGTGACTCACCTTCAAAGGGAAGTTTACCCGTTACCATTTCATAAAGGACGATACCTAAAGAATATATATCTGACTTTTCCCCAGTAATTTCACCTTTAGCTTGTTCTGGGGAAAAGTAATGTACAGAGCCAATTATCCCCCGGGTATGGGTAACAGTAGCCGTACTCACAGCTCTAGCGATGCCAAAATCCGTAACTTTAACACGCCCTCCCCGAGTGATAATAATATTATGGGGTTTTATATCTCTATGAACGATTGCATTTTCATGAGCATGTTCTAATGCATCACATATTTGTTTGACAATATCAATTACTTCCGGTAAGGGTAAAGGAGCTTTTTCTTGAATTAATTCCTTTAATGTCTTACCTTTAATATATTCCATTACCAAATAATGAATATCTTGTTCTTGTCCCACATCATAAATACTAACAATATTTGGGTGAGAGAGACTAGCTACAGCCTGGGCTTCTCTGCGAAAGCGCCGAACAAATTCATTATCACTGGTAAATTGTTCACGCAAAACTTTTACCGCTACTATTCGGTTTAAATATATGTCTTTCGCCTGATAAACTAAAGACATACCTCCTCCACCGATTAGAGCCAGTATTTCGTATCTATTTCCTATTTTTTTACCAATCATGCTCCCACCTCTTTATTCAAGAGCTGCTTCAATTAAATTTTTAGATATCGGGGCCGCTACCTCCCCGCCCCGACCACCATGTTCAACTATCGTAGCTACCACAACTCTGGGATTTTCTAAAGGGGCGATACCTATAAACCAAGCATGGGGATCACCGTGTATATTTTCAGCAGTTCCGGTTTTACCCCCAATTCGTACCTTTGCAGACTGAGCCTTGGTACCTGTACCTTTCTGAACAGAGAATTCTAAACCTTGTAGGATTATTTCGGCTACTTCCTCTGAACAGACACTTCCCAAAACTTGTGGCTTACGTTTCTCAACAATTGACCCATGAGCATTTTCAACTTTATGGATAATTTGAGGTTGCATAATTAATCCCTTATTAGCAATTGCTCCACCCCAAATGGCCATATGTAGGGGGGTGATCAGCACTTCCCCCTGCCCGATAATACTAAAGGCTAAATCCAATAAATCGGTTACCTGACCTAATTGAGCTTTAGCGATCTGAAGTTCAGAACTGGAAAAATCCTTAGTAATTTTAAAACTTGTAATTAATGTTTTTTCAATGTCCTCCCAACTAAAATCTAGAAAATGCTTAACGAAATAAAGATTACTTGAATAGCCTAAGGCTTCTTGAAAATTTAATTTTGGCCTATATACTAAATCACTAATTGGGTAACCCTTTAGATCTAATTGGGGTTCTAGGAATAAAGAATTTTTCGTTACCTCAGGTTTTAATTTAAGAAGAGCTGTACCTGTGATAATCTTAAAGACGGATCCAGGAGGATATAATCCTTGAGTTGCCCGATTGAAGAAAAAAGTATTTTCTTCTTGATATCTTGTAAAATTTGTCTGTAAATTATTAGGATCGTAGGAAGGGCTGGAAACCAAGGCTAAAATATTCCCGGTTTTAATATCTAAAACTACAGATGCCCCTTGATAATCCTGATGCAAACTCCAGGCCAGTTTTTGTAAATCAGGCTCAATTGTGGTAAAGACATTGAAGCCCTGGCGCTTTTCCTGGAAAAACCCGACTTTAACGTCCGGTATCCCTAATAATATAGAATCTAAAGCACTTTCTAAACCTGCCTTCTTATATTGAGGTGAATCATAACCAATAATATGGGCAGCTGCTTCCCCTAAAGGATAAAATCTTCCTATACCAGGTTTGTTTTCAGCTAAGATCGACCCATCCGCAGCTAATATTTTACCGCGAACTGTCTGCCTTTCTACTGCACGTAAACGTGGGTTTAAAGGATGGTTGAAAAGATCGGGTGCCTTAACTACCTGCCAGTAAAATAAAATAATAAGTACTGATAAAAAACAAAGGGCAAGAAGTTTAATAATATTTATTAAGCGCCGGCGAAAATTTATTTCAACAAAATCTTTTTCCCGACCAAGCCATATTATTATCCCTAACATTACAAAAGAACTTATGGTGGAACTACCTCCATAACTCATGAAAGGCAGTGGTAAACCTGTTAAGGGAATTAATTTGCTAACACCTCCCATAATAACAAAGGCTTGGACAACAATCATAAAAGTAAGCCCTGCGGCTAGGAATCTACTTCCTAAAGTTGGAATAAACTGCACTCTTTTTAAGGAGAAATAAGTAAAAAATAAATAAAGAAGAACTACTCCACTAGTACCTAATAAACCTAATTGTTCGCCAATAACTGCAAAAACAAAATCTGTATGGGCCTCGGGAATTGCCCTGGGCATCCCTCCGCCTAAACCCATACCCACTATACCACCACTAGCTAGGGCAAAAAGAGATTGTAAGATTTGGTAACCACTACTATCAGGTTCTAACCAGGGATTAAGCCAGACTTGAGCTCTTAAATTTACATGGGGAAAGTAAAAATAAGCAATAATAGAACCAACCATTAAAAGAATCACACCTAAAGCGGTATGTCGTAATTTCCCCGAAATTAAATACAGCGTTAATAAAAAGGTCAGATAAAAAATTAGAGCAGTACCTAAATCCTTTTGGAGAACAAGTAAGCCAATTGCCACGAAAGTCCCTAGCCAGATAGGCCAAATACGGTCTAAAGCAGTATTGGATTTTTCTTTCAACCAACCTGCAATAAAAACTAGGTATGAAACTTTGGCTATTTCAGCTGGTTGGAAACGAAAGCCTAAAAACTCCAACCAGCTTTTGGCCCCACCTACACGAATTCCTATAACTAGGGGCAAAAATAGTAACAAAAGTGTTACAAAAAGCACAGGCAAATTGTATTTTAAAATGAAATCACGAGGAAACATTTTTAAAAACTTTAATCCCAATAAAAGCAAGATGCATCCTAATATTATCCAAATTAGTTGTTTTACAGCAAGTTGGGGTTCTAACCGAAGGAGAATCAGCCAACCTAAGATTTCCATAAACATAACTAAACAAAATAAAAGATTTACTTCACCCGTTATACGGTTTACTAGAAAAAATGTGATAAATAAGCTTACCAGCAGTAACAATGTGGGTAAAAATAAATTAGTAATCTGGTCCACATGGACTGTTAGTGATAAAAAACCGGCCAATCCCATAAAAAGAGCTAAATAAATAAAATTTGAGCCCTTTGTGTTATTCACCATCATAACTTACTAAAACCACCGTAATGTTATCGACCCCGCCTCGTTCCAAGGCAATTTTAACTAATTGGTTGACTGATTCTTTTAGATTGTTTTTTTTAATTATTGATAAAATTTCACTATCATTGACAAGATTATAAAGCCCATCAGTACATAATAGCAGTAAATCTCCGGTTTTTATTTTGTATTCAGAAATATCTACTTCTACTTTAGGTTCAGTACCCAAAGCTCGCGTTAAGACATTACGATGAGGATGCCGGTATGCTTCACTTTCAGTAAGTTCACCTTTTCTCACTAATTCGCCTACTAGAGAATGATCTTTGGTCAATAAATCTATTCTTGCATCTCTTATTAAATACGCTCTGCTATCACCAATATGACCAATATACAACTGATCGTCAATAAAGAGAGTTGCTGTAATAGTAGTACCCATCCCGGCACAACTCTTATTGGTTTGGGCTTCTTGAAAAATAAGTCCATTTGCTTTCTGAATAGCCTGACACAAAGCATTAACCTTATGAGTGTTAATAACCTCCAGGGTCAAAAAACTATCTAATGTTTTAATTGCTATACTGCTGGCAAGATCTCCTCTTTCATGTCCACCCATGCCGTCAGCAACCACAAAAAGGCCTCTTTTTTTATCTGTCAAAAAATTATCTTCATTGGCTTTTCGCACTAGTCCGATATTGGTTAATGAATTGACGTGCATTATCCCACCTCACCAGCTTTAGTGAACCTCCTGCAAATTCGAAAATATCCCCCGCTATGAGTTTTTGGATTTCTCCATCATGCTCCAAAAGGATATTTTCCCCAGATGCATACAATTTCTCACCATTTATTTTTATTTGTTCATTACGATATAAAAATAACATTTGATTCTCAGGCCACTCTATTATTTGCGAGTCCCTCGGACCATTTATAACCTGAAATAGGGCAACAGGCTCTTTTAGATGTTCATTAGTGATTTCTTTAAAAACCAAAAATAAAAATCCATAAAGAAGAATTAAGAATAATCCTTGCCACCAGTAAGCTAATAACCACAACTTACTCCACCACTTTTCCACGTAATTGTCCACAAGCCGCCAAAATATCTGTACCTTTTTCCTCACGAATACTAGCTTCAATACCGGCACCAGTGAGCAATTGAAGAAACTTTTGAATTTTTACCTTATTAGGTCGGTGAAATTCTTCAGTAACGATAGGATTTACCGGAATTAAATTAATATGACAGTGAATACCTTTTAAATAGCTGACAAGCTTTGAGGCAGCTTCTCGGGAATCATTAAAATTATTAACTAAAGCGTATTCAAAGGTAATCCGTCGATTAGTCTTTTGATTATAATATATACAAGCCTCTTTTAATTTTTGTAGTGGATACTGAAGATTAATAGGCATAATTTGTGAACGCAACTGATCTGTCGGAGCATGTAAAGATACGGCTAAGACAAGTTCTAAATTAAGATCTGCCAATTCTAGTATTTTAGGTACTATTCCACATGTAGATATGGTTATCCTTCTCATACCAATATTCTGACCATATGGTTCATTTAATAGTCTTATGGACTTTAACACTTGAGCAAAATTCAAAAGGGGTTCACCCATGCCCATATAAACTACATTGCCAACTGCAAGTTCCTCATGTTCTTTTTGCAAATATTTATTTACTGTATATACTTGACTTAAAATTTCCCCAGTTGATAAATTACGCTTAAATCCACCCAGTCCGGTAGCACAAAATCCACAACCCATGGCACAACCTACTTGGCTTGAAACACATAAGGTATTGCGTTGTTTACTTTTCATTCCCCTATAGCGCATTAAAACACATTCTACATATTGTTCATCAGCTAATTGAAAAAGATATTTTTGTGTACCATCCTGAGAAACCTGTTTTTTGATTAATTTTAGGCAGGAAATTTCTGCACTTGCTGCAATCTTTTCCTTTAAATCATTGTTAAAATTTTTTATTTCAGCAAGGTTTTCTATCCCTTTATTATGGACCCATTGCATCAATTGTTTAGCTCTAAAGGGAGGTTCCTTTAAGGTTTTCATTAAATCTTGCATTTCCTCTAAATTTAAAGAACGTAAATCTTTTTTTAACATAGGTTATCCTTTCCTTTTTAAACGAGCTATAAAAAATCCATCCATATTATGTTTAAAAGGCAAGAACTGTATCCAACCTTCTTTACCTTCTAAAGTATCATAGGGTAGAAAATGTGGTAAGCTTTCGTCTAAGTAAAATTCGGGGTTTTTAGCTATAAAATTCTCTACCACAAGATTATTTTCTTCTTTAGTAATAGTACAGGTACTATAAACTAGTGCCCCACCAGGTTTAACAAGCTTACTCGCAGCCTGGAGAATTTCTTTCTGAATTGTCTGCAGGACAATAATATCCTCCTTTTTTTTGCGCCACCTAGCATCAGGGCGTCTTCCTAAAACTCCTAATCCTGAGCAAGGGGCATCAACTAAAACTAAATCTACCGCATTTTGTACTACCTCAGAAACTAATCGGGCATCCTTAAGAACAGTTTTTACATTGGTAATTCCTAATCTAGCACAAGTTTCCCGAATTAACTGCAAACGATGCTCATGGACATCAAAAGCGATAATCCTGCCTTGATTCTCCATAAGCTGAGCCAGATGACTGGTTTTGCCACCAGGCCCACTACATACATCCAAAATAACCTGCCCTTTTTGTGGTGCAAGAACATGACTAACCAACATAGAACTTTCATCCTGAACAGTAAAGAATCCCTTGTGAAATTCCTTCGAACCACCTACATCCATATTATCTAAAACCTTAAATCCTTCCGGAACTTTCAAGCTTTCTTGTAACCGAATGCCCTGGTTGGCTAGTTGTTCTTTTAAATCTTTAGGGCTAATTCTTAAGGTGTTAGTTCTAATCCATAAGGGAGAAGGATTGTTAAAAAATGTACAGAGTTTGATAGTATTTTCTACACCATAATCATTTACCCATCTTTTTACAAGCCAGGTAGGAAATGAATAGAAGATACTAATATGTTCTACAGGCTTTTTGTCCAGTGGTGGATAGGTTATTTTGGTTTTATTTCTTTCGATATTTCTTAAAACCCCATTTACAAACTTGATTGTTCCGGAATGACCATACTTTTTGGCAAGTTTAACTGATTCATTTATGGCAGCAGAAACAGGGACTTTATCCAAGAATAATATCTGATAAAGTCCCAGCCTGATGATATTTCTAATCCAAGGTGCCATTTTTTCTACTGGGGGTTTAGCAAATTGATTAATCACCCAATCTAAACGGCCCCGATATTTACTACATCCATAAACTAGTTCCGTAGCCAACCCCTTATCTCGGGGGTCAGCTAACTGAAACTGAGAGAAAGCCTGATCTAAGGCTAGATTAGCATATGCTTCTTCCTCATTAACCTGATAAAGAACTTTAAGCGCAACATGGCGACCATTCATTAATCCCTTCGACCACCTAACATTCCGGAAATAATTAAGAGCCTTAAAAGGTTTAATGCTGCCATTAGTGCTGCTGCAACATAAGTTAAAGCCGCGGCATTAAGAACTTTTTTTGTGCCAGCAAGCTCTTCCCTACTTAAAAACCCTTCGCTATCTAAGATAGCTAAGGCTCTTGAACTTGCATTAAACTCTACCGGTAAGGTAATAACTTGAAATAGGACCACACCAGTAAATAATAAAACACCTAATTGTGCTAAAGAAGGAATTCCCATAAAAAGGCCTAGAAGCAATAAAGGAAAACTTAAGGTAGAACCAATCTGAGTTATAGGAATAATACTGTTGCGAATATAAAGAGGTGTGTACCCTATATCATGTTGAATAGCATGCCCCACTTCATGGGCAGCTACTCCTAAGGAAGCTAAAGAACTACCTCTATAGACTTCATTAGAAAGTCGTACTTTGCGGGAACGAGGGTCATAATGGTCTGTTAGTTGACCACCGGTAATTTCAATTTCTACCTCATGGAGACCATAACTATCCAATATTCTTCTCGCCACCTGGGCTCCAGTTATACCTCTTTGGGACAAAATTTGGGAATACCTATGAAAGGTAGATTGTACTTTACCTTGAGCATACATGGCTAAGATAATACCAGGTATTAAAAGAATCATGGTAGGGTCAAAAAATAATCCCGGGAAATACATTATGCTTATCCTCCTTCTAGAAAATAGTTAATTGATCGTTCTACTTGACAGAGATTAACTCGTGTATTATGACATGGTCCTTCAGGTCTTTCGTTAATAATACCAATCACAGGGATTTTCTCTACATCTTGAATACCACTGGTTAAATCCCTTTCACAAGCGATAGCGACAATAGCTTCAGGCCTTTTTTCTTTAATAAATTTTCGGGCAAAAGTCCCTCCTGTGGCGACTACTAATTGAGTCCCTTTTTCCCTACTTAAGGCAACTAAATTACCTATAGGGCATAAACCACAACAACGACAATTATTAACATCAATAGTTATTTTATGGGGACACTGGACCCGTTGAAGACAATGAGGAGCTAAAATTAGAATTTTCTCCGGCGGAATTTGCGCATGTTTTAATTTGACAAGTTGATTGCTAACCTGAATATAAGAGTTTTTTATTTTTTCATCAGCAATTCCCAAGCATTTTCCCAGCTTTAAGGCCATAGGAAAAAGAAAATCTATAGCACTTTTTATAAAAACATTGGCCACCTTGTAAACTCTTGAGCTTAATAAACTGTAAATTAAGAAAAAAATACCTAAGGATATTGTTAGGAAAAGTAGGATAAAAAATACTAAGGCTATAGTTAGGATTATCTGATTAATGATTAAATTTTGTTTGGATACTAACCACCAAGCAAAAAAAACAATCAAACCTAAACTTAGCAAACTAAAACCCATTAGTAAAATAAACAACCGTTTTCTAGTTTCATTCATGTTGATCACCTAAAAAATGCCCTTTTTCCACGCCATAGCCATTAATAAAAGAAACTGCTGTCATCATATTTTTTCCTGCCGGCTGTACTTTAGTTATTAAAATTGGCTCAGTACCAGTTTGAACCCAAAATCCTTCTTCTGCCAAGTTAATTATTGCGCCTGCTATTTTTGATTCTGGTGCCGGATATTCTGCGAGTGTTGTCCCCCAGATTTTGAGCCTAATATCTTTAAAAAAAGTATACGCTCCTGGCCAGGGATTCATACCTCTGATTAAGTTATGGATCCTTTCCTTACTCTGCTGCCAATCAATTTTTTCATGTTCCTTTTTTAAAAGAGGTGCATAATTAGATAGATTGTCATCTTGTGGCTCAGGTTCTATTTGTCCAAGTATCAGTTTGTCCAAGGTTTGAACTAGCAGTTCCCCCCCTAGCAATGCTAGCTGATCATGGAGTTCCCCTGTGGTCATTTGAGGGTTTATTTTTACCTCCTCTTTTAAAAGCATGGGACCAGTGTCCAAACCTTCCTCCATAAGCATAGTTGTAACACCCGATTTCTTTTCCCCGTTGATTATTGCCCAATGAATCGGTGCAGCTCCTCGGTATTTGGGTAAAAGGGAAGCATGGACATTTATTGCACCAAAAGGTGGCAACTCAAGAATTTCTCTTGGTAAAATCTGCCCATAAGCTACAACCACAATAACATCCGGTTGTAATTCTTTTATAGACTCTATGGCTTGAGGATCCCGTATTTTTTCCGGTTGGTAAATAAAAAGCCCCTCATTTTGAGCTATTACCTTTATAGGAGAAGGTGTTAATTTTTTACCCCGCCCTGCAGGACGATCAGGTTGAGTGATAACTCCCACTACTTCATGTCCTTTTTTTATCAACTGTTTAAGAGTTGGAACTGCAAAATCCGGGGTACCCATAAAAACTATACGCATTGCAAATTACTCCTGTTTTCTCAAGTTTTTAGCTTTATCAACAAAAAGAATACCATTTAAATGATCAATTTCATGCTGAAAGGCTCTGGCTAATAATCCTTCACCTTCGAGGATTACCTCCTTACCTTCCGGTGTTAGACCCTTTACTTTGACCTTATCTGCCCTAGTAACCTCTCCAACTAAACCGGGAAAACTCAGACAACCTTCAAGGTCAGTTTGCTCACCACTAGTCTCAATAATCTCAGGATTAATTAGGGCGATTATACCTTCTCCCACATCGATCACAATAACTCTTTTTAATACACCTACCTGTGGTGCGGCTAAGCCTACTCCATTAGCATCATACATAGTCTCTGCCATATTTTTTACTAGCTTAATAATATTTGGAGTTATTTTTTTAACTTCCTTAGAAATTTCCCGAAGCTGGGGGTCTTCTTTTTTGACAATATTATAAATAGCCATACCAGCAACATCTCCTATTTTCGTTTATTCGTCGACTCACCTATTCGTCTATAGTCGGTGGTCGATGATAGTACACAGAACGAAATGATAATTAATGACCCAATAGTCTAACTTGCAATCCGTCGTGTTCATCTGTGGCTTAAATATTTAATTTAGCGAAGCGAAATCTTAATCTTTGAATATTGTTTCACTTTTCCACTGTTTCACTTAATTATATCTATTATAGAATATTTTGGGGTTCAACATCAACAATAACTCTTAGGGTTTTATTAGTTTCTACCTTTTCATTTCTTTGTAACCCATCTGTTATAGCCTGGCGCAAAAATTCTAAGGATTTTCCTTTTAAAATCAATTGCCATCGGTAGCGATTTTTTATTTTACCTATAGGGGCCTGGGCAGGTCCAAAAATCTCTACCCCTTCTGAATAGTTGTTTTGAATAAACTGACTTAAATTTTCTAGGAAATAAACAACACTTTTTTCTTGATAATCACTAACTAGCACCCGAACCAAAAAATTGAAGGGGGGATAACCCATTACTTCTCTAACACTTATCTCTTGGTCATAAAATTCACGAAAATCCTGGTGCTTACCGGCAATAATAGAATAGTGGTCAGGATTATAGGTTTGAATAATGACCTGACCTGCTTTTGACCCCCGACCCGCTCGACCGGCAACCTGTGTTAAAAGTTGAAAGGTTCTTTCCCCTGAAGTATAGTCCGGAAGATTAAGGGAAATATCTGCGGCTATTACCCCTACTAAAGTTACATTAGGAAAATCTAATCCTTTTGTGATCATCTGGGTACCCACCAAAATATTAGTTTTGCCTCTTTTGAAATCCCCTAAAATATTCTGATGAGCATTTTTGGTTGTAGTTGTATCGACATCCATTCTAGCTACCTGGGCTTCAGGCCAAATTCTATTTATCTCCTGTACAACCTGCTGAGTTCCTGTCCCAAAATAACGAATAAATGAACTTCCACAATTAGGACATCGTTTAGGTATATAAGATTTAAAGTTGCAGTAGTGACATTTCATTTCATTAGGCATGGTATGATATGTAAGAGCAATAGAGCAATTTTGACATCTAAGAGGTGATCCGCACTCCCGACACAATACAAAAGTAGAAAAACCCCTGCGGTTTAAAAATAAAATTATCTGTTCCCTTTTACTAAGAGTAGTGGTGATTGCTTCAGTAAGTTCTTGGCTAAAGATACTCCTGTTACCCATTTTAAACTCTTCTCGCAAATCGACAATTTTCACTTGGGGTAGAGGATTATAGGTTGCTCTTTCAGGCATTTCAATTAAGTGGTATTCACCTAATTGGGCTCGGTAGTAACTTTCTATAGAAGGTGTGGCACTACCTAAAATTAAGATTCCATTAACTAATTCAGTTCTTTTTCGGGCAACTTCACGAGTATGATATCGGGGATCTGGTTCACTTTGTTTATAGGTTGTTTCATGTTCTTCATCAATAATAATTAATCCTAAATTTTTTACCGGTGCAAAAACCGCACTGCGAACTCCAACTATTACCCGAGCTTGTCCATTCCGCAAACTTTCCCATGCATCTAGCCGTTCACCTTGAGAAAGATTACTATGTAAAACAACTACTATATCACCTAGGATACTTTGAAAACGTCCGATAACTTGAGGTGTTAAGGAAATTTCAGGAACTAAAAGAATTGCGCCTTTTCCTTGGGCAAGAGCCGTCTTGATAGCTGCTAAATAAACTTCGGTTTTACCGCTTCCTGTTATTCCATGAATTAAAAAAGTTTTATGTGAATTGGCGATAATTGCATGGTTAAGGGTTTCCACAGCTTTTTTTTGAAATTTGTTGAACTCTATAGTTTTTTTATTAGTAAATTCCTCGTTTACTTTAGGCAAACGCTTTTCTTGCATGACGAATTCTTCAATCAATTGTTTATCAATAAGGCTATTTATAGTGCTATTACTAGTACGAAAATATTGACAAAGATGAGCTTTGGTTTGCGGACCATTTTGCATCAAATAGTCGAAAACCTGTTTCTGTTTGGGAGCTCTTTTTAATTTGTCCAACAAAATATCATAATTTGCTTCTTTAACCCGCACAAAGCTTATTTCTTTTTCTTTTCCCTGGGAATGAAATTGCCAATAAATTTTTATAAATCCTCTTTTTTGTAAATCTTCTAAGGTTTCTAAGGATTTACTACCAAATTTTTTAAGAAATTTTTCAACTTTTTCCGGACCTTTTAACAAACAAGCCACCAAAGCTTGAACTAAAGGATCTAATAAAACCAAAGTATTTAAGGCATCACTAAGATCTTTATCCTGCTCTAGCTCAACCCATTTTTCCTTTTTAGTACGGGCATAGGGAGGTAAAATATATTCAAGTACTTTGGGTAAAGAGCAAAGATAATATTTACTTACCCAGAGCGCAATTTCCACCATTTCCTGGGAAATCACCGGTTCTATATCAATTAATCCTTTTATTTCTTTTAAATTACTTAGGGGAGTTTCCGAGGGAAAGTCCACCACAAATCCCTCGCAAATCTGTGGTCCAAAAGGTATTTCCACACGACAACCTATCCGCACTTTTTCCCTAAGGGCTGGAGGGATAGAATAGTAATAGATATTTTGTTCTAATTTGGCTGATATATTTACACAAACCGCTACAATTGGGGACAAAGTTGAGTTCCTCCTTGTAAGGTGCGGACGACCCTGTCCGCTCACCAATAGTTGATAGTCGATAGGCAATGGTCTATGGATTATTGATGTATAACTATATTTTAACATATTAGCGTTAATTATGTTTCTTTGGATACAATTCGAAAAACCAACTATTACTCTGAAATATTAATGAACTCGCCCACGAAAAAAGTTGGGCAAAGCCCAACTTTAGCTTGTTGACAAAGTAATTCAAAACAAAATCCATATAATTTTATCATAAGTGAAGCATTTGGCGAGTTTAGATAAAAAGAACGCAGACGGCTGAAGACTAGAATTAGCAACTGTTTGAACCGAAGGTGAGTTTTGCTAATTCCTGAAGCCGTTGAGTTCATTCACAATAAATTGTCTGAGCCAGCGTAACGTTGATAAATATGGAGTTTGTCTACATTCTGAGTTGGGCAAAGCCCAACTTTCTTTACATTCCTACTTCTTTTTTTAATTGTTCAACCTTATCGAGTCGTTCCCAAGGTAAATCCAGATCAGTTCGGCCGAAGTGACCATATGCAGCAACTTGTCGATAAAGAGGTTTTCTTAAATTTAGTTCTTTAATTATTCCTGCAGGTCGAAGATCAAAAACATTCTTAATAGCTTGAGCAATTTTTTCTTCGCTGATTTTATTTGTACCAAAAGTTTCTACTAAGACTGAAACGGGATGGGCCACACCAATAGCATAAGCAAGCTGAATTTCACAACGATCCGCTAGGCCTGCAGCAACAACATTTTTGGCAACATGTCTTGCAGCATAAGCCGCAGACCGGTCAACTTTAGTGGGATCCTTACCAGAAAAAGCCCCACCACCATGGCGAGCCATACCACCATATGTATCAACAATTATCTTTCTGCCTGTTAATCCGGAATCCCCTTGTGGACCACCTATAACAAAACGACCAGTAGGATTTATAAGAATACGTGTTTTATTATCAACTAATTTTTGGGGTAAAACGGGAGTAATCACTTTTTCTATGATATCTTTTCTAATGGTGTCTAATGAAACATCCTGGCTATGCTGAGTAGAAATAACCACAGTATCCACTCTTAAAGGCTTGTCATCTTCATATTCCACCGTAACTTGGGATTTACCGTCAGGTAGTAAATAATCAAGTTCGTTATTTTTACGAACATCGCTTAACTTCTTGGTTAATTTATGAGCAAGAGAAATCGGAAGTGGCATGTACTCAGGAGTTTCATTGGAAGCGTAACCAAACATCATCCCTTGATCACCGGCACCAATAGCTTCAATTAATTCATTGGACATTTCTCCAGATTTTGCTTCAAGTGCTTTGTCAACACCTAGGGCAATATCCGGGGATTGTTCATCTATAGAAGTTAATACTGCACAAGTATCGCCGTCAAAACCATATTTTGCACGTGTATAACCTATATCACGAATTGTTTCCCGAACAAGTTTGGGAATATCTACATAGCAAGAAGTAGTAATTTCCCCCATAACTAATACCAAACCAGTGGTTACTGCAGTTTCACAAGCAACCCTAGCTTGTGGATCTTTCTCTATAATAGCATCGAGCACTGCATCAGAAATCTGGTCACAAATTTTATCGGGATGACCCTCAGTTACTGATTCAGAAGTAAAAAATTTGCGCATTGCAATCACTCCTTATTAATTAACATACTCACCTCATCGAGAATGAAATTCGCCACATCATCCTTACTAAGTAGAGGTAATTCTTTTTGGCTGCCATCTTGGAAGTATAATGTGACTTTATTAGTATCATAGCCAAAACCAGCATCTTTTGCAGTAACATCATTGGCCACAATAAAATCGAGATTCTTTTTTATAAGTTTTTTTTGAGCATTTTCTTTTAAATCATTAGTTTCGGCAGCAAAACCAACTAAAATCCTATTACCTTTATTTTCCCCAAGAAAACTTAAAATATCGGGATTTCTGAGAAGTGGAATCACAAGATCTTCATCATTTTTTTTGATTTTAATTGGTTGATAACTATGAGGACGATAATCAGCCACTGCCGCTGATTTGATAATAATATCCTGCTGGCTAAAATGTTTTTTGACCTCTGCAAACATGTCATTAGCAGTTTCTACGGAAATTAAAGTTACACCTGGTGGCTTCTCCAAATTTGTTGGACCGGATATTAAAGTAACATTTGCCCCTCTAAGTTGGGCACACCTGGCAAGAGCATAACCCATTTTTCCACTACTCCGATTGGTTAAATAACGAACTGGATCAATCGGTTCTCTTGTTGGGCCTGCGGTAACCAAAATATTATGTCCTATAAAATCTTGACGGAAAAAACCTAATAGAAATTCAACTATTTTTTCGGGTTCAGTCATTTTACCTTTACCGATATCACCACAAGCCAAGTTTCCTTCATCAGGCCCAATAAAATGGTAACCCCTGCTTTTTAATTTGGCAATATTTTCTTGCACAATGGAGTTATTGTACATATTTACATTCATAGCAGGAGCTAATATAACCTTTCCGCAGGTCGCTAAAACAGTAGTAGATAAAAAATCGTCCGCTATTCCATGAGCTAATTTACCTATTATATTAGCTGTTGCCGGAGCGATTAAAAAAATGTCAGCTTTCTCGGCTAAAGCAACATGTTCTACATTCCACCTTTTAGGTTCTTCGAACATATTAACGACAACAGGATTCCCTGATAATGTACGCAAAGTAAGGGGCGTGAGAAAAGCCTGCGCCCCTTCAGTCATAATACAGTGAACATTTGCACCTGTTTTTTTTAAGCGGCTAACAATTTCTGCCGACTTATAAGCCGCAATACCTCCGGTTACACCAACAACGATAGTTTTATTTGTAAACATATGTAAAAACTCCAATCGTTTTTAGTGACTTCACTGTCCACTATTTAACTTACTTAATTCCCGTCTTAGTTCTTTCGTAGGTTATTTTGCCGGCAGCAATTTCATATAAAGCACGGGTAACGGGTTTGCTTGAATCGGTTTCCACTAAAACCTGTGATCCTTCAACTATGTTGCGAGCCCGCTTAGCAGCAGCAACAACTAAAGAATACTTACTATCAACCTTTTTTACTAACACATCAATTGAGGGTTTAATCATGAAGGAATTCCTCCCTTATTTCTTTTTATGCTACACTTTTCCGCAATAAGAATAGCCTGAATCTTTTTCACGGCCTCACTAACCTGATCATTAACAACTACATAATCATAATTTTGCATTGAGAGCATCTCTTCTCGCGCACAACTTAGTCTTTTAGTTATCTCCGATAAATTTTCGGTACCACGATTTGTTATCCGTGTTTCTAATTCTTCCATGGATGGAGGAGCAATAAAAATTAATACACAATCAGGATTTTCTTCCTTTACCTTTTTTGCCCCTTGAGGATCTATTTCTAATATACAATCCTTACCCTGGGCTAGCACCTCTTCTACGAATTGTTTGGGTGTACCATAATAATTATCATATACTTGCGCCCATTCTAAAAAACCGTTTTCTTGAAGTTTATTTTCAAATTCTTCTTTAGAGATAAAAAAGTAATCTCGCCCATCTTCTTCTCCTGGCCGAGCTTTACGAGTAGTTGCGGATATGGAGTATTGAATATTTGTTTCTTTTAATAGTTTTTTACAAATAGTACCTTTACCTGCACCGGAAGGACCCGATAAGACTATTAAAATTCCTTCCTTAATCATACAAACAACAACTCCTTTTAACACAGAACTAACCTGCCCTAAATCCCCGTCTCTAATGACTGGGGATGGTCGTCTCGTTCAATCTTCTTGTTCTTCATTATGTATGGGAGTATCCCTTACTGCTAAACGATGGGCCACAGTTTCCGGTTGAACTGCAGAGAGTATAATGTGGTCACTATCCGTAATGATAACCGCTCTTGTTCGACGACCATATGTAGCATCAATTAACATACCCCGATCCCTGGCTTCTTGAATTGTTCTTTTAATAGGGGCTGATTCAGGACTGACAATTGCTACAATTCTATTGGCAGAAACAATATTGCCAAAACCAATATTTATCAATTTAATACTCATTTTACCCTCCTGTTAGTTACTAATGGCTAATGCTAGTAACTAGTAAGTAATAGTCATCTTTTGGGGTTAGTCTAAAGACGATAGTCGATAGTAAGTAGTCAGTAGCTTTAGATTGCTTCGTTATGCTCATAATGACAAAAGAAAAAACCTAGCAAAGCAAAATCTTAATCGTTTCTTCCAACTTTCCAACCTACCAACTTTATTCAATATTCTGCACCTGTTCTCTTATTTTTTCTATTTCACTTTTCATTTCCACAACAAGTTGTGAAATTTCCAGGTCATTAGCCTTGGACCCTATAGTATTGATTTCACGATTTAACTCTTGCACAAGAAAATCCAGCTTACGACCTACACTTTCCTGGGAATTCAAGGAATGACTGAACTGTTTAAAATGACTTTGTAAGCGGACTAACTCTTCAGTAATACTACATTTCTCGGCAAAATAAACAATTTCCTGAGTAAATCTATTTTCATCAAATTGAGTTTCATCTAATAATTCTTTAATACGGGTATGTAGCTTTTCCCTATATTCATCTACAACACGAGGACTCCGTAAACTGATTTTTTCGCAAAGATCTTTTAGCAGAATAATTCTTTGCTCTAAATCTTTTTTTAAAGTTTCCCCCTCGGTTGCTCGCATATTTAAAAGCTGTTCTAAGGCTTTTTTTACCGATTTTTCCATCGCTACCCAAATCTGGTCAAGATCTTCTTCTATATCCTCTAATTTAATTACTTCAGGTAATGTGGCTAATTGATGAATATTGATATTTGGAGAAATTCCGAGGTTAAAAGCCAAATCCTTCAAATTATTATAATAAGCTATCGCATTCTCTTTGTCAACTTTAATTTCCGGTTTTTTCAGACCTACATCCTCTACTTTAATATAAATTTCCACCCTACCTCTTTGAATATACTTCTGAACCATCCTTCTAATATTTTCCTCTAAAAACAGATATTGTCTGGGTTGTTTAATAATTATTTCAGAATAACGATGATTTACTGATTTAATTTCTACTGTGAATTTTTTGCCCAATTCCTCGGCTTCTCCTCGCCCATAACCAGTCATGCTTCGCATATTGTTCCTCCTAATTTAAAATCCTATTATCTATAATTAACCAAAACTTCTTAAAACAAGCATATAAGCTAATGAATTCTCTTTTTATGAGGGTATTCCTGCAAAAAAGCCAAAAAAATGGACGGACAGGGTCGTCCGCCGCTATATATGAAATATTAACCTATCCTTAGCCTAATTTATAATAACCATTTTCCCCGGAAAACTTCTACCGCCGGGCCAGTCATATACAAATGATTGTTTTCTGCCCATTCTACATTTAATTCTCCACCCAGTAACTTGATATTAGCTCGGCGATTAAGAAGATTGTTTAATACTCCAGCTGTTAAGGTGGCACAAGCTCCAGTACCACAGGCTAAAGTTATTCCCGCACCCCTTTCCCAAACTCGTAACACTGCTTCCTGGGGATTAATCACCTGAACAAATTCCACATTTGTCTTACGGGGGAAAACCTGATGTTTTTCAATTAAAGGTCCCCACTTTTCAATTTCAATTTCTTTTAAATCGGGAACAAAAATAACACAATGGGGGTTCCCCATACTAACGGTAGTTATTTCAAAGTCACGGTCTAAAACCTTGAGTTTCTCTTTAATAACTTGACCTGAACTACCTAGCATGGGAATTTTGGATCGTTCTAATTGAGGTTCACCCATATCTACTCGAATTGAAACAACCTTGTTATCCTCTAGTATAATTTCCGGAATGATTATTCCCGCTAAAGTCTCTACTTTCATAATGGTTTTATTAATAATTCCTTGTTCGTAGACGTATTTTGCAAAACATCTAATACCATTACCACACATTTCAGCCTCACTACCATCGGAATTTATAATCTGCATCCGTATATCAGCTACATGTGAAGGCAAAATTAACAATATTCCATCAGCACCAATGCCAAAGTAACGATCACAAAGTTTTGGTGCAAGAGCAAAATAATCCAAAGAATCATTCTTTTCTAAGGCATTAATGAGAATAAAATCATTTCCTAGACCATGCACTTTGGTAAAATCCATAAATATTCTCCTTTCACGTTAAGCTTTAAAGTCTGACTAGGGCAATTTATTGCGTCTGACATCTACTTTGGGCTTTAACCCTAGGGTCAGACAATAGCTATGTGACCAGCTTTTGAGTAAGACACTTGCCCAAAGGTTTTTATCAGACCCACAATCTTCGCCCAGAAGTCACTAAATAATATTTCTTTAAACTTCGATAAATATTTTGAAGTATTGTTGTTCCACCCGAAACAACGATAATAATTAACCAGTCAGATAAAGATAAAGGAATAGTTTTAAAAATGGGTTGGAAAAAAGGTACATAAATAACTAAAAGATGCATGATTACTGAACAACTCACTGCACCAACTAGTAAGGGGTTTGAGAATAATCCCAATTCAAAAATGGAATAACGTTCTGAACGACAATCAAAAACATGAAACAATTGGGAGAAAACTAGAGTTGTAAAGGCCATTGTTCGAGCTATGACCAAATTTTGACCATTTAAATAAAAACCCATTATAAAAACTAAAAGTGTACCAAGACCTATTAAGGTACCACGAACAGCAATCCTTCTAGCCAAACCATAGGCAAAAATACTCTCTTTAGGGTGCCGGGGTTTTCTATACATAATATCCGGATCAGCCTTATCTACACCTAAAGCCATTGCCGGAAGACCATCTGTAACTAAATTAACCCATAATATTTGGATGGGTAATAGGGGTAAAGGTAAACCCATTAAAGAAGCAAAAAACATTGTCAGTACTTCGCCCACATTACAAGATAAAAGGTATCTGATAAATTTTCTAATGTTATCGTAAATAGCTCTGCCTTCTTCAACAGCAGCCACAATAGTAGCAAAATTATCATCACCTAAAATCATAGAAGATGATTCTTTAGTAACATCAGTACCGGTTATCCCCATGGCTATGCCTATATCTGCTTCCTTAATAGCTGGAGCATCATTAACCCCATCACCGGTCATGGCTACTACATGCCCCTGTCCTCTAAGAGCTTTGACAATCCGAAGTTTATGTTTAGGTGAAACCCGAGCATACACAGTAACATTATTAACAACTTTGTCTAATTCTTGGTCTGACATTTGATCTAATTGGTTCCCTGTTAAAACTATATCCTTTTCATTATAGATTTTCAATTCCTTGGCTATTGCTTCAGCAGTTGTTTTATGGTCACCGGTAATCATGACTGTTTTGATACCTGCATTTCTACAGACTGCTACTGCTTTAATAGCCGAAGGGCGAGGCGGATCTATCATCCCTGCCAGCCCGACAAAAATCAAATCTCTTTCAACTGCACCTTCATTTTTTTCATAATCAAAGTTTAGAGGAAGTTCTTTATAAGCAAGCCCTAAAACACGTAAGGCTTGTTGAGCCATTTTATCATTATTATCTAGAATCTTTTGTTTAATTTTTGGTGTAAGAGGGACTAACTTTCCTTCCCACCATACCTGATTACAATTTTCTAAAACAATATCGGGAGCACCTTTGGTGTAAACATTATATTTATTTTGTCGGCGGTAAATTACTGACATCCTCTTACGTTCAGAATCAAAAGGAATTTCATATACTCGCTCTTCATTTTTTTCTACATTATCTCGCCAAATACCTGCTTTGGCTGCTAAAACTAGAAGCGCACCTTCAGTGGGATCACCCAATATTCTCCATGTGTTTTTATCATTTTTCCTAAATAACCCGGTAATAACTGTATCTGCTCTTTGTAACTTGGAATTATTGCAAAGAGAAGCAATTTTAAAAGCTAAATCGAGAGCACTTTTATTTTTATCAACTGATTTGTCTCCGGAAATTATTACCTCACCTTTAGGGTCATAACCTTCACCAGTAATTTGTATAAATTCATTACTAACGACCAATTGCCTTACGGTCATCTCATTTTGGGTTAAAGTTCCTGTCTTATCCGAGCAAATTACAGTAGCACATCCCAAAGTTTCTACGGCAGGAAGTTTTCTAATGATTGCTCTTCTCTTTAGCATCTTCTGTACCCCAACAGCTAAAGCAATAGTTACTATAGCTGGAAGGCCTTCGGGGATAGCTGCCACCGCAAGACTTACTCCAACTAAAAACATCTGATATATGGATTCGCCTCGTAAAATACCTGTTATAACAACAACCAACACAATTAAAAGACAAAATACTACCAGCCAACGTCCCAATTGGGCTAAGCGTTTTTGTAAAGGTGTTTCTTCATCACTTATTTTTTGTATTAATCCGGCAATTTGTCCCATTTCCGTCTGCATTCCGGTTTCTACTACCAAGCCTATTCCTTTACCCCGTGTTACGGTAGTACTCATATAGGCCATATTTTTTCTGTCACCCAAGCCAGTATTTAAAGGATAAACATTATCCGCATTTTTTTTGACAGGTACAGATTCACCAGTTAAAGAAGATTCTTCTATTTCTAATTGTATGGTTTCCAATAAACGTAAGTCCGCAGGTATAATATCCCCGGTTTCCAATAAAACTAAATCACCTGGTACCAATTCTCGTGCAGGTACTTGGATCTCTCTACCATCTCTTTTTACTAGTGCTTCCGGCGCAATTAACTTTTTTAATGCTTCCATTGATTTTTCCGCACGATATTCTTGCACAAATCCTAATATGGCATTAACGATGACAATGACCATAATCGTAATAGCATCAGCATACTCCCCTAAAATAGTTGAAATAATTGTTGCAACTAATAAAACGATAACCATAAAATCTTTAAATTGATTAATAAATAACTTTAAGGGTGATGTTCTTTTTTGTTCCGCTAATTGATTATAACCTACCAATTCAAGTCGCCGCATAGCTTCTTTGGAGTCTAAACCTTGTTCGGGATTAACCTGAAAATCTTCTAAAACTTCAAAGCCCGCAAGATTATACCAGGCGTTTTTGTCCATAGCATTTTCCCCCACTTTGTAAAGTACTAAATAAATTTTATTCAAGCCAAAGAGTATTTATACTTCTTTTGGGTTGGATGTTGCGTCCGATATTTAAGGTTTAAGTATTGGTATGACAATATTTTCGGGAAACCATTTTAGGTCAGGCTCAATAAATTGACCTAAAAGTTACATGTCAGACGCAAAAGCTAGACCCTTAAGTCAATTGTCATACATTTAAGCTAACCTGTGAGACTTATAGACTGACTATAAAGAATTATGGTATACTTTTTAAATTAGGAGGTGACAACCTATGTCTTTAGATGGAATAGCCATACACGCCTTAGTCGATGAACTTAAACCCCAATTAGTTGGTGGCCGAGTAGATAAAATTCAACAACCTGATTCTAACTCCATAATAATTACTCTTCGACAGCCGGGTAAAAACCTTAGGCTTTTTATTACCGTAAATCCACAAAGTGCACGTTTTCATATGACACAAACTACCCGTCCCAATCCATTAGAACCACCTCTTTTTTGTATGGTCTTGAGAAAACATTTAGAAGGTGCAAAACTTATCGATATCAGACAAAAAGGATTAGAAAGAATTGTCCATTTTTTATTTGAGGGGTTTGATGAATTAGGAAATAAAGTTACTAGAATTCTCATTGGAGAATTTATGGGCAAACATAGCAACTTAATATTAATTAAACAAGAAGAACAAATAATTCTTGATAGTATAAAACGTTTAAGTCACGCTGTTAATCAATATCGGGAAGTGCTTCCGGGAAAAAAATATATTCTTCCTCCCCCTCAAGAAAAAATGTCCCTGGAAGAAATTAATGAAGAAAGCTTAGTTACAAGTTTCTTAAATCTTTCTACTGAGCTAAAAGTCCATAAAGCCCTACTTACTATTCTGGAAGGCATTGGACCTCAAACTGCAAAAGAATTATTAGTTAGAGCAGACATTGCTTATGACAACAGATTAGAATTTTTAGGTGAATACGAATATCTAAGCCTTTTAAAAAGTATTTCTTGGTTAAAAAATCTTGTTAATGAACAAAGTTATGAACCTACCCTTATCAAAGATTCGACAGGTAAACCCTTTGCCTTTGCCCCATTCTATCTGAAACAATTTACAGGTTTTGAACATGAAACTTTTGAATCCATGAGTAATCTTATCGAATTTTTCATCGGGAAAAGTGAGGAAAAAAATCTTTTTAAACAAAAATTGGGTGATTTAGAGAGAATACTCGCTAGGGAGTTGGAACGTTGCCAACGCAAACTTGCTTTGCAATTGGAGAAACAAGAGGAAGGCCAAAAAGCTGATAAATTTAAACTATGGGGAGAACTTCTTACTGCCAATCTCTACAAAATTAAACAAGGTAAAGAAGCAAAAGTCACTAATTTCTATTCGGAAAAATTAGAAGATGTTATAATACCCTTAGAACCAAACCTGACACCTAATGAAAATGCACAGAAATATTTCCATAAATATGCCAAAGCGAAATCCGGCTCCCTAAAAGCCTTAAAACAAAGTAAAATAACATTAGCAGAAATTAATTACTTAGAAACAATTCAAAACAGCCTAGCTAGATCGGAAAATCTTACTGACCTTCAAGAAATAAGATGGGAATTGGGAGAAGCTGAATATCTAAAAGCCAGGCCAACGAAAAATAAAAGTAAAGGAAAAGGAACTATTCAGTCAAAGCCACTAACCTTTATAACTGCGGGTTTTACAATCTTAGTTGGCAAAAATAATAAACAAAATGACTATGTAACTTTCAAATTAGGTAAAAATGATGATACCTGGCTCCATGTCAAAGATATTCCAGGTTCTCATGTTATTATTAAAAACCCTGAAAAGAAGGTAATACCCAAAGATGTCCTGGATATTGCAGCTAATTTAGCTGCTTACTTTAGTAAAGGCCATAATTCTAGCCATGTACCAGTTGACTATACTTTAAGGAAAAATGTTAAAAAGCCAAATGGAGCTAAACCTGGTATGGTTATTTACGAAAATCAAAAAACTATCTATATTACTCCCGATGAAGAGAAAGTGGAACGGTTACTCAAAGAACCCGGTCTATAAAGATCGGGTTCTTTGAAATGCGAGCATTTTCGGTTCCCTTTAAGCACGCATTCAGTACTGTAATCCTTGACACTTTGCAAAATAGCAAAGTATCTAAATTTCTACAGTATAAAAAAGTTTAGCTTATGCTAGATTAAAATTCCGTTTCACTAAAAATTAAAAATGTCATCGAGAGCACGATGAAGCAATCTCCGGTGGAGGGATTGCAACGCCTAGCGACTCGCAATGACATGTTCTTTGTAACAAATATACTGAAAATCCTTCGTAACTCTTTGCTTTTGCTCAGGACTCAGGATGACATACCTACTGTAGAACTGTAGCTTCCGTAGTTTCTGTAGCTTCGGACGTAGCACCATCTAAATAGCTTACCGCACTTAAACCAGCTACTGCACCTTCACCTACAGCTTTGGCCAATTGGTAAGGGGGCCCTGTGCAATCCCCCGCTGCAAATACACCAGGAATATTAGTAGCCATTTTTCGATCAACAACAATTGCATTCTTTTTTAGATTCAGGCCAGGTAAAAGTTGATCCGGGGGTAAACTATCCCTGATAATAAACAATCCATCAATTTCCAATGTTTCACCTTCGGTTTCTAATGCTTGCAACTTTTCTTTTCCTAATAAATTTTTAGGTTTTTCCTTAAGAACATGTACCCGAGTGTCAAGATTACCCAGTCCTTCATATATGGGCAAAAAAATAACCTGATCGGCTATCCCGGCTAGAAAATTTGCTTCTTCCTCGGCTTGTTTATTATAACCAATTACAGCAACTTTTTTACCTTTATATAAAGGACCATCACAAGTAGCACAATAGCCAACACCTTTACCTAATAAGTCTTCCTCACCGGGTAAATATTTAGGGTTTTGGAGGCCTATAGCAATAATCAGAGCCTTGCAAATAATCATCTTCCCTTTACTTACTACATTAAAAGCACCATCTGAAGAATAAACACTATCAATTTTTTGATTTTCTATTTTAATTGCTAATTTTTCAATATGATCTAGATATTTTTGACGTAAATCCTCACCTGATACATTAGAAAAACCTAGGTAGTTATTTACATGGGGAGCTCTATTAAGCTTAGGACTACAAAAGTCACCACCATAAACAATTGTTTTTTTATTACGAATAGTTGTATTAACTGATGCCGAAAGACCTGCCGGGCCACACCCAATAATAAGAATATCATACTCAGGAAAATCCAAAATACCACCCCTATTTAGGCTATTTCAAACTCCCCTTCTTCATTAATTTTAGCCAATACTTCTCCACCTATGTCATAAATTATTATACCCGTTACCTCTTTTGTTAAACTATCAACTACTAATTCTATTTTAAAAGTAAGTCTTTTAAAATGTTCATCTAAAGGAAATATGGGGCATTTATATAGGCAGAGGAAATTGCGACAGCCTTTTCGTCCTAATTTATTATATGCTAAAGAGTAACTACATATGGCCCTTCGGAACTTTCTATAAAAACATTGCCTTTTTCTACGTCAAACAAAACATATCTTCCAAAATATTCTTCAATCACCTGAAAAAATTCTGTAATACTTTTAAAATCATCTATGAAATAATACTCTTGTTGTTCTTTTTCGGTCGGTAAATATACATAAATAATCAATTTTTCCTCCAAATAATTAGTAATCAAATTAGGATTATTAAGTATTTTAGCCAAATCATACCCTGATTGTACTTTGTAGGTTAGTACATGTATATCTACTTGTTTTGGTGTTAATAGTTTAAGTGGCCAAGACCAAGGTCCATTTCCCACAGGGTTTGAAACCAAAAATTTTGTAAACTATCATCACCATCTATTAGGGCGATAATACTTTAAACTGCTCCCTTTTCTAGCCACATAGCAGGATCATAACAACAAAGATGATATTCATCTTTAAGAAGGGAAGCATTGTCCTTTAAAATGTCGATTATTTCCTTCATCTTGCCCCTCTCTTTAATTTTCAACCAATCCTTCTTTCCAAGCAAAAGTAGCTAATTGCACCCGGTTTTTTAAATGAAGTTTTTCCATTATATTGCAAATATGGTTTTTTACTGTGTTTTCGGTTATAGCTAAATTCATGGCAATTTCTTTATTAGTAATCCCTTGGGCTACTTGAACTAAAACTTCTGCTTCTCGGTCTGTTAATTTAAACTTTTGGTAGTCAACTTCTTTTTGATTTCTTTGGGAAAGATTATTAAATTCCCTTAAAATCTTACTTGCAATAGTTCTTGAAAGGGCGGCTTCTCCCCTCAATAATCCTTTAATTTCCTTAATCAAATCTTCGGGATCCATACTCTTTAATAAATACCCTTGGGCACCATTTTTTATTGATCTAAACAAGTTATCATCATCATCGGAAATAGTAAGCATTACCACTTTTGCATTAGGTAAAGCTTCTTTCATGTGCCTAACTGCTTCAATACCACTTAATACAGGCATTTCCACATCAAGAATAATAATATCCGGTTTGAGCCGCTTTGCTTCTAAAATTCCTTCTTTACCATTACTTGCCTCTCCAACTATCTCTAACTCTTCTAATTCACTTAATAAACTAACCATTCCCTTACGAAATAATGGATGATCATCAACTAAGAGTACCTTGAATTTTTGCATTTTTGTCCTCCTTCAGATATTAATGCAAATTTTATGCAAACTTTTGACACGTGTTGTCAACGGGTATTGCTAGTTCTACTAGGGTACCCCGTGGTTCATGGGGCACAATTTTTAAGTCTGCACCTATAATCTGGGCACGTTCTTGCATAATCGTTAGACCGAAATGGTCTCTACCCTTTTCCAAATCCTTATAATTAATACCTTTACCGTTGTCGAAAATTCTAATAATAATTTCTTTTTTGTTTCTAGTTAAAAAAATAGTTGCCTTTGTAGCTCTAGCATGTTTACGAATATTACTTAAAGCCTCCTGAATAATCCTTATTAGCTGTACTTTGATTTCCGTGGATAAGATATAAGCATCTAATGAATCACAAGTAAATTCCGTCTCAATGTGATTGATCGAACCAAAGTGTTTTAAATAATCTTCAATCCAAAGGCGAAAACAACTAGTTTCCTCCATAGGTGGCGTTTTAAGAGCAAAAATATTTTGTCTAACCTCACTAACAGCTTCCCTGGTAATCTGTCTTATTTCTGCTAAATCATTTTTAAGCATAGGGTTACTGTTTTGTTTTTCAATTTTTTTCTGAATATTATGGACCTTAATGTTTAAATAAACTAAAGCTTGTGCCAACCCATCGTGCATTTCCCGAGCTAATCTATACCTTTCTTCTAAAGTTGCGTAATTCTGAATTGTTTTTTCAAATTCTTTTCTTTCGGAAATATCCCTAATTACTAATTTTACCTGGGGTTTTTGTATCCCAAAAGCCGGAATATATGAATAACTGGCAGCTATTTTAATTTTCCTACCATCTTTACGTAAGATGCACATTTCGATATATGGAAAAGATACTTGTTTGTTTAAACAAGTCCTACCCCAACATTCTCTATGTCCACAGTCTACACTCATGCAATCTGGGCTGGGTGAGTTCCAACAAATCTCTTTACTTTTTGAACACCCATTCATTAAATCACATGTAAATTTATTTATTACCTCCTTCTTATTCCAACCTGTTAATCTTTCAGCGGCAGGATTAAGAGCAATAACTTTGCAGTTTTCATCTAAAACAATAATTCCATCAGAGGTATGCTGAAAAATAATTTTCAAACGATGCTGCTCCCAAAATAAAGTATTATGAATTGTTTGGATTTTTCTAAAAAGCCAAGTGGAAAATATAAAGCCAAAGATTCCTACAAATAATGTTAAAATTAAACTATTAGTTATTGGACTAAGAAACTCGTTAAATACTTCAAATCTCAAAAACTCATACATAGCTACTCCCAAAACCGGAATAACAAATGTGAGCCACTTAATTTTTAGATAATAATCTTGTTCATTTTTAGGGTTCACGATATTCTCCTCCATTTGGGTAGTATGCACTAAAAATACGTAGTTATTTTTTACTATTCTACAAAGGATTTTTAATACCTACTCAGTGAAAATAAGTTTTTATATAATCAAAACTTATGTTTATCATAAAATAAGAGAAGCACGTATGTGCTTCCCTTATTTTTCTAGTAAATCTAGAGTCTCATTGGATTTGATAAAAGATAAAAATTCATCAGCAGCCTGGGTACGAAACTTTTTCTTATGATGAATTACAGTAAATTCACGTTCAAAGCTATCCTCTTTAAATGTTAATTGAGCTAATTGTCCCATTCTGACTTTTTCTTTAGCAGCCCATTTAGAAATGATGGATATACCCAAACCACTTTCCACGGCGGCTTTAATAGCTGAAGTGCTACCTAATTCCATAATGACATTTAAATTATTAATTGAAAAGCCTGCTTGTTTTAAATGTTGCTCAGTTTCCAATCTAGTCCCGGAACCTTTTTCTCTAGTAATAAATGGATACTTATCTAGTTCATGAACAGAAATCTTTTCACGACCTGCCCAAGGGTGATCAGGAGGTACAATTAAAACCATTCTGTCACCTAGAAAAGCTTCTTTTTCAATATCCTTAGTAGATATTGGTCCTTCTACTAAACCAATATCTAAAGTAGTATCATGAATCCTGCTTTCAATATCCTCTGTATTACCTACTTCTAAAGATAGTTCTACTTCTGGAAACTTCTTCTTAAAAGCACCTAACAAATAGGGAATGATATATTCTCCTATAGTGGTACTAGCCCCAATTAAAAGCCTACCCTTAGCGGTACCAGTTAGTTCCTGCATTTCTCGTTCTAATTCACTTTGAAGCTTGCTCATTTGATTAGCATATCGTAGTAATAAATGACCTGCTTCTGTTAGACTAATATTACGGCTAACCCTATCAAATAGTCTTGTTCCGTAATATTCCTCTAACATTTGAATTTGAAAGCTAACAGCGGGTTGAGTTAAAAATAAAGCTTTGGCAGCTTTTGAAAAGCTTTTTTTGTCT